>CALEEY010000001.1 GCA_937877085.1 uncultured Bacteroidota bacterium
CAGCAGAGCCTAACGTTTCTCCGGATCGTATTTCGGCTCGCTTTTCGTTGTAGTCGGTGTTCCACGCATGCGCAGCGTCAAAAAAGAGCGTCCCTCGCAGGTTGGCCACCCCAAATGGAGCTAAAATCGGTAGCAGAATCGTCGGAGCGTTTACCAACGGAAATCTCAGTTCATGAGACGTGAACCACATTTTTTGACCGCGAACGTCAAACCAATGAAATCCCCTCAGATCCCAACTACCACCCAAAACAAAGAGACGCGCTTCCCTGCCTTCATTGAAGCGGGCCATGCCCCATGATGCAAAAGTGACGTCGTTGGTGATACGAAAATACTTTCGTACATCCAGCATCACCGAATAATAACTAACGTTTGAATACAGCACGTCGGACGTGTACCCTGCCGACAAAGAGCCCCTCCAGCCCGAAATAGGCCCATTCATCCAGTACAATGCGTTGTCCCGCACGAGTGCAACGGAATTGGAAAGCAGAAGGGCTTCTCGATCACCAGTTTTTGATTGAACGTCCTTTCTGGTCCAGTTCAGCGACGTCATTAACTCGACGCGACTAAATTTTGAAAGTGGATAACTTACAAGGCCAAATCCGCCATAGACGGTTTCAAAAAATACAGGAAACTCCGAGGGGGCATCTGGATCTGTGACGTCATACCGCCTCCCAGAGTATCGATACGCTCCATAACCGACGTTCGCGCGTCCATTTAGCTTAAAACGAGATAGCTGAAGACTTAAATCTTTGACAAAATCTCTGCTTCCCGTTCCTGTATTTATCAGGGTCAAATAGAGATAGTCATCTCCCAACATGTCTGAAAACGCCAAAACAGCCCCCCCTGTTGTCCCAAGGACGGAATTCTGACTTACGATTCCTTGGGCGATGTCGAGATTGTATTTGGGTTTATAGGTAATGGCCTCTGCATCAACTCCCAATGCTAATCGATCGTACTTCCAGGGCTTTCCGATACCTGATAAATTGGCGGTAACGGTTTCTTTCGGCGCCCCTAAAAGCGAATCGACATTGGATATTTGCCGAATGGAAAAGTTGAGCCCCTCGAAACTAGTAAAAACGATATGCTCATCGTCTGCCCAATAAGGATCGAAGGACGCAGCTAAAAGCGAAGTAAGCCTCGTGGTCGATCGCCAGGTGGGAGCTTGCGCGAACTCCACAGTAGTTGAAGAAGCAAAAGCCTTCGGCATGGTCACTTCGTGACTCATATCTACGGCCCAGATATCTTGTGCCGTGTATTTCCCGGTCGAGTCTCTTCGGGTAGAGATATAAGCCAATTTGCTTCCATCCGGGCTCCAGGTAGGCGAAAGATCGGTTTGCTCTCCGAATGTCACATAGCGAATGGTGCCCGACGCCACCTCATAGGTAAAAATGTTGTAATGGCCAGCCTCCCCAACGGACGTTCTATCGGAAGAAAACGCAATACTACGTCCATCAGGACTCCACGATGGATCTCGGTCGTCATATGAATCAGAGGTAAGCTGTTGCAGCGCACCCGTATTTCTGGAGAAAACATAAATATCACTAAAGCCGCTGCGCGCGATGGCTGTAAACGTCAATTGATCCCCATCAGGGCTCCAAGATGGCGAATAGACCGCGATTAAGTTGTCAAATCCATAGGTGTTTTCAATTTTGCCTTCAACTAAATCGTAGGCATGCACCACGTCCTGACCTCCTGATTTCGTTACGAAGGCCAACATCCCCTTTTTTGAAACAGAAATGCGACTTTCGAACAAATGAAACGCTTCATATTCAGTGCTTTGCTCGCCGTGTATCAGGATTTTCGGCTCACTGAGTGGTTGAAAATCGGAGTCTACCTCAACTTCGTACACGTTGCTCAGGCCATCCTTATTGCCAACGTAATAGACCTTTTGAGATCCATCGGCAAACCGATGGAAGTTGGGTTTGGCACTAAATCCCTCAGTAGACAACCCGCCAGCTATCACCGAAGGGAGCTCAATGTTCTGAAATTCGGGGTAGTATTGTTCTTTTAGCCAAACGAGCCATTTTCGAGAGATCTCTTCAAAATCATCTTGAAGGGTTACCTCCATTACCACTCGAAAATCGCGATCTTTCCAGATATTATCGATCAGTTCGAGAATTTTTTCCTCACCATATACCTCGGAGAAAAAACGGTTGATGGCCTCCCCTTGCTTATACATGACGTAGGAGCCCTGAATCCTATACATCGATTCAAGGGGTACCAAGTAATTGGTGAAAAGAGCATCCCGAATGACCATCTCATGCTGATCGTCGGGGTCACCAGACCAATATTCAGCTAATCCTTCCGTAAACCAAAGGGGGAAAAACCGATCAGAGGGTCGCCGATGATCCCGCATAATCCGAGTCAACTTGTTGTACGTGAACACATGGACCATTTCATGCCGGATAACCCTTCGAAACCGATGCAAACTGCCATTTGCGGGAATGACGACGCGACCTTTTAAGAACTCGAAGAATCCACCAACTCCATCGGGGATAAATCCAGAAGTAACGTTGGTTTGTTTGAAGTGCAGGTTCGACGAGTAGAAGATGAGCGGCACTCGATTGTTCAGCGAAAAACTAAATTTATGCTGGAGTTCTTCGTATGCTTCTTCCGCAAAAAACGCCCCGTACTCAGCCAATTCGAGCATTTCGGGATAATAATAAATATCAAAATGTTCGGTCTTCATGACCTGCCAATCAAAATCCTCATATTGGATTTTATTTCGCCCAAAATGATATCCAAACTGCGCGTAAGCACTGGCTGTTGGCATCAGGAAGACGACGAAGCAAAAGAGTTTGAGGACGTTCCTGAACATGAATGGCTCTGGCAGTGATAGTTCAATGATTCAAAAGTAGCAATTCGAACGATTTCAATTAGACTAGTCCTCTCTTACCGTAGTAGAAAGCCGATGGATGGTGGCAATAAACTGCCGAACGGCAAAACTACGCCGAGTGCTTTCCATCCAAGAAGAAGGAGACGCCGCAAGCGTGCTCTTCAAGCCACTTATCCATTACTGCGCGGAACTCGGCGGGATCGGACGCGATCAGCGCTTTTTTAGCCAACGCTTGCCCTTCACTCAGCTTCATGGCTCGGATCACGCGTTTCATCCCCGGCAAATATATGGGGGAAGCAGAAAACGTCTCCACACCTAATCCCAACAAAACCGGAATCGCTCTCATGTTAGTGGCCAACTCGCCACACAAGCTAACCGGTATCCCCGCTGCTTTTGCTGCTTTTGTGGTCATCTGAATCAATTGAAGAACGGCTGGGTGCATTTCGTCATACAGATGGGCGACCAGGTCATTTCCACGATCAACGGCCAAAACATATTGGGTTAGATCGTTCGTACCGATTGAAAAGAAGTCGGTCTCGCGCGCAAATTGATCGGCGGCAAGCGCAACAGACGGAACTTCAACCATGACCCCCATGGGTACTTTGGGATCAAAAGCGACGCCTTCAGCGGCTAGTTCTTCCATGGTTTTGTCCATTATCGCACGAAAAGAACGAACCTCGCGGATGGACGACACCATGGGAAGTAGAATCCGAACCGGTCCGAACGCACTGGCCCTGAGCATAGCCCTCAGCTGCGGAACCAACAATTCCATCTTATCTAACATGATTCGAATGCCGCGCCAACCCAAGAAGGGATTGTGCTCTCTGTTTCCCATCGGCAACATTTTGTCGCCTCCCAGATCCAATATTCTGAACGTGGTGGCGGCGGGTGAGGCCGCTTGAACAACTTCCAAATACTGAGAAAATTGCTCCGTTTCAGTAACCAATGCTCTTCCTTCCATGAGAAGAGCCATTTCGGTGCGGTATAATCCAATGCCTTCGGCCCCATATTCTGCCAATTGAACTAGTTCCTCTCGTAATTCAAGGTTGGCTTGCAAACCGACGTGGTGGCCATCCAACGTTTCAGCTGGTAAGGGAACGAGCGCTTTGTCTTCCTGAACCAAACGGGAATAGCGCTCCCGTTTGTTTACGTAATGAGCCAACGTCTCTTCGTCCGGGTTAACAATAACTTCGCCCGTTATCCCATCGAGAATTAATATGTCTCCGGATTTGACCTCATTCGTAATACCGTGGGTGCTAACAATGGCCGGAACGTGCAGAGCCCGCGCCATAATCGAAACATGAGACGTTGGTCCGCCGAAATCGGTGACACACCCTAGAATTCCCCTGCGACTGAATAAAATAATGTCTGCAGCCGTCAGGTTTTCTGAAGCGACAATGCTGTTCTCGTCCACAGAGGAAAGGATTCTTCCCCTTCGGAGGTGCCGAATAATTCGATCTTGAATATCCAATAGATCGTTTGCACGCTCCCGAAGATATTCACTGCCCGACGCTTCCATCATTCGTCGATGCTTGGTCATTACAGATTGGACGGCAAATCCGGCATTCACTCGGCTATTTTCTATGCAAGACACCACCTCTGGATAGAGCGATTGGTCTCGAAGCATGAGCATTTGAGCCTCGAAAATGGTCACGCTGTTTTCGCCAAGCTTCTCGCGAGTTATCGAGATGATTTTTTTTAAATCTCGTTCTGAGCGGCGAACGGCGTCTTCAAAACGAACTAATTCGTTTTTTAGAAGCTTGGAATCGATACTCCTTTTTTCGACATCAAAGGAAACTCTCGCATATAAATACGCCGGTCCGATAGCGATCCCTGGAGAAACGGCAATCCCTTTTACCAATGCGGCTGATCCAATCTGTGGTGTAGTTAGCAATTATTTAACTTCTCCAAATCCATCTTCGAATAGCAGTGCCAACGCTTCGGCGGCAGCTTCTTCGTCGACTCCGTCAAATTGCAAAATAAGCGTAGCTCCCTGTTCAGCTGCCAACGTCATGACTCCAATAATGCTTTTCCCGTTGATCTCGTAATCATCTTTCTGTATAAAGAACTCTGATCGAAACTGAGACGCTAAGCGCACGATCATAGAGGCCGGCCTCGTGTGTAGCCCGGCTCGATTAGTAACAATTACTTCCCTTTCAATCATAGACTAAGCTTTTTAATATTCTGAGTGGTGTTTTAGCGCCCTGAAAACATGCCTTAATGGATCCGAACAGCCATTTTCTTTATTAATGAAACTAGGGCTTGTTTTCCCATCGAATGTGGCAAGCTATTGCAAAGGTTTTCCGCCTGATTGGAGTGCAAGAGTACGGCTTTTTCAGCAGACTCTAATACACCCATTTCCGTCAATAACGATTGGGCCATTTCAATCTCGCCTTCATCCAATCCACCCCTGGAAATCACCTGGTGAAAATAGTCTGCCCCCGTGGCACGTTCTATTTCCAATGCATTTAAAAGCAGGAATGTTTTCTTGCCCGCAACTAGGTCTCCTCCCACCGGCTTGCCCCACCCGGAGGAGCTAGCCGTCAAATCCAGCAGGTCATCTTGAATCTGAAACGCTTGGCCCAGATGATGACCGATCTGATTTAACAACGAAACGTCATCCGCTGATGCGTTTCCTGTTAGAGCACCCAAAACCAGACTTGTACTTAGCAGAGCCGATGTTTTTTGATCGATCATCTGCAGGTAATCGTCCAACTTCACGTCCTTTTCGGACTCAAAAGACATATCCCGAATCTGTCCTTCGCATAAGGCTCTGACCGTTTCCGCGAACCGAGCCAGTCCCTGTCTGAGTGTGGCATCTGGAAGCGCAAGTAACAGCTCGGACGCTCTTCCGAGCAGGTAATCTCCCGCTAATATCGCTGTCGGCTCGTCCCACCTGATGTGAATGGTCTGACGCCCTCTTCTGGAATCCGAACGATCCATAATATCGTCGTGTACCAGCGTGAAAATGTGAAATATTTCCATCGCAGCGCCGACTTCAATGGCTACCGCGCGAGAGCCTCCGAACATTTCAGCTGCCGCCATTACCAATTGGGGACGCAAGCGTTTTCCAGGGCTCTGAAGAACGTAGGTTACAGCATCATATAAACCAGCCGGATCCCTTGGAATCTCAGCCGTTGCCAGTCGGTTTTCGACGTCTTCTACATTTTTCTGGAGAAACTCCAGGACGGTCGTTTTCTCCATAATCCGATGAGGGAATCCTTACTTGAGTGAATTCATTATGGCGGTCAAAATACGCTGATAAACCTCTTCAAAAGTACCTTTCCCTTCAATTTCCTTCAATAAACCCAGCGACCGGTAATATTCTTGCACCGGAAACGTGGACTCCTGATAAATTTCTAGCCGATGCAATATGGCCTCGGGAAGATCGTCGTTTCTTTGAACAATAATTCCTGGCTCAATATCCGCGGGTGGGGGCTTAAAATCCAAATGATAATTTTCCCCAGTAATACGATTGATGCGCCTTTTTGAAAGCCGATCTACGATATCTTGATTGGACACAACTAAACTCAGAACCGTATTTAACCGAGTATGGTGGCTTTCCAAAAATTCAGCCAACCAGTCGGCCTGCTCGATTGTGCGTGGATAACCGTCTAGAACGAAACGATCATAATTACAATCGGCCATGGCGCCTTCGGCCAAACTCCTTACCAAGGGGCCAGGTACTAATTTCCCCTGTTCAACGTAGGCCGCCGCTTGAAGTCCGAGTTCCGATTCACTGCGAATAGCTCGGCGTAGCAATATGCCCGTCGAAATGTGAACGACGTTTTCCCGTTCTGACAAAAATTGGGCCTGAGAACCCTTCCCTACTCCGGGAGGTCCAAATAAAACAATGCGCATAAATCAAAAAATCCTGTTGGCAGGTATCAAAACTCAAAGACTTCATTGCACCCAACAGATGGTCAAAAGATTCCAAGTTGTTAGGAGTTCATCACTTTGAAGGTTTGTCCTGGAAGCGATTTCGCAAGTAAGCCGCTAATTCTGTTCCCGCCATGGTTACGCCCGCTTGTAAGACTTGCTTGAGTGCAGTAGATAGAACGCCTTCTGCTTCGGGCGATAATCGCATTAAGGGTGGCTGTTCATCGAAAGCCTGCTTAACTGCCTCTTCAGAGTTAGAGCCCTTTTTCAACAAATCGGCGACTCTCGAAGCGAGTTGATGGGATAGTTTATTAAGCCCATCACCGTATTCAACGACTTGTGGAGAAGATTTCCGACGAAAAAATATCAACCCCACGAGTAGGCCTGCCCCCACAGCGATTCCAATCTTGGATCGGGTTCCTAGCTTCACCGCCGATAAAAGAGAGGGCATTTTTTTAGGAATTTTCGACTCAAATTTCTCAATTCGACCGGAAATCGCTTCTCCTTTCTTTTGAAGCTGCGACTCTATTTCCGCTTTGGTCCTATTTCCAGTTGTGACATCACTCATAATTCAGTGCCCCCAGATACAGCTTCAGGGATTTGTTTCCTTCCTTCATTTAATTGGCCTACCTCTTCGGAGGGTTCAGCCGCTGCCAATTTTTCGTCCAGCGGCTTCGTGGAGAACTTTGGACGGGATCTGTTGACAATCCATGTCAGAATAATCATGATTACGGCAACGAAAAGATATCCGTAAGATGGATGTCCAAGCCAGATTCCGACAGCTTCCGCAATGGCAAGCAGAAGAAACAAAACGGCAAACAAACCCAAAATCGCAACGACTACCAACGAAATGATTTTGTGTGCAGCCGATTCAATTCTCTCTTCTACTTCAATTTGCAGCAACTGGACACGTAAATCAATCCAATCTTTTACGTCGGTTAACAACGAACGGGTCTCGCGTGCAAGCGACCCTAATTTAGAATCATTTGGAGTTGAAGAAGAAGCACTCCGGTTCAATGCTGGATCTTGATCGGTTTTGCTTTCCGAATCGCTAGGTTCGGACGACTCGATAGGTTCGGACGAATCGGGTAAGTCCTTTGAATCCATATGTCCAGTTGAGAAAGTCATAGAAGAACATGCGTGCGTTGAAGCACACTTTTGCCGTGATGATCGTGGTCTTAAAGACCATACAATCTATGATACGCCGCACAAGCCAACCGGTTTTATAGGCGCGGGGCCACTTCCGATCAGAAACGAAGAAAACTTTCATGAGAACGTCCATCTGGACGCCATTGCAGCGGAGGTCTTTGAGCCATTCCCGTGGCTTCCCAATCGACCTGGTCTTTAAGAAGTCTTTCACCAGCAAAAACTCCTTGGATGTGGCCCTCATGGTCGGCTATCCAATCCACCGCTTCTTGAACGATATCGTATGGTACCCACCGGATATGACCTAGACCCTGCTCCTCGGGCTCTCCTCTGGAAATCAAGAATTGAAAATCTTCAGGATAGGCATGCGGAGTTTTAAATGCGGCAAGAAGAGCTTGCTGCAGCTTGATGGCCCCAATAGTCGAGACGTGGGCGGGAAACATAGCTCTGTGAACACCAAAAGCCTCGAGTACTCCATCGATACTCATTCTCCGGGGAGCAAAAACGATGGAAACGCTTCTGCATCCCATCCCTTCGTGCATAAGACAGTCCTCGGCAAGCTTAACCAGCTCATCTTCATCCTCCCTGCCATCCATAACGGCAACGGAAAACCGATGTCCTCGAAACCAGCATATATCGGAACTAAGCCCCCGTAGAGCAACCGCATCCCGAATGGATCGCACCACTTCGTCCGATCCGGAGGCAATCATCCGATCACCCGATTGAAGCGCATCTTTTTGAGAGACAAGCGTTGCCCGTGGATCTCCCCCTACGCGCCGAATTTCCGATAAAAACGCCGGAAACAGGTAGGGGCTTTTAGACGAGGTGGAACCGACATAGCGATGCCCGCTCAGCACAACGGCCAGGTAATCCTGCAATTCCACTAATGGAATATTGCCCGGATTTAATACGGCTACCGTTCCCGGCTGCGTGGTCACGAGCTGCTTGGTCACGAGCCGCTGCTGCCATGCTTTTAAATGGGCCTCGTTCAGCAGACTCATTTGCTGATTCACAGCAAAAACAATGGACAACTCGGAAAATTGATTATCCAATGACAACGACTTTTCCGTCGCGTCAACTCTTGGCTGATAGAGTGGGTCTTCCCAATTCCGCGCAGCCGCGCAAATACTCTCGATTAATTCCAATGGTTACGCCGCTTGTGGAAACATCCATTTCGCCAATGCGATACCTGCGAAAGCCGATAAGATGGCCCCGAGGTTGTTAGACAAGACGTTGGCAATGGCCAGATTCACCGATCCAGATTCAAATAACCTAACGGATTCGATGGAATAGGCTGAAAACGTCGTAAACGCCCCCATCACACCAATAATCAAGAACGCTTGCATGCGGGCAGAGCCGGTGGTTTGATTGAGGTAGGCCCAAACAAAACCTGCCACAAAAGACCCCATCACGTTGACTACGAGCGTGCCCCACGGAAAGGAGCCGCCTGTTTCGCGAAAAACGATCAGCGAAACGCCGTACCTCAACGCAGCGCCCAGTGCGCCCCCGGTCAGAATGTATGCAAACTTAGACATGTTCAATGGCGATCGCTGTTCCTCCACCCGTTCCGTGGCATATGCTTGCCAATCCGCGGCTGAGGCCTCGATGCGCCAATGCGTGAACCAACGTGCCTACGATCCGGGCGCCGGAAGCTCCGATTGGGTGCCCCAGAGCAATGGCGCCGCCATTTACGTTTAATTTGTCATAAGAAACGCCCAGCATGTTCTTCATCAGCACTGAGTTGATCGAAAAAGCTTCGTTGTTTTCAATCAAATCAAAATCGTTAATCGACAAATGTAGCTTGTCTAATACTTTTTGAACGGACGGGATAGGCGCCTCTGCA
>CALEEY010000002.1 GCA_937877085.1 uncultured Bacteroidota bacterium
GAAGGTAAGATAGTAAAAAGAGAGTATCGCACGATGAAATTCTGTGTGTGTATTAAACAAGTACCGGATGTCCAATCCTCTGTCCAGACGGGAAGGATGGTACTCAACGCGTACGATGCTTCGGCAGTTGAGGAGGCTTTGGTTATTAACGCTGACTCGGCAGATGAGATCGATTTGGTGCTTGTGGGTCCCGCATCCGCTACTGAAACGATTCGGAAGGCCCTTGCCATGGGAGCGACTAATGCCTTTCATCTAGTGGTTGAAGAGGCAGCCAATCTGGATTCATTTGCGGTAGCGCATTTGTTGGCAGCTCATCTCAAGGGGAAATCTTACGATGCCATTCTTACGGGAAAGCAGTCTCAGGACTCGGACGCTGGGCTGGCCGGTGGAATGATTGCCGAGCTTTTAGGAATTCCGTTCGCTACCAATGCCGTAGGCATGCAAGCGAATGGTACCGGACTTCGGGTAACTCGTCAAGGGGACACGGGACAAGAGATCCTGGATCTCCCACTACCATGCCTTGTAACGTGTTCGAACGATATGAACAATCCTCGCATTCCGTCGCTAAAGGGGATTATGGGGGCTAAGCGCACGGTTATTTCGACGGAAAATGGCACTCCAGGGCGTAGCCAAGCTCAGGTCACCAGCGTATATCCTCCGGCATCAAGAGCGGCGGGCATAAAGCTAGGGGGAGAGCCGGATGAAATGGTTGCTCAGCTGCTGGTCAAACTTCAATCCGAAGCGGGCGTGTTGTAATTCGACATTATTATTCCTCCCGAGTGTCTCCCAATCAAACAATCCTTTCAACAAGTTAGAGCGATTCCTCAAGGCCACAATAATGAGTAGTATTCTCGTCGTGCTTTCTGTTCAAGATGGACGAATCAAGCGGAGTTCGTTGGAAGGGTTGACTCGCGCAGTATCTATCGCGCGTGCCAAAAATTTGGACGTATCCGCTGCCATATTGCATTCAGATGCCCTCTCTTTAGTCAAAGAAGCGGCCCAATACGGAGCTACGCGTGCCTATTGCGTTTCAAATCCAATTTTCAATTCCCATCTGAATGCTCCTTTGATTAGTGGGCTGAGTTCGGTCATTGAGTTCGTCAAGCCGAGATTGGTGGTAGTTGCTTCCACGGAGTCCATCAAAGACGTTTTAGGCGCTTTGGCCATTCGAACGCAGGCAGCGGTCCTGTCGGATGTGGCCACGTTCGATATCGTCGATAACGCGGTCGTATGCGAGCGCCCGATCATGGCCGCTAAAATGATGGCCGCCACCCAAAGTAGCGAGCCGTTGGTCATCGTTTCCGTTCGATCTGGATCGTATGAAGCGGTCAAGTTGAGCGCGGAACCAGCTGAAATGGACGTCCTTTCGGTTCCATTTGAGTTTGATTCATCCACACTGTCTGCGACTCTAAGAGAAATTGTAAAATCGAGCGGCGAAGCGGTCGATCTTAGCGAGGCTAAAATCGTGGTTGCCGCAGGGCGGGGGGTGAAGGACGCGGCAGGGAAGGCGCTTATTGATGAACTGGCTTCGATTACGGGTGCGGCCATCGGGGCCTCCCGAGCGGTAGTGGAATCTGGATTGTTTCCAGCGACTGCCCAAATCGGCCAGACTGGAAAAGTGGTTTCCCCAGAGTTGTACTTTGCGGTAGGGATATCCGGAGCCATCCAGCACGTGGCTGGCATGTCAAATTCCAAAATTATCGTGGCTATAAATAAGGACGCCGATGCGCCTATATTTGAGGTGGCCACGTACGGACTGGTGGGAGACTGCTTTAAAATTCTGCCGATTCTCAACGCCGAACTGAAAAAAATTCTTTCTTAATCCTGTACAGACAATTCAATTATGGAAGAGAAGTTTGATGCCATTATAGTTGGCGGTGGAATTGCAGGACTAAGTGCTGCAATGACATTGGCGCGCGGCAATGCAAAATTTCTTTTGATTGAACGAGGCGCCTTTTGTGGCGCTAAGAACGTATCGGGAGGGGTTTTGTGGGGCAGTGATTTAGCCAAACTTGTTCCGGAATACTGGAATGAAGAGGGTGGATTTGAGCGATTTGTAAATCATCGTCGTTTGACCTTTATGGACGATCAATCGGCATTTAGCGTCGATTTCAAGTCTACCCACTTCAATGAGGCTCCCTATTCTGGCGTCACGGTGCTTCGAGCCATTTTTGATGAATGGCTGGCTGGAAAAGTGCAGCAAGCGATTGAAGCCAGCGCACATCCTGACGAGTCTTTTCTTGCGACAGATATCTTGGTCGAAGAAGTTCTATTAGAAAATGGTAGGGTCGTCGGCATTCGGGCAGGGGAGGAGCGCTTTTATGCGGACTGCGTGATATTAGCCGAAGGAGTAAACAATTTGTTAACCCGTCAAATTGGGCTCGAAAAAGACTATGTACCGGTCGATTACATGGCTATTGGCATAAAAGAAGTGTTGAAACTAGATGCTTCGAAACTGGAGGATCGATTTCAACTTCGTGGCAGGTCGGGCTTGACGAATGAGTTTGTGGGGTATTGCTCCGACGGTATCGAAGGCGGGGGATTCCTGTATACCAACCGAGACTCCATTTCTTTGGGACTGGTTTTGGGCCTGAAAGACCTCAAAAATAGCGGAAAAACCCCTTACGACGTCCTGAATACATTCAAATCGCATCCCGTGGTCGCAGATATGATTCAGGGGAGCGTTGCTGTTGAATACTCAGCCCACGCCGTTTCGACTGGAGACATTCGATCGCTTCCTTCGGAGCTTTTTGGTGATGGCGTCTTGATCGCGGGAGAGGCTGCGCATTTACTATTGAACGCAGGAAAGGCTATTCAAGGGATGGATTTCGCCTTGCGCAGCGGGATATTAGCAGCCGAAACGATACTGGAAGCAAAAAAAGCGACCGACTATAGCACTGCAATGCTTAAAAATTATCGAAAGGCGCTTGAAAACAGTTATGTTTTGAAAGATATGCGCTCGTTTCAGGATGCGGTTCACTTGTTGCACCAGCCAGAGATGTTCGGGCCCATTCCCAACTTGATTTGTGACTTCGGCAGGCAATTTTTCACTATTTCAGGGGAGCCCACACCGAAGGCTTCCCAAATGATGCACGCTGCCGTAAAAAGAAACGCCTCCTACTGGGACCTAGTCAAGCTAGGCATTAAAGGGGCACGAGCATTATGAGCCAAACGAAAGACAAAAGCGGACTATCTGTTTCCGAGCGCCTCGGTTTAGTTAGTTTTCGCAACCAGGGCAGGACAGATTCCAAGCCGCATATTGTGGTGGAAACGTCCATTTGCAACTCAATATGTACGCACAAATGCACGACAAGAGTATGTCCTGCAAAGTGTTACACCCTGGACGATGAGGGTTTAGTGCACTTTCAGTACGAGGATTGTATTGAATGTGGAACGTGCATGTATGCCTGTGATCAAGGCGCGGTGTCCTGGAATTATCCTCACCCTGAAGAAGGTAAGGGAGTCAACTGGACCCTTGGATAGCATGCGGGCTAGGTCTGGTGAGCTAGCCGACCGATATCAATGGTTACACCTAACGATTTCCGCCTGCGCGGGATAGTACGCCGTTGTTATAAAGAGTACTGCGCTTCTAGATGTTACTCCGCTGCGTTTTTATCCAAATCAGGCTCAACAGATTCCACTTTATTTGCGACAGAAGGCTCATCTTCGTGAGATTCGTTGGTTGCAGGTTCGGTTGGTTCTGGCTCCGAACCTACGACATCATCATCCGCATCGTCCACATCGCTTTCCTTTTTGGAAGAGCGTTTTTTCTTTGTGGCTTTTTTCCGGAAAGAAAGCTCGCCGGTGTCCTTTTTCTCGTCATACGTAATGACGAGTGTGTCATTGTCTCCCAGATCATGACCAAGAATGGCTTCTGCCATTGGGTCTTCAACATACTTTTGGAGGGCGCGACGCAGAGGTCGTGCGCCAAACTTGACATCGTAGCCCTTATCAACCAAAAATCGTTTGGCGGTTTCATCCAACTCAACGGTAACGCCGATATCGGCTGCTCGGCGGAACAGTTCAGCCGCCATGAGGTCGATAATTTCAAAAATATGGGATTTCTCTAGCGGATGGAAAACGATTACATCGTCAATACGATTTAAGAACTCCGGATTAAAGACCCTTTTTAAGGCGTCTTCGACCGTGGACTTCATCGACTGGTAATTGAACTCTTGTTCTGTTTGAGAGAACCCAATTCCTTTGCCGAGATTTTTGATATCGCGAGCGCCGATATTGGAGGTCATGATGATGATCGTATTACGAAAATCAACTTTACGGCCCAGGCCATCCGTCAATAAACCATCGTCTAACACCTGGAGCAAGATGTTGAATACATCTGGGTGGGCTTTCTCAATTTCATCCAGAAGAACCACTGAATATGGTTTTCTGCGGACTTTCTCGGTTAGCTGACCACCTTCTTCGTAACCCACATACCCTGGAGGCGCACCGACCAGACGAGACACGGAAAACTTCTCCATGTACTCACTCATATCAATTCGAATGAGCGCATCTTGAGAGTCAAAAAGGTACTGAGTAAGTTTTTTGGCCAGTTCCGTCTTTCCGACGCCCGTGGGTCCCAAGAAAATGAACGACCCAATAGGGCGTTTGGGGTCTTTAAGTCCCGCACGCGTGCGGCGGATAGCTTTGGCAAGCTTTGCTATGGCATCGTTTTGTCCAATAACCTGTCCCTGCAGCTCCACATCCATGTGAAGCAGCTTTCTTGTTTCAGGCTCAGAAATTTTGTCCACCGGAACGCCCGTCATCATAGCGACGACTTCGGCGATATCTTGATCCGTTACGTCGTAGACTTCGCTTTCTGCCTTTTCTTCCCATGCTTTTTTAGCCGCTTCTAGGTCTTCCAGAAGCTTCTTTTCCCTGTCCCTAAGCCGGGCTGCTTCTTCAAATTTCTGACTCTTAACGACGCGGTTTTTTTCTTCCCGAATGGATTCAACATCCGTCTCCAATTTGACAATTTCTTCGGGGACTTTGATATTTTTCAAATGAACCCGTGCGCCGGCTTCATCCATAACATCGATGGCCTTATCCGGCAAAAACCGATCAGAAATGTATCTTTCAGACATTTTTACCGTGAGCTTGATGGCGTCATCGGTATAGCGAACATTGTGATGTTGTTCGTATTTGTCCTTAATGTTGTTTAGGATCTCAATGGTCTCATCTGGAGTGGCCGGATCCACAATTATCTTTTGGAATCTGCGATCCAGAGCCCCGTCTTTTTCAATGTGTTGGCGATACTCATCGAGAGTTGTGGCCCCAATGCACTGAATTTCGCCGCGAGCAAGGGCAGGTTTAAACATATTGGAAGCATCCAAACTTCCAGAAGCACCACCCGCGCCTACTATGGTGTGAAGCTCATCGATGAACAAAATTACGTCCGGGCTTTTCTCCAATTCGTTCATGACCGCTTTCATGCGCTCCTCGAACTGCCCACGATACTTCGTTCCGGCAACCAAGGCAGCCAAATCTAACGTCACAATGCGTTTCCCGTAAAGGACCCTAGACACCCGACGTTGTACGATTCGAATGGCCAAGCCTTCAGCGATGGCCGTCTTGCCGACGCCAGGCTCCCCAATTAACACCGGGTTGTTCTTTTTTCTGCGCGAAAGCACTTGCGCCACTCGCTCAATTTCCCTCTCACGACCAACCACGGGGTCCAATTTATCGTCTTCAGCTAAATTGGTTAGGTCGCGGCCAAAGTTGTCAAGAACAGGTGTTTTGCTTTTTTCCAATTTGCCACCTCGGTCTTTTGAACCCGAAGCTCTTCCCGGTCCCGAGGGCTTTCCAGGGCCGTCCGATTCAGAGCTTGACGATGCGGGAGAAGTGGAGGCTTTCCCACTAATAATGGTATCCAATTCTGCGCGAACGGCATCGTAGGTGACCGCGAAGCCCTGCTGTAGAATTTGTGCTGCTAAATTTTCGTCGTCCCGAAGCAAACTCAAGAGCAAGTGTTCCGTGCCAATGACGTCACTTTTATACAGCTTGGCTTCGAGGTAGGTGATTTTTAGGACTTTTTCCGCTTGCTTGGTGAGCGGAATATTGCCGACCGTTAAGGTGCCGCCGGTACTCCGAACGGTGTCCTCAATCGACTTTTTAAGTTTAAATAAATCCGCTCCTAAGTTGCGAAGGATCTTTACGGCGATACCCTCGCCTTCCCGGATAATACCTAAAAGAAGGTGTTCAGTACCGATATAATCGTGTCCGAGTCGAATCGCCTCTTCACGACTATACGAAATGACGTCTCTAACTCGATTTGAGAAATTACCTTCCATACTAACCTATTGGAGCTGTTTTCGTCTATAATCGGACGAAATGACAAATAATTTAAAGCACTGCTGATCGGTCAAGCATGCGAACGACCGATGATTTTCGTCCTTTAGCGAAACTTACGACGAGAAACTGGAGCCGCAACCACAGGTTGAGGTCGCATTTGGATTTTCAAACGTAAATCCTCGAGCGTTTAAGCCATCCTGATAATCCACAACAGTATCCATCAAATACAATCCGTGGCGCTTGTCCATAAATATGGTGATTCCATCCACCTCAAATTCAATATCATGTTCGCGTTGCCGATCAAAACCAAGTACATAACTCATTCCAGAGCATCCACCACCCTTAACACCCACACGAAGTTGGTAGTCTTCGGGCATGTTTTTGGACGTCATAATGTTTCTGATTTCTTGAGCTGCCCTGTCAGTTAACTGGACCGGGCTCTGCAAAGTAGTTGTGCTCATGTAAAAAGGATAGTCGATTGATGGACAGAATTCCGATGATATAGGGGTGCAACGATGCGACAAATTCGCTGTTCCAAAAAACTGAGAAAGATGCTTCGAAAGAAAAACGGCGTTCTATTAGCGCCTTAAGAGGGAAATGGGTTGCTTGTGCCTCCCGACTTCTCTTCCCTTGGGGTCAAAAATTCTGGCAACCACAATATAAACGCCCGTCGGACAAAGCCTGCCCTCGCTGTTCCGACCATTCCAAGACGTGGTCCAGCCTTCGGCTAAGAATTGACCCTGAACAAGCGTCGTTGTCAGGAAGCCCTGACTATCAAATACGTCTAGCTGTAGGACAGCTCCGGACTGACTAGGATTCATTTGAATAACTACTTCGTGATCTAAATCGTCGCGTTCGGGATAAAAGGATCGTGGAGAGACCTGAAATGCTTGGTTTTCGGATGATAAAGAGGGGAGAGAGGGAAGTACGCCAGGTGTAGCTCCGTCTTCGCTGGTCGAAGACGTCCATGGACCGAATTGCCATGCATACACCTCCGAACCGTTCGTCAAAACAGGACGATAAAGGGAACGACCTTTGGTGGATTCCAGTCCCTGATAGTGGTTTTCAGCGCTATAATCCATCTGCGCGAGTTCCTGACCTAAGGAATTTAAAATGCGGAATCGCCCTTCGGTGTTTGGGAGGCCGAGGCTCTTTCTGGTCGGGATAAATACGACTGCCTGCTGATCAAAAGGAAAGTCGTGGGTAGGCGCTGTGATGGGTGCGCTTGGCGCGGCATTCAACGTGTTGTTGTTCCAGAGTTGAGCCGCCCGTGGCCATGCTTTGGCTAATACGCTCTTTTCGCGTAAGGGGTCGTCTGGGTTAGGTGTTGGAAAGTGAAAAAAGACAGCGACTTGATAGGGAAGCAATGAAACGGGAGAGGAAGCTAGTCGGACTTGTTTGAAAACGCCATTTTCGTCCGGCATCTCGGCGAACCAAAGGTCTTGCAGGGCAATAGGTTCGGAAGAAGCGTTAACCAGTTCAACGAACTCAACTTGGTCGTGCAGAAAATCGTCCGGATCCGATAGGGGGTCGAACATGACTTCCGTTAGGACCAAATCGCCATAGGCCGGGACGCGATGTTTCTCCACGAGACGGGGTATAGCACCGGGCGAAATTCCACTTTCGAACAGTGTCGAAGCCCAAGGACAGTTGACCAGGTCGGAAGTGCTTCCAGATGAAACGGGCATAGAATCCTGACTGGAATCATTAAAACCATCCGATTTACGAGCTAAAACGCGGCTTAGGGAACGGCCCTTGTGGTCACTGAATCGAGCATCGAAACAGGATGGATCGAACGAAACGGTGTCCAAGAGGGCGTCCTCGCTCCTCAACTCCAAAACCTCGCCTTCATTCTTGAATGAAATCCACGGCGCCAAGCCGACAAGGGGCTTCGCGCTGGGCGCACCAGCAGCAACAAACGGATCGTAGCCCCAGGTTTCGAGCCATTGCTGGTTTAGTAGTCGGATGGTCTCCCAATCGGTCCATGACCTCGCTGCGAGTATGAAAGTAGCGCCGGGTGAAAGAATAGCCATTGAATCCGGAGGAATTATGCGGTAGGATAATCCTCGAAAAAGGATAGTGGTCGGGGCTAAGGTGATGCCATGAGTCGCTAAAGAAGCGAGCTCAACAAATTCTGGCGCCTCTGCTGAAGTAGATAGACCTCCTTCCATGAAATGAATCTCTGAGAAAACAAGGTCCCCTGCTTCGGGAGGTCGCGCCACTGCAACGGAAGCCGCCACCCCCGTATTTCCAGCATAATCGGAGAAGCTTTTAACCCGAATCCATTCCGGAATAGTCAATGAGTTCAATGCAAAGGTAATTCTGTTGTTTACCGCGTAGCCGTTGGCGCTAAAAATGACTTGAGTACCTATTCCACCCTCGACTTGAATGGGTATTTGGTGAGGTATCGCTTCTGAAAACCAGACCACAAGGGTCTGATGTTCATTGATTTCGGCGCCCACGAGTCGAGGCGGATCTAGATCCTTGGAATACACGGTATTTGTTCGACCGGGAGAAGCACCTGAGGCGGACGTTGAAAGCGCCCAACTGGATTGGAATAGGCCGGGTAAGTAAGGAGCCTTGCGCTCCCAGGACACGTTGGGAGTAGAGGAAGAATATCCCATGCGATCCTCTATAACGCTTCCTAAACGGACAAAAAGAGAATCCCCACCATTATTGAGGGTCGGCCAGGGCAGTAGCGTTCCTACCTTGATCCCTGCAGCGATTAACTCTTTGGCATCTGCTAGGGATTTAACCAAAACAAGCGTATCGAGGGCCGAAAGGGGTCTTTCAAAGCGAACGGGGCTCCAATTGATGGAGTTATCACGGAGTGAAATATCTCCTGGATGAATAGTCCCTTCGATGGTGAAAACTAACTCGATGAATTCATATCCTGCAGCGGCGGGCGCAGGCATCAATTCATTGATGGCAACGCCCTGCCCTAAGACGGCAACGCCCTGCCCTAAGACGGCAACGCCCTGCCCTGAAACGAGCCTACCAGGAAAACAAAGAACTAAGGCCCCAAATATCCAGCGCATGTGATCAACTCGATTTTCTACCATAGAGGAAGAATCGAATCGGAATGCAACCTATCTAAGCCACTGTTCGCTTGTCGAGGTAGGAAATAAGCGTCCTCGACCACATGTGGGCGGTTTTAGCGAGTACGGTTTCGTCAATATCGAAATTAGAATCGTGCAACACGTAGGCCGTTTCAGGACTGTTGCAGCTTCCTATCCGAACCAAAGCTCCGGGGACTTGGCTCAAGTAATGAGCAAAGTCCTCAGCCCCCATGCTTGGAATGGGGATGTCGAAAATGGCTTCTTTCCCAATCGTTTCGAGTATGCTGTCTCGAATTACGGCGACCAGTCCATCATCATTTACTACGGGCGGAGCCCCATAATCGAAGTCTACGAGGACGTCTGCGCCAAATGTATGGCCCAAGCTAATGGCGGTCTGCTCAATTTTGGCTTTCAATGTTTCTCTGGTGCTATTTTCTGTGCACCGAAACGTGCCTCCAAATTCCGCCTCTGCCGGTAGCACATTGTAGGCATCTCCTGCCCGTAAACGGCAAATTGAAATAACGGCGGGGCTTCTTGCATCGGACGTACGGCCTACCAATTGGTAAAAGGCCGACATAATTTGGGTGGATATCCAAATGGTATCGGTGGCCTGATGAGGCCTAGCCGAGTGGCCGGTGGAGCCAGCTAATATGCGAACCCTAAATCGGTCGGCAGACGCCGTTACCGCACCCGTTTTGAGTCCGTACTTGCCGCTTGGTAAGGTAGGATCTATGTGGGAAGCATAGACAGCTTCGACGCCGTCCAACACCCCGTCGGCCATCATGAGTGGTGCTCCAGAGGGGATTCCTTCCTCATTTGGCTGGAAAAACACCCGAACAATTCCGTGAATGTGCTCTCGCTGGGAGTGTAGCAGTAGGGCGATACCGATCCCAATGGTGGTGTGAGCGTCGTGTCCACACAGATGGGCGACACCTTGATTGGTGGACCGATAGGCGACCGTTTTTGTATCCGTAATGGGTAGAGCGTCGATATCACATCGATAGGCAACCATAGGTCCGGCATGATGGCCCACGATATCAACACACATACCGGTGGTAGCCAATGGAGCAGATACGGTCAATCCGTAAGAGGAAAGCGTTTCTCGGATAAAACGAGACGTTTCGTATTCCTGTAGCCCGATTTCTGGATTCGCATGCAGATGACGTCGGATGGGCGTCAATATCTCGGACAAATTCCGATTTTCTAGCGTGAGGACTTCCGGGGCTACGTGTTCTGAAATCATGCTAAACCATTCCAAATCGCTTTCTGAAAAACCACTCAACCGTTAAAACTACTAAAATAAGGAGCAAAAAAGGCCATTTTTGCCACAACCGAAGCTGGGAAAAGCTGGAAAAGGTTACCGAACGGAATTCAGGCAAATTCTGTAAAAGTTGAGGGATAGAACTCATGTCGGAGTCCGCAATACGTGCACCCCCCGAACGAGCCGATATTTGGGACAGGAGCCCAAAATCAGCTTTGGTATTACGAAATTCCAGCGTCCGTTTTCCAATTGAAAACTGACCTTCGTCCGAGCCAATTTGGCCGTCGTTTCGGCGGGCAACGGCAGCGTATGTATAAAAACCAGCAGGAAGGCTTCCGACGTCCAGCGTATAGCGTCCACTCCCAACGAGCGTCATTTCAAACGGAAACTGCTGTCCATCCGGATCGGTCAATTCAACTGACACGGCTGCGTCCGATATCGGTCGGAGCGTTTCGTCATAGACTTCACCGCGCAAAACGACGGATTCGCCTTCTCCATATTCCGGTTCCGACGGTGTTACCCGTACCAAACGATTGTCGTCTGCGGCATAAAGCCACTGGATGGTATTGGTTAAAATCCCTTTGAACGTATTGGATTCTTCTTCAAGGTCTTCAGGGACATTGGTCCACTTCCAAAAACCATGACCCAATAAGGCCGCACTTTTTGATTTCCCCACGCGTCCTACTACAAAAACAGGGTCTCCAATTGGAATACCCCGAATTTGGGAGGTGGTTAGAACCGTCGACGAGGGCGCAGCCTCCCATCGGCTGTCATTTATTAGGATGGGAGGGAGTCGACTCCAACGGGAGTTATCGCTCCTAGAACCGGTATCGAAAATGGCGTGGGACGCCGCTGCGGTCGTTTCAACAAAAGAACCCTCTAAAAAGCCGTTCCGTATGGATTTTAGAGCAGCAGGCAACAGAGAGTTGAAATCCCTCTGCAAAGACGCCAAGTCGGTGTCTTTATCTAGCACAAATAAGAAGGAAGAACCACTCCTTACTGCGTTGGCAACCGCCGCAGAAACCACAGGGGGAGTCGCTTTGCCGGGAAACCCCACAGAAATGATTAAATTGATGTCCGAAAAATCGTCCGGCAACTTTCCATCATAAAAAGTGCCGTTTGGAGCTTGAATGAGCGTGGTGATCTCGGTCGTTTCGTCCTGCTCAATCAATCGAGCCAGATTAGACACGTCCGGAGAAGGTGCTCCGGCTAAAAGGAGGACCTTTTTCTTTTGGTCGAGAACGACTATCGAAACAGTGCTCGAATTATTTCGAAAGGTCGCTTCTTCTTCAAATCGATTGATACCGATGGTCAAATTAGCTCGGCCGGGGGAGGCGGCTAAATAGCTCATTTCTACCTCGGATTCCGTTCCTGAGGCGGGAAGTGGCAGCGTGACCTGGTCTACAATACCGCTTCCATCTTGAAGTTGAACGCGTAACTGACCCGATCCATATCCATCATTTCGAATGCGCACGAGGACCGGAACCGTGGTCCCAGCAAAGGTTAATTCATTGCTGATAACCTGAACGATTCGCACATCCCGCCTAGTGGTGGAATCTCCGTGGGCGATGGTAAAAATCGGGACCGGAAAGCTCTCAGCCACACGCAGTGGATTTCGACCAGAATTGTACAATCCGTCGCTCACCAGGATAACGGACCGCAACGGGATATCGGCCATGTCTTCACTGAGACGAAGCAGCGCCGAGGAGATATCCGTCCTGCCATCGCTTGGTTTACGGATCCGAAGAGAGTCCAACTTCTGAATGTCATTCCCGAAAGAGTAATAACGAACGTCTAATCCAGAAAGCGATTTTTCCAACGACAGCAATTTGGCGGACAAGGAAGAGCCTGATTCACCTTGTAGCGAATCTGCCAATGCCATGCTTTCTGAAGCATCCACCAACACCGCAACGACCGGGTCAACTTGTTCATCGGTTACGTTTTGGAGGATGGGCTCGAAAATCAAAAACAGAATGAGTCCGAGAGAAATGGTCCGGAGAGATCCTAGAAACAGTCTCAGAAGCGGCCTGATTTCCGGCACGGTCGTTCGATACGTCCACCATGAAATCCCCACTGCCAAAAGCAGCAAAAGAATAAAAAGCCAAGGAGAATGTCCGAACGATAGATTCACAAAATTACAAATACGGATAAATAAGCCAGACTAGATACGCCATAAACGCACTTAACAACAAGAACCCGCTTGGCCTAGACAATGAGTGGTTTTTACGAACCAAAGGATACAGCAAAAGCGAAAAGGCCATCAAGACTGGAAAATGAAATAGGATGGTTTCTGTTTCGATTTCCATAGGTCGAATGACGGCGACAAATCCAATGACGAACAAAATGTTCAACATGTTGCTGCCCAATATGTTACCAACCGACATGTCACCTTCTTTTTTTAACGCGAGCATGAGACTTGCGGCGAGTTCGGGAAGACTAGTACCGATTGCGACGATAGTCAAGCCAATCACAATGGGGGCTATCTGAAGAATTTGAGCTATTCCGATGGCAGAATCGACCATTAATCTGGCGCCACCAGCCAGAGCAAGAATTCCTAGTACGATTAAAAGGAGATTGAAATAGGTGGTCTTAAGGTGGGGGTAAATGCGGGAATTAAGCCACGATTTTGGCTCTAGTGACTCCTCGGGTTCGTCTTCCGGATCCGGTTGAGATAGGGGAGACTCTTTTTGGCGTTTTGAATGACTGATGGCGTCAAATATTACATACACCATAAATGAGGCTAACCCCAATAATAAAATAACCCCATCCTGGCGAGAAATAAGTCCATCCAGGGAAAGGACATAAAACAATCCGGTGACTGCCAGCATCATCGGGTACTCTTTCTTTAGCGCATTCTCGTCAAAGGAGAGAGGCATTATAGCAGCACTAATGCCCAAAATGAGGGCGATATTGCTGATGTTGGACCCGATTATATTTCCGATAGCCAACCCATCTTCGCCCATCAGAACAGCAAAGAAATTAAGTAAGAACTCTGGAACTGAGGTACCCAAGGCCACAACCGTCAATCCGATAATCATGGGTCGGATTCCGAATCTACCGGCTACATGGGAAGCTCCTTTAACCAACCAGTCGGCACCGAAGTAGAGCACTCCTAGCCCAAATAGAAATACAATTGAATAGACGAGCATGAAGAATGAAAGACCTTGTCAGGCTAAGAGAGTATATAATTTAAACAGTCGGGTAACCTGAAAACTAGGTTCGCTTGAGTACGTCGCCAGTAAAATGCCCCGGCAACAAATCAGTTGCTTTCATCGCGTTTGGCGCAGCATTTCCAGCGTCCATCCAAACCGTTGCCCGTGGGGCAAGTTCCACAATTACCTGCCTGCAGGCCCCGCAAGGCGTGCCCCCGATGAGCTTTGGACAAGACACGTAGATGTTCTCGGGTTCTTTCAAACCGTACGAAATGGCCGTAGAAAGGGCATTTCTCTCGGCGCAAAGAATCTGCGACCAATCGCTGTGCTCCACGTTGGCTCCCGTAACCATCAACCCATCGGTTGTGGTAATGGCGCATCCTACCGGAAAATCCGATTCAGGTATAAATGCGCTTCCGGCTGCTTTTCGTGCAGCTTGAATCCCAGTTGAATGCGTTTCCTGATCGCCATCTGAACCCGCGAGTAGACTTTTCGTCACCTCCAAAAACGTCGTAGGCTCAGGAAAGTGGGCTCCCGCTATCATTAAGACATTTGCAGCGACCAATTCCCAGTTGTAACCAGACAATAAACTGGTGTATGCTAGTTCGGACTCTGTAAAAGGGACATTCGATACAATGGCTGATAAGTCCTTGCGCTCCAAAGCGTACAGCGTGGTAATGGCGTTGATTAGGGGGGTGATGGTGAGTTGAAAAGAAGCATTCTCGACGCGAACGCCTGGCACCATGCTCCCATCTTCCAAAAGCACGATTACGCCCTCTTTTCGCCCGGAATAAGGGGCGTAGGACCGCTCCGAAACGGTATGCGCCTCGTCAAGCAGTGTCTTTAGAATCGTGTTTACGTGATCCATGCCCTATAAAACTAGTTTGTATGCCCGTAAAAAAAGCAGCGTCAACGAACAAAGGTACACAATTTCGTGCGTTTGCCTTCCGCGCGTTCGTGTTCCACGCGTTCGGCTTCCGTGAGTTTGGTATCAAATCCGAACGCATATGAAAGTTCACGTTGTTTCGCTCGAGGCTATTGGCTAGTTTTGCGTTGCGCTTTCGGCCAATAGGTCGAGTAGGCTGCCGGGGTGGCGGAACAGGTAGACGCAACGGACTTAAAATCCGTTGAGCAATATGCTCGTACGGGTTCGAGTCCCGTCCTCGGTACAAGTATGTTTTAAACGTATTTTGGTAAAAAAAGCCTCTGAATAGCTATAGTAGCTGTTTAGGGGCTTTTTTTTGTTATTTCTAGAGTTGTTCTCCATGCAAGAACCAGGGCGAAGGTACCGGAGAAATAATCTGTATAGAAATCTGAATGGTAGTATTGAAATAAGGTGCAGAAGAGTACCTTTCGCTGTTAAAAAACAAGGGGCCCTGGCCGTGTCCTCCGTCCCAAGGGATTTTTGATCGCAGGTCAATACGATCGGCCTTTTTTACGGGGAGGCATTTTTCACGGGGCGGCCTTTTTTACGGGGAGGCCTTTTTTACGGGGAGGCAATTTGCATCATGCAGAAAAGTCGCTGTCGTAGAAGCAAGATCGCCGGTTAAGCAGGATGGTACGAAGTTGATTAACTAATGCATTATTTAGTAATGTTATTATTTAATATCACCAAATTAATTATTAGATCTATTTCTTAATAACATCATGGAAGTTGCAGTAAACAAAAAGCCTTCTATTTTCAAAAATTTAACTGTGCAGATCCTGATAGCGATGTTATTAGGAGCGTTTTTGGGAATTTATATACACAGCAGTCTCGAAGTCGAAGGTGCTAAAGAATTTAGTGGCTATGTGAAAATGTTTGCCACTGTTTTTATTAGACTTGTCCAAATGATTATTTCGCCGTTAGTATTTACTACGCTGGTGGTTGGAATAGCGAAATTGGGTGATATTAAATCGGTTGGTAGAATTGGCGGAAAGGCGCTGGGCTGGTTCTTTACTGCCTCTTTGGTTTCCCTGCTCATAGGTATGTTTTATGTCAATTATTTACAACCGGGAGTCGGTTTAAATCTAGCAGACATTGATGTTTCGACGGCTTCCGCAGTTACCGAGAACACCCAGGTGTTTTCAGTTCAAAACTTTGTCGAGCACATCATTCCCAAGAGTGTCGTGGAAGCCATGGCGACCAACGAAATATTGCAAATCGTCGTATTTTCGATATTTTTTGGGTTAGCAGCTGCTTCAATTGGAGAATATGCCAAGCCGGTCGTGTCGGCCTTAGAAAAAACGTCGCACATCATTTTGAAAATGGTGAACTATGTAATGGTATTTGCTCCAATCGGTGTATTTGGTGCAATCGCAGGTGTTTTTGCCGTTCGGGACGTGAGTGAGCTGCTTTTAACCTATGCTCGATTTTTTAGTTATTTTTTAATAGGGATTACGACT
>CALEEY010000003.1 GCA_937877085.1 uncultured Bacteroidota bacterium
AACCATTGGTTTTTTGGTCGGTTCGGCGGCCTTCATGTTTACAAGAACCTTGTTTTAAATGACTGCTTTTTCTCGAAAACCACTTGATAAACGAGAGATCGATCTCGGACTAGCCGAACTTCCAGGTTGGGAGTTCAGCACGGACACGATTTCTAAGTTGTATTCTTTTGGTTCGTTTCGAGAAGCTATGAGCTTTATGGTACGTGTGGGTTTTGAAGCGGAATCAATGGATCATCACCCTGAAATAAACAATGTGTATTCACGAGTCAAAATCTCATTGAACACCCACGATGCCGGTAACCAGGTGACAGCGCTGGATATGGAACTGGCCCGTCGCATTAATAAACTTTCCTGGATCTAACGACCATTATGGATCTTTCTCAAGCATATGCATCAATGAATGGCGACATGGCTAACACCATGTCCCTACTCATCGTGGCGATCGCTGGCCTCGTACTAGTGGTTTTTGACGCATTTAATAATCGTCATGCGGCTACACCTTGGATTGCAGGGATCGCTTTAACCGCTGGATTTGTATTCGAACTCTCGCGCATCCCTGCAGCGGAAGGGATCGCATACTACGGTATGCTACGAACAGGCGGATCTGCAGCATTTGTGAATGCCCTCGTTTTGGGAAGCGGCGTATTATCCGTGATATTATCGGTGCCTTATTTAAAACGAATCGGGCAAAATATTGGCGAAGCCTATGCCATGATCCTGTTTGCCACGGTGGGAATGTTGGTCCTAGGAGCGGCCAATAATCTGGTTACCGTATTCGTAGGCCTCGAAACGATGTCCATCTGTCTATACATCCTAACCGGATTCATCCGGTCGGGTTCAGGCTCTACAGAAAGCGCATTTAAGTATTTCTTACTGGGTGCGTTTTCGACAGGCTTCTTTTTGTACGGAATCGCTTTGTTATATGGGTCGACTGGGACCATGGATATTTCCGCCATGAGAGCTACTATGGCCGACGGTGGAAGCATCGTTTTCTGGGCGGGTGTAGCCCTTCTTTTGGTTGGATTCTTGTTCAAAGTCAGCGCTGCTCCGTTTCACATGTGGACCCCCGATGTGTATCAGGGAGCCCCGACAACCATCACTGGTTTCATGTCGACGGCATCCAAAACGGCCGCTTTCGCTTCGTTAATCCTCATTTTGAATGTGGCGCTCCCCGGTGAACGTTGGAGTGCGGTCCTGGCCATCTTCGCTGTAATTACGATGGTGTTGGGTAATGTGATTGCCCTCTCACAGAGTAATATCAAACGCATGCTGGCCTATTCGTCCATTGCGCATGCTGGATATGTTTTGGTAGGGTTGGCCTCCGGAACGGCCGCAGGTTATTCAGGAGCTCTTTTCTATTTGATGGTATACACCATTATGAACATTGGAGCTTTTGGAGTTATTGCCCTCCTGGAGTGGGATAACAAAGAAGGATCGGAACAGTCGCTCGATTCTTTGGCGGGTATGGGGTATAAAAAGCCACTGCTCGGATGGACTATGGCTGTATTCATGTTCAGTCTTGCTGGCTTCCCTCCTTTAGGGGGCTTTTTAGGTAAATGGGCTGTTTTTGCTCCAGCCGTAGACGCAGGATTGGTCTGGTTAGCCATTATCGGAGTTCTGACAAGCGCCGTTTCAGCGTACTACTATTTGCGCGTTTTGGTGGTTTTCTTCATGAAACCAGAAGATGAGCAGTCGGGCGCCCATGCGGTGGATTTCGTAATTCCAAAGTCCTCTGCTGCTGTGCTCATCCTGTGCGTAGTTCTGTTATTCTTTTTTGGCGTCACCACTTACGCCATCGACCTTACGGCAAGCTTTTTTTAGTTGAGACATTTCCCCGCTCTTTAGAAAACCCGCTAAACCGGGATCACAGACGGAGCGCTTCCGTAAGACTAACTCTTGTCCGAAATACTTTTAGATTGAGCCCACACTATGTCCCACACGTTGCCTTCCCTTCCCTACGCTTTCGACGCTCTTGAGCCACACATTGACGCTCGCACTATGGAGATTCATCATGGAAAGCATCATGCCGCTTACATCGCGAAATTGAATGCGGCATTGGAAGGGCATCCTGAACTGGAAGCAAAAAGCATCGAGACGCTGTTAAGAGAATTGCAGAGTGCCCCTGCTTCGATTCAAGGCGCTATCCGGAATCATGGGGGCGGACATGCCAACCACAGCCTTTTTTGGGCCACGATGTCTCCTAACGGAGGCGGATCGCCTACCGGGGCATTGGCTACCGCGATCAATGCCGCTTTTGGATCTTTTGACGCTTTCAAGAGCACCTTTTCTGATGCTGCCGGGACTCGCTTTGGCTCTGGCTGGGCTTGGTTGGTTGCTGATGGTAGTGGCGCGCTAAAAGTCTATTCAACGGCTAATCAAGACAGTCCTTATATGGAAGGCCATACGCCTCTGTTGGGACTGGACGTTTGGGAGCACGCCTATTACCTCAATTACCAAAACAGACGCCCTGATTACGTTGGCGCTTTTTGGAATGTAGTTAATTGGGAAGCCGTCGCTGCCAATTTTGCAGCCGTTAAGTAGTGTCCGAAAAGACTGCCAACGGTCTGAAATTGCGAAATCTAATTGATTTCGCGGATTTACCCGAAGGCGTTTTTGTTCGACAAGTTGAGTGGAGTACGTATTCAAGTCAAGATTTATCCGCTTTCCTGACCGAAGAGGAGCTTGTCCGCCGCGCGGAAATGAAGCATTCTGGCCGAAGAAATGGATTTTCCTTGGGGCGAATTGCCCTTCGATCGCTCTTGTCAGACCTTCTTTCCATGCCGGCGAGTAAGGTAGCCCTTGTTACTGCACCTTCCGGACAGCTTTTGAACCCAGATTCAGGATTTCATATCTCTCTGGCGCATTCGGGTGAAACAGCCATTGCTGTTGCGGCCCGTTTTTCGGTAGGCATTGATCTGGAGGAAGTGCGCTCCAAACCGCTTGAACTACTCGACTATATCCTAGCTGATTCGGAAAAAGACCACATCGACTCCCTCAACGTTCTGGATTCGCATCGATTATTTCTTTGCTGGACCTTAAAAGAAGCCGTTTTGAAGGGCATGGGTGTTGGACTGCGAAGCTCCCCAAACAAAGTGAAATTACACGTCGATACGCGCACGCAGTCGGCCATTATTGAGGACCCTACCCAGCAGGAGTGGCAAGCGCGCTATTGTATTTCAGGGTCTTGGATATCTGCGCTGGCTTTTCAAACGGAAAAGTGAATGGGGGCCGGTGTGCTCATTTGTGCTGTTTGAAAACCTGTTATCTTTAAACGCGTATTTATATTCTAGCTCGATAGGCTTTTTTAGAATTTCTAGGCATTGAAAGGCCTCCCAATTTCTGTTTTTTTGGTCCAATATGGAATCAACTCCTTCCGTCGTCGTTACCGAACCCAAGGGATACGTATCGTCGCAACCGATCAGGTTTGTTACAGCTGCAAGTTTGTTTGACGGCCACGACGCCGCCATCAACATTATGCGTCGTGTACTTCAGTCCGCTGGTGCCGAAGTTATTCATTTAGGGCACAACCGCTCGGTTTTAGAGATTGTCGACACCGCCATTCAAGAAGATGTCCAAGGAATTGCGATCTCTTCTTATCAAGGCGGCCACATGGAGTACTTCAAGTACATGGTCGATTTACTCCGCGAACGTGGCGCTGGACACATTAAGATATTTGGAGGAGGCGGAGGCGTCATTGTCCCTGAAGAAATTGAAGAGCTTCAGGCGTATGGAGTTACCAGAATATTTTCGCCGGAAGACGGATTAGCATTGGGTCTTCGAGGGATGATCGACTGGATGATGGAGCAGTGTGACTTTCCTATCGCCCCACTTTCCTATCACAAAAACGACTCAGACCCCAAAGGCGTTGCGAGAGCAATATCAATCATTGAAGCTTCGGCACCGAGTGGCGATGGCGCGGGTCGCCCCACCCAAATAGCCCCAACTATCGGGATTACCGGAACGGGCGGCGCGGGAAAATCGACTCTTACGGATGAATTGGTTCGCCGGTTTGTTACTGATTTTGAGCATATCAGTATTGCCATATTGTCCGTCGACCCAACAAAAAAGTCGACAGGTGGCGCCTTATTAGGAGATCGGATTCGGATGAACTCCATCTACGATATTGCCGACAACAGGGTGTACATGCGTTCCTTGGCGACGAGGCAAGCACATAAAGCTACCTCCGGTGCCCTCCACGACTCGATTGCCGTGTGCCAAGCCGCCGGTTTCGATTTAATTATTCTCGAAACGGCCGGTATCGGGCAAAGCGACACTGAAATCACGGACATGACCGACTTGTCTATCTATGTGATGACGCAGGAGTTTGGGGCCCCAACACAGCTAGAAAAAATTGGGATGCTGGATGTCGCCGATTTTGTGGCTCTGAATAAATTTGAGAAGAGAGGAAGCGAGGATGCGCTCAGAGATGTTCGCAAGCAGATGCAGCGCAATCGGATGGAGTTTCACGCCGCCACAGAAGATATGCCCGTCTATCCGACCATGGCGTCTCATTTTAATGATGTAGGCGTTACCAATTTATACCTCGCCTTGTTGGACAAACTAAATGAAAAGCACGATTTCAATCGCAAATCGACGGCCTATCATTCAACGTTAAGACAAACACAGACCAAACACTCCGACGCTCTCATTCCCGCGAAACGTCAACGATATCTGGGTGATATATCAGACACCTGTCGGACCTATCGGCACCAAGCGCAATCGCAGGTTGAGATCGCCCGCAAATGGGGGCAAGTAAAAGGAGCCTTGGCACAGATTCAGGAATGGTCTCCCGACGACCGGGACATGCTTGAAGCCCGGCTTTCTAAAATGGCCGAACGTTGGTGGGAGCGACTTTCCGTGACCTCCAAAGCCATTATCGAAGGTTGGGACTCCCTCGCACGGGCCTACCGACAGGATACCTATACGTATACGGTTCGTGGGAAAGATTTTACGGTGCCCCTTTTCACCGAATCCCTATCTGGCACCAAGATTCCAAGGGTTGCCCTTCCAAGAACCTTAGATCCGGGCGAACAGCTCCGTTTTGCGCTACTTGAAAACCTCCCTGGGTTTTTTCCCTACACGTCGGGCGTCTTTCCCTTCAAGCGAGTCGGCGAGGACCCAACGCGCATGTTTGCGGGTGAAGGAAGTCCGGAGCGAACCAACCGCCGTTTTCATCTTGTTTCTGAAAACATGCCCGCCAAGCGGCTCTCGACGGCTTTTGACTCGGTTACTTTGTATGGATTCGACCCGAACGAACGCCCCGATATTTACGGAAAAGTCGGTAATGCAGGGGTATCGATCTGTACGTTGGACGACATGAAAAAGCTGTATTCGGGATTTGATTTGTGCGACCCCGCAACCAGCGTGTCTATGACCATTAACGGACCGGCTCCCATGTTGTTGGCCATGTTTTTAAACACGGCCGTCGATCAACAAATAGAACAACATTTCAGAGAATTGGGGACCTGGGAAGCTGTCTCAAAGAAGATTTCTGAGCGTCTTGGTTCGAACCCACCGGTTTATTCGCCAACGGGCCCAACCGGCCCTGAAGCCGATCTCCCGCGTTCGCATGACGGCCTAGGGCTTGGGCTGCTGGGAACGCACGGTGCGCAACTGGTGACGTGGGGACTACTAGAAGATGGCGTCTATCAATCCATTCGTTCCCGTACACTCAAAATTGTTCGCGGGACCGTTCAGGCCGACATTTTGAAAGAAGACCAAGCGCAGAATACGTGCATTTTTTCTGCGGAATTTGCGCTTCGAATGATGGGCGATGTGCAACAGTATTTTATTGATCAAAGCATTCGGAATTTTTATTCCGTGTCCATCTCCGGGTACCATATTGCCGAGGCGGGTGCTAATCCAATCAGCCAGCTCGCCTTTACCCTTTCCAACGGGTTTACCTTTGTCGAATACTACCTGGCAAGGGGGATGAAAATCGACGACTTCGCGCCGAACCTGTCCTTCTTTTTCTCCAATGGAATGGACCCTGAATACTCAGTTATTGGCCGAGTTGCGCGTCGTATTTGGTCCGTAGCCATGCGCGACCGATACGGAGCTAACGATCGCAGCCAAATGCTGAAATATCACATTCAGACTTCCGGTCGGAGCCTCCACGCGCAAGAAATACAGTTCAACGATATCAGGACAACTTTACAGGCTCTCATGGCCATCTATGATAACTGTAACTCATTGCACACCAACGCATACGATGAAGCCATCACCACTCCGACGGAAGAAAGCGTTCGGCGCGCTATTGCCATCCAATTAATTATCAATCGAGAATTGGGATTGGCCATGAACGAAAACCCTCTCCAAGGGTCCTACATAATCGATGAACTAACGGACTTGGTTGAAGAGGCGGTCTTAGTTGAGTTCGAAAGAATCAACGATAGAGGAGGCGTTCTTGGCGCCATGGAAACGATGTACCAACGTTCAAAAATTCAGGAAGAAAGCCTCTATTATGAACGGAAAAAGCACTCCGGTGAGTTACCCATTGTGGGCGTAAACACCTTCCGTGTCGATAAAGATGCCTCGACCAAAGACGCGAAACCTGTTGAACTCATGCGTTCGACCGAGGATGAAAAGAAAAGACAAATCAGCAATTTGAGAGCTTTTCAAGGGAGAAATCCTGAGGAAGGTACCCATGCCCTTGAGCGACTTACAGAAACGGCCAGAAACGGAGACAACACCTTTGGTGCCTTGATGGATGCTGTAACGGTTTGCTCATTGGGAGATATTACCCACGCCTTATTTGAAGTTGGCGGGCAATATCGCAGGAGCATGTAGACCGTCCTCGGCGCACCCATTTTTTCGATTCGTAAGCGTCACCTTTATGAACCGACCCCGTAACCTCTATGAAATAGCCGTTACAACAAGGGTCGAGTATGCGTAGTACTTTCAATCGAACAAGGATCAAGTTTTATGTTTTCGTCTGCCTCTCGTCGGCTTTCCTCGTGGCGGGGACGGGATGCGGCCGTTCGGAAGATCGCATAGCTGAGGACAGAGCTAAGCGGATCGAGCGAGACGTAGATCGCGAATTAGAACGCGCTGAAAACGAGATTGGCGAGCTCAGAGAACGCTTGGAGGAAAAACTGGATCGAGATTTATCCGACGAAGAGCTAGACAAGATTAGCGAAGAAATATCCACTTCGGTTGAGTCAGGCATTACCAGCCTCGGAGAAGCGCTTGAACGGATTGGCAGCCGACTCAAGGAAGACTCCAAGGTCTCCGTTGTCGACTACCGTGATTTTAAAGAACTGTTGCCGGAAGAAGCAGCCGGATTTGAGCTAGTGAGTGTCAGCGGTTCGAATAAAAGCGCTTTAGGTATTCGTTTTTCCAGACTTGAAGCTCGTTATGAAAGCCCTGATTCAGATTCCGGAATGGAACTGGCCATCCTCGATCTCGGAACCATGAAGGGAATAACGGCCATGGGATTTGATTGGATTGATCGCGAAATTGATTCGGAAGACATTAACGGATTTGAACGCACGACCAAGTTTGGTGGGTATCCAGGATTCGAATCGGCAGAATACCAAGGATCAAAAGTCAAAACGCACGGAGTCGTGATCGTGGAAAATCGATTTGTGGTGGTGGTAAACGTGGAAGGCGAAGGCGTAGATAAAAATGTCCTTGAGAAGGTCTTTGACGAAATTTCGTTTCGTCGACTACGAAGTATGGGAAGCTAGGACACCCCTGAAGCGCGAATCCCTTTATAGTTCGTAGGACACAACTGGTACGGATGGTTGTTGACTAGGCCACAACGAAATACTCGTACGGATCCCGACGCTGCCATTCACGTTCACCTCACTTGAAAAAGGACTTGGGAGGTTCCCTTGTTTCTGTGTAACGGTGTCTTTATCGGGCTTGACGCTTCTGTTTTACCTGGGCCTTATGGTTAAAAAAGTTCATTTTATCGGTTTTTGCTTGTTGGTATCCCTGTTTTGTGAGCCATCGTTCGCCCAGAATCGGCCAGACCTGACCACAACTGGGGTGGCGGAAAGCACGACTGAGGTGTCTGCAAAAAAGGCACTGTCTGCAAAAAAGGCACTGGCTCTTTCCATATTGCTCCCTGGACTTGGGCACAAGTACGTAAATGAAGGCCGTTGGAGTGGATGGGCCGTTACCTATGCCGCAGCGGACGTTGGCCTTTGGCTATCCCTTTTTGGAGGTGAATGGCACCGAAATAGCCTCGTCAATTCGTATACGGCCTTAGCGACCGGATCGGCAAATGCGGCTGTTCAAGGCAAAAATAGGACGTTTTTCCTAAATTTGGCGGCCTTCGAATCTTCGGAAGTCTTTCTAGAAACCATGCTACGAACCCGTCAATGGGACCAGATCGATTACGTTTCTGATCCCTCCTTTCAATGGGAATGGGAGTCCGAGGCAGCTTTTAACGAATTTCGCGGCCTAAGAAATGATGCGGAATCCCTGCGTCGAAGAAGATCGATAATCATAGCAAGTTTGGTGGTCAACCGTTTGCTGTCGGGTGCTATTTCGGCTCGTAAAGCCAGTCGTAACGGTCGGGTCTCGGTCGCAGCGTCTTTGGCACCCCCCATCGATACGATTCCAGTTCTATCTCTTCGCGTGGGATTCTAATTGTAAAGTTGACTCCGGAACGCTTATCGGGGTATATTTGCGGCCCTTCGAGTGGTGTTTTTTTCTAGTCCGAAAGGCGCCGTCGAACAACCGAATAAAATTCGGGTCTATAGCTCAGTTGGTTAGAGCGCTACGTTGACATCGTAGAGGTCGATGGTTCGAGTCCATTTAGACCCACAAAACCCCTTGTAAGTCGTTGGCTTGCAAGGGGTTTTTCATTGGCGTAGCATTGGATGTTGTTTTGTTTGTTATCGCCTTATCATCCCTCGATTTTTCCGACGGTTGAAATATGCTACGGTTTTGCGCGCCGTTGAGAGGTCGATGGATCGAATCTACCGGGTCGACATGCGATACAACCCAGCACCGTGTGGAGGCAACGTGGCACTGAAGGATCCTTTGAATTCCCCCACATCTTCGTGGCTCCAAAGGTCTCGTACTTGGTAGTTGCCTCTAAGGTGTTCCAACTCAAAATTGAACGTGATTTCCTGAGTCTGTTCTCCCACATTGAACATGGCGAAGAAGCGATCTTTTGAATTCGTGTCGTCCGCCAGCCAAATGAGCGTGTTGTCCGCCCACCCTTTGTACACTCGGTGCCCGTTTTCACTGTGTTGATTTACATACAGCACTTCGTCGTTAGTCAAGAATGAAATCGTAGAATCTGGGCTCGTAGGCAAATCTCCGCCAATCATGAGGGGAGACCGGCCAATAGACCAAAGGCTCAACAACGAATAGTGCTCTGGCCAGGTCAACCGCGACATTCGGTCTGGCCCGCGGTGGTTATGTAGAGAAATATGACCGATAGGAAGCATGTCGGCGTCTGGCCAAGTACCTGGCTTGGAGTAGTTGGCCCAAAAATTTAACAGGTCGAATTGACGCAAAATATGATCCCATTCGTCCCAAAAATCATCGGAAATGCGCCACATATTGGCACTTCTAGCCAACGTTTCCGCGTGGAAGAACTGCGGCTCGCCCAGGGAAAGGCTGAGTACCATTGGATAGCCGATGTTTTCAATGGCCTTTCTGAGCATCTTGATTTCTTCCAGATGAAATTCGGGATACATCATGTCGTCGGCCTTGATGAAGTCTACCCCCCAGGACGCATATAATTCCACGAGGGAATCGTAATACTCTTGGGCTCCTGGAGCCTCGTAATTTACTCCGAACATGCTGTTCTCCCAGATACTCATGTCCCACGGTTCGCCAATTTCGGTCGCCGTGTACTGCGTCCCTTTGACAGGAAGACCGTCTTTAACCGCTTTTCTGGGAATGCCGCGCATAATGTGTATACCGAATTTCAGTCCCTTGCTGTGCACATAGTCGGCTAGCGGTTTGAATCCTTTGCCTCCGGCTGCAGATGGAAAACGTACGGTGTCGGGCATGACTCTTCCGAAGGCGTCCATTGCGATGGGGTCCAGCAGGTTACCCTGCTCGTCGTAAGCCAATTTCCGGGGTCTTATTGGTCGTTCAGCGATCGGTTTGTATCCCACGCTGTCCACAATGTGCCACAAAAAGTCGACGACCACATATTCAAATCCATGCTCCAGCAAATTCGCGGCCATAAAATCGGCATTTGCTTTGATCTCTTCCTCGTTTACTCGCCAGTCATAGGCGTCAAAACTGTTCCAGCCCAAGGGGGGCGTGGGAGCCAATGCCGCCAGATCGACGGGACTGCCCGAATGGTTCTCCTCTTTCCCCCTAGAACAACCCGCGACAAACAGGATGCCTAACATGATTGGCAAGGTCAGCCACAAGGGGGGTAATAGGCGCGCTTGTTGCATTTTCAGGTAGATGGTAGGTCATCAGAAGGGAGTCGAACGAAAGGTAGGGCTACCGCACATAAGTCTCGACCGAAAACGAGTGGGGCGGTAGATTTTCATCTACCGCCCCACCTCATTTCAGAAATTCCTACTAGTCTTCTACCTACCAAATTATGAGCAGCAGGCAAACTCCTGGTAGTAATACCACGCACCCCGTCCGCCAACATTAATATCGGTTTCGCCTAGAATACCGCCATATGCAGTTTCGCTTCCACCAGATATGCTGTACACAGATGCATGGGGAACGACAATAACCGGACAACTCCGTGCTAGATCTGCCTTTGCAATAACGACGACGAATTCTTGAACTCCCAGATTTTCTGCTTTGTAAGGAGCTTGACCTGGAGCTGGTCTGTTGGCTGGAAGCTGCGATACATCACTGTAGACGTAAACATGAACTTGATCCAACAACCAGTCGCCCTCGGTTGTGTATGTTACGTAGATGTTTTCTGCGTCGTCAGAGATAACTACAGAACCAATATCGGAGTATTGACCCGCTATCAGGTCGCCTTCGCTAATACAGGCGGCTGTGCAGTCACACCCGACCGTGTACTCAGAGATGTAGAACCAAGCACCTTTTCCTAGATTATTGTTTCCTCCGGAGTAGGCGGTTTCGCCTGCATTCGCTTCGCTACCGGTCTCGTCCACTGTAAGCGCAGCATGTGCGATTACATAAAACGTGAAGCCACATAGGTCGGCACCCTGAAGATTAAAGTCTGAGAGTGGAATGGAGACCGTATAACTGTCTAAAAACAAGTTCTGCGCTTTGTAGGGGGCTTGCCCTGGAGCTGGACGTTTGGTAGGAACATCGGTGGCTTTCGTGTAGACGTTTACGTGTACTTCCTTAAGGTCAGCCGTTTCGTTGGTATCGTAGGTGACATAGAGGAAATTTCCGTCTGTGCTCACATTAACGAATCCAGCCGACTTTTTCTGACCAGCAAGCAGTTCGTAGCTCCTCGATCTGTAGTTTCCGGAGCATTCGCTGGGCTCACCCAACGGATTACCAAAAGAAGAAGTAGTAGCGCCTTTTGAAGCGAATACTTCCGTACCTGTCGTTTCGTCTTGAAGACCAGAAGTAAGTGCGCCATCAGAGCATCCTGCAAGTACTACAAGAGCTCCCACAATGCCGAGATTGAGTCGTTTCATGTTAATTAATCGTTCGCTTTTTTCCGCAAGCACCGCTTTGGCAACAGGTTGTATGGCAGGGTTGTTGACCGGAGTCAAGCCGTTGCGCCTTTTGCGTCGATTACTTGAAGGCCATTTAAGATGGTGTCAACAGGATCATCCGTGTGATCGCTTCTGTCTGTTTGTAGAAACGTCTTGGTCTAAAACTGTTGACTGTCGAAGCTAAGATTGGCACTATGGAGCGAAACGAAGTCCATTTTTCGACAAAACCCTGTATTTCTTCGACCAATGTGGGCTGACCATAGATGATGGGGTCGACGGGAAGTACCCTGTGGAAATGCGGCACGGCCAGGACTTGTCCTGCTATTTGCCGCTAAAAACGGTCGTAATGGTCCTGTTTTGGAACTAGAAGTTCAAAATTGATACGGGCGCTTGCTAGGAATTTATCTCAGACATCCCAGCCAAATACCACGAACTACGTATTAATTGGCCGGTCGCCATTACCGATAGTTCAGGTATACTCCTTTAATATTGGAACTGGTCGATGTCATTTCGTGCCCCTATCGGACCTAACGCCTTTCGCCAAGCCCTTCGGCGGCGAGAAGACAGCACACCCCGGGATCATCGTGTAGTGCACGAGGCTTCTCGACTGGTTTATTGTGTCCTACTTGGTATTCCGGTCAAAGAAATACACATTTCTGACGCCTCGATACAGGTCCACTACGATACGGACGGGGCCTTGTCCAGTCATCAGGTACTTGACAACAGCATTCAGATGATCATGCCGGGCGTGATTACCGTTCAAACGGTGCTTGGTCAGGAAAATCATCTATTTGAGCCAGCCCTTGCAGAAGCGCAAATGCTTTACGGCCGGTCGAGTCGGATCCACGACGAGTTTGCCAACGATTTTGATGGTTTGCTTTCGAAATGTTCGCAAGCTGCTATAGCCAACCTTGCCAAACCCAATATCCGAACGGCCATTTATGGCGCTATTCGCGTTCTAAATCGGGAAAGAACTGACCTGAAGGGCGAAATGTTGATTCGTTTGTTAATGGACGTTCGCAGTAAGCTTTCAGCTTAGATCTCGCAATTTTATGCCCGATCGATGCCTCGCCCCCCCGCTTACATCATGTGAGTTTCCATTACCCGCATGCCGCCGCCCCGTCCATTTGAACTCGAAAGTCTGTAGATAAACTTTAGCATAAAGTAACGGCCCAGGGAATTGATTCGCTCTTCCTGAATGAAGTTGCCTGAATTCGAGAAGTTGATTCCTTGGTTTTTGTCCAGCAGATCCAAGCCAACTAGCTGCAAGTCCGCATGCTGGTTTAACATAGTTTTAGAAATCGTGGCCTGCCAGAGAGGGACGTAGGTCGAGGAACCAGAAAATTGTTGTGTATACACACGATAGTCCAAAGACGTAGAAATCTCCCAGGTTTCTCCAATGTAGTAGCTCAGGCTTCCGTTGTAGCTGCGATTGATATAATTCTGATTCTGACTCTTGTTGAGCGAGTAATTGACGTCGTTAAACGTGTACTGAGTCCCGACTCGAATATCGAAAATGTCCTTTGTTCGATTCTCAATCGTCAAATCAACCGTATTTCTCAAAATCTGAGACCGACTCTCTGCAGCATTAACAAACTCAATTCCCTTAGAATACATGGCGCTGTTAGAAACGTTGAATTTCATGCCCAGCTTCCGAATGGGAGCACCAAAATGTACCGATCCGTTAAAGGTCCAGTCTCCGTCCGTATTGACAGAAGTGATTTCCTGTCGCAGCTGGTCGTCTGTCGTGCGCGAACGAGCGATTTTGTCTTCTGTGTAACTAGCACTTAGAAACGCAAAGAGATTCACAAATGTGAACTGATCAAAATAGTTGTAATTCAAATTTGCGCTGTGGCGGTATTCAGGTTTCAACGCCGGATTCCCACGGTAAATGTTTAGCGGATCGCTATTGTCTGGAAACGGCTGAAGCTCCGTCATCGAAGGCTCTCTGGTTGATGCATTGTAGCGAAGCGACAAGCTCATTCCGTCCTTCATGGTGTACCTCAGATTCGCCGATGGCAGCAAATTGGTATACCCATTGGAAATCTTAGTGTCGTTGTCCAAAATCTTTCCATCCAGAGAAGCTTCCTGAACATCGAGGCCAACGCCTAGATAAACTTTCGTCCAGTTCTGGATGTAGTTCAACCCACCTTTGTAGTACGTGTACGTCCGGTCTAAACCTGAACTTAGGAGATCATTGAATGTCTGATTTCCATTAAGGATATCGTAGACTGTTTTGTCTTGGTCTTCATTGATCGCACGTCTTTCCCCACGCAATTCGATTAAACGACCATTCCCCAAGGGCTCACTCAAAGAGAGTTTTTGCGTTTGGGTAAACGTATTTCCAAGGCTCGATTGGTACTGGATTATTTCATCGTAGGTGGCTACGTCGCCTGGCATAAAGAGTCCGGTGGTGGAGTTTAAATCCGCCGTGGTTTCAGCATCATTTAGGTCGGCCCTGACTTCCCCAACCAGACTCCTTCCGTTTTCATTGAGCCTTTTTCGGTAGGTCAGCGAAGCATCCCCACCAAAATTGTCTCCATTCGAAGAGTAATCGGTAAGGCTGGTGTTCGAAACGGCACCAGTGCCCCGAGACGTTTCGCGAAAGCCCTTGTTGGACAAGGAAGATGTGCTCGCGGTAATGTTGGATCGAAGCTGCAAATCGTGGCCCTTATTCCAAGCGTACTTGATGTTTACATTGCCACGATGCGTGAGATTGTCGCTAATCTGGTTGCTATTTTGCAGGGTGGAAGACGTCAAAGAAGCGCCAAGGACTTGCTGCTGCTGAACATTTCTGTCTTGCTTGTTCTCAATATTTGATACGAAATAGCTTGAGCGAATCGATACTTTTGTTCCGAAATCGCGGCTTGCATTTAAGCCAAGAGACAGCGTGTTGGAAAACCCATCGGATAAATTAGTGCCGAGCTGAATGCCACTTCCGCCCATGTTGAACCCACCGCCGCCCATCCCGCCGACAAAATTAATGTAGTCCCCGAACGAAAATCCTTGGCGGTTAATATTGTTGACATTCCCCAGAAACGATAGCTGAGTGGTCGTGCTGAATCGATTCACAGATGCTTGACCGTCATAGCGGCCCTCGGCGCTATATCCCCCACTCATGTTGCCAAAATATCCCTGTTTGTGGTCTTCTTTCAGCTCCAAGTTAATAGTCTTTTCTTCCGCACCATCTTCAACACCGGTAAATTCGGCCATATCCGACCGCTTGTCGTACACCTGTACTTTATTAACAGCTTCTGCGGTTAAGTTCTTGGTGGCAATTTTGTAGTCGTTTCCAAAAAACTCTTTACCATCCACTAACACATTCTGGACATCTTTTCCTTGTGCTTTGATTGACCCATCTTCAGCCACTTCGACTCCAGGAAGGCGACGTAGCAGATCTTCGACGGCCGCATTTGGTCGTACCCCAAAGGCAGCGGCGTTGAACTCTAACGTATCCCCTTTGACGACCATAGGGATATGCTCTGAACTCACAACAAGCTCGCCCAATTCGTCGATAGACTCTTCTAGCTTAATTTGTCCTGCATCGAAGTCTGCCTTCGCTAAATCGAAGTTTTTTCGGTAGGACCGGAATCCAACAAAAGTCACTTGAAGAATATATTTCCCTTCGGGAACGCGCTTAATGACAAATGCCCCATCGGCAGCCGTCGTGGCAAACTTAGTTAATACGGAATCGGCTTGCGTTAGGACAACAACCGTTGCTCCGCGGAGGCCGACACCGAGAGAATCGGTTACCGAGCCTGATACGTCAAAACGATTGGACTGAGCAGAAGCCTGATAGCTAGAAGCCGCTAATACGAATGCCACAGCACAAAAGGCCAAGCGGCGCAACTGCTGTTGTAGGGAAATAATCATCTTAGACCAGAAATGGGGTGTAAAAAGAGATGGGCTGTTGCCCGCTAAGCATGCTAAAACGTGCACTAGTGCCGAATGATGTGCATGGTATTACCGCTTCTCATGCCTTTACCGCCAAATTGAGCTTCCATTTCTTTGGTTTTTTCTTCGACCACCTTGTCAAATTCTGCGCGAGTAATCTTTTTGCCTTCTTTTGGTGCCTTAATTGCATTGTCGCCTAAGCCATCAAGCGAAATTGCTGTGGCGGCGTACTGCATTTTGCCGTCATCAATGCTTAGTACCAATATCATCCCAGGAAGACCTGTAAAGAGCTCTGGACCCGCTGAAATCGGTATTTCTGGACTGAACCAGGCTTCAATCGTTGTAGAATCGCGAACAGCCGTTGCTTTTTGAACGGGAAATCCTAGGTATTCGCTTTGTTCTCCGGTCAATTTCCAAGCATAGGTCGGCTGATCGCCTCCAATCAGAAATGTCCGACCCATGAAGTCGCGTTTCTCCGTAACCGTGCCTTCTTCAAGATTCATGTAGGTCTCATTTTCTGCCTGCATGCGACCCATGGCCATAAACATCCGACCGCCTTCGGCACGCATCTCCACGTCTTTTTTAGACTCATCAACAGGGGCCGCCTTCATAAGCGATTCCATTTCGCTGAAATACAGCATCATGGAGGTTTTCGACTCCGTCGGAATCTGGGCCCGCATGGACTC
>CALEEY010000004.1 GCA_937877085.1 uncultured Bacteroidota bacterium
GGGCTCGCTTGGAGATATTGAACCCAACCTATCGCAGAATGACAACGCAGTTTTTCATGCAAGAAAATTGGAATTGAAAATGGCACAGACTCAGGTTTTAAATATGTTCTCAACTGTAGAGGAATCAACAGTTCTTGAAATTTCATACGCGGACGAAATTCTCCGCGGTATTTATGCATTCGCAAAAGACGAAGACATGGATGATGAATTCAATGACGACGACTATCTATTCGACGATGACGACACCGCCGACATAGATGACGACGACGATGATTTGTCAGATGATGATGATGATGATGACGCCGACGACGACGATGACGATGATTCCGACGATTGGGACGATGATGACGACGATTGGGACGATGGGGACGAAGACGAATGGTAGATCCTGAGTCCCGGCTGGGCACAGATCGAAATCGAAAAGGCGTTGAAGGAGTTGTTGAGTTTATAAAACATCACTTTAGGCATTTCAATGCGGCTGCGCTGATTGATGCCGCCGAGGGGTATGTCCATCATTTAAATTCCGATGGAAAAATGATGGTCACGCTCGCTGGCGCCATGAGCACCGCTGAAATTGGGTTGTCTTTTGCTGAAATGATTCGGGCTGGAGCCGTACATGCCATTACATGTACCGGTGCCAACTTGGAAGAAGACGTTTTCAACCTGGTAGCCCACGACCATTACGTACGACTGCCTAACTATCGGGACCTGACGAAAGATGACGAGAAAGCACTCCTTGATCGTCATTTGAATCGGGTAACCGATACGTGTATTCCCGAATACGAGGCCATCCGGCGCATCGAGGATGTTATCTTAGAGGCTTGGATCGAAGCGGATACGAGTGGAAAACAGTATTTCCCGCATGAGTTTCTGTATAAAATCCTATTAGATGGAAAGCTTACCCATCATTACCAGATTGACCCCAAAGATTCTTGGCTGCTAGCTGCTGCCGAAAAGAACCTACCGATTACGGTGCCTGGTTGGGAAGACTCAACCCTAGGCAACATTTTTGCTAGCCACTGTATAAAGGGTGACATTAAAAATGTACATACCGTTCGGTCGGGCATCGAATACATGATTGAACTGGCCGCTTGGTATCAAAAAACAGTGGTCGATCATTCTGTTGGCTTTTTCCAAATCGGTGGTGGCATTGCTGGGGACTTCCCTATTTGTGTTGTCCCTATGTTGGAGCAAGACCTTCTGATGGAAAACATCAGAAAATGGGGATATTTTTGCCAGATAAGTGATTCGACCACAAGTTTCGGGTCTTATTCGGGTGCTGTCCCCAACGAGAAAATAACGTGGGGCAAACTTGATGTAACAAGTCCCTCTTTCATCATTGAATCGGATGCTACCATCGTGGCTCCGCTCATATTTGCTTTCGTGCTGGATCAATATCAGCCATCTTAGCCCTTTCATTTCAAAATCTACACCTTATTGAAGGATTCTACCGAAGCACAAGCATCTCAACTTTCTAGCATAGAATCGTCTTGGACCTATTCAGATGCTGAAGACCTTTATATGCTCCATGCATGGGCGGATGGGTATTTTTCCATCAATCCATCTGGAAACATTCAAGTAAATGCTGGAGAATCTCAATTATCACATATAGATGTCGCCAAAGTTGTCGACTCTTTAGCTGAAAAAGGTGTCACTTTTCCGCTCCTGATTCGATTTCAGGACATTTTGATGGGCCGCATTCGTCAGTTGAATGAAGCGTTTTCTGCTGCCATTGAAGAACAGGAATATAAAAGCACCTACACCTCTGTTTACCCGATCAAAGTCAATCAGCTACATGAAGTAGTTGAAGAGCTGCTTGAAGCGGGTAAAAAGTATGGAATGGGCTTGGAATGCGGCTCAAAGGCCGAGTTGATTGCGGCTTTGCCCCTTCTCGATGAAGACGAAACGTTGCTCATTTGCAACGGATATAAGGATCGTCCGATGCTGGATTTGATTCTTACCGGTCAACAGATTGGAAAATCGGTCCTTCCCGTGATCGAGAAGTTTGACGAGTTCTTGGCCTGGAACGATATGGCCAAAAGGCGCAAACTGGATGCCCCTTTTGGAGTCCGTTTGCGTTTGACGACGGCGGGCGCCGGAAAATGGGCTGACTCAGGTGGGGACCTTTCGAAATTTGGAATTTCGATTCCAGAATTGCTCAAGGTTGTAGACTCATTAGAGCGGCAAGACCGGTTAGATCGATTTCAGTTACTTCATTTCCATTTGGGCAGTCAAATTTCTGATATCCGTACGCTTAAAAAAGCCGTGCGTGAAATCACACAGATTTATTCCCAACTGGTGAAAAGAGGCCTGGATATAAAATATTTGGATGTGGGCGGTGGCCTGGGAGTAAACTATGGGGGTGGATACTCAGGGTCGGACGATGCCATCAACTACTCCCTCCAAGAGTATGCAAACGCCATTGTTTCGACGTTACGGGACGTTTGTAATTCGGAAGGAGTAAAGCATCCAATCATCATTTCTGAAAGTGGCCGGGCCTTGACGGCCCACCATTCAATCTTGGTGATGAACGCCATTGGACTGTATGCCAAAGATCAGATTGAAGAGGGCTTTCGTCCAGCGAATCAGGACCACCGGATTGTTTTGGACCTCTACGAAACGCTCAATTGGCTATCTGCTGACGAAAACATGGGGGTTCCAGAGCTCCTAGAAGCCTATCACGATGCCGCCGGAAAGCGCACCGAAGCCGATACCCTATTTTCCCTTGGATATCTTCCTCTTGAACAAAAAGCCTTAGTCGAGAAATTGTATTGGGGAATTTGTCGGAAGATAAATTCTCAGGTTCATCGATTGGAAGAAGAAGTGTTGCCTCCGGAGTTGGAGCAACTTGATTCCCACTTGATTGACCAATGCCTCTGCGACTTTTCCGTTTTTCAGTCGCTCTTAGATCACTGGGCTATCGGACAACGATTCCCTATTGTTCCGTTGCAGCGCTTGGATGAAAAGCCCACCAGACGGGCGACTTTGGTAGACTTGACCTGCGATTCCGATGGTAAAGTCAGCAGTTACATAGGAGGCAACAACTTCCTAGAAATGCACAGCATTGAACCCGGAGAGACCTATCGGTTTTGTATTTTCTTGATGGGTGCCTATCAAGACATTATGGGCGATACGCACAATTTGTTTGGAAGGGTAACCGAGGCCCATATTTATGCCGACGATGAAGAACCGGACGGTTTTTATCTCGAAAAAATACTTCCTGGTACGCATGTCAAGGATATGCTGGCGCTCGTTCAATACTTTCCAAACGACCTATATAGCCGAATGAATCGGCATATTAGAGCTGCTATTCAAAATGGAAGCATCAAGGCCAGTGCCGGGTATAAGTTGCTAGAGCGTTACGCCGAAACGTTTAACCAGTCCACGTATTACGACCAATCTAAAAATGTCTGATACGTTGCCCATTTTTGATACTTTGCACATTGCAGCCGTTCAGTTCTCTTGTAGTTCAGATCCAGCTCAGAATCTGGCTCGTGCGATTGAATTGACCAAGCAGGCAGCAGCCGATGGAGCGAAGATCATTTGCCTTCCCGAACTGTTTTTGACCCGCTATTTTTGTCAAACAGAGGATCCACGCCATTACGCTTTGGCGGAAGCCGTCCCAGGGCCTACAAGCAAGATCTTCGAGGTCCTCTCGGCAGAACTAGGCGTTTCCATTGTTTTGAGCCTGTTTGAGAAGCGAACCGAAGGGTTATATCACAATACTGCGTGTGTTGTAGACCCAGAAAAGGGATATTTAGGCAAGTATCGGAAAATGCATATCCCGGACGATCCCCTATTTATGGAGAAATACTACTTCGCTCCAGGCGACTTAGGCGTTCAAATTTTTGAAACTCAGGGTATCAAACTGGCGGTCCTCATTTGTTGGGATCAGTGGTTTCCGGAAGCGGCTCGCATTGCGGCTTTGAAGGGGGCGCAGGTCATCTGCTACCCAACCGCTATTGGTTGGCAGTTGTACGAAAAGGAATCGCACGGAGCGGCTCAGTACGGTGCGTGGGAGACTATCCAAAGATCTCACGCGGTGGCCAACGGATGCTTCGTGATGGCCGTCAATAGAACTGGATTTGAACCAACATCGCCCGATCATTCGTACCCAGATGGCATTCAATTCTGGGGACAAAGCTTCATTTCTGGTCCGGATGGGGCGATCATGAACCAGGCATCGGAAACAGAGGAAGCCGTTGTTTCGGCTCATATTAGACTCAAGGCCATCCCCGAACAACGCCATGGCTGGCCATTTTTAAGGGACCGGCGAACAGATATGTATTCTGGGCTGACCAAGACGTTTTTGGACGATTAACTGGGTGAAAAGTCAAGTGAGTAAAACCATTTTTCCCGCGGAGTGGGTTCCACACGCCGCTACTTGGTTTACGTGGCCAACCAATTTCGATACGTGGACAGATGTATTGAATCCGGTGCGAAAGAAACTGGCGGAGGCTATGGTTGAAATTGCCCAAGGCGAAATCGTTTTGGTCAACGTTTCCAGTCCAGATGAAGCTAAGCAGGTCCATAGCTTTACAGGCAATCATCCGAATATTAGGACGCTTAATCTCCCCTCAAACGATTCTTGGTGCAGAGATCATGGCGCGACCTTCCTATTGCAGGAGACCTCGCTCAAAGCGGTTACCTGGAACTACAACGCTTGGGGTAACAAATACCCCCCGTTTGATCTGGACGACGGCCTAGGAGCTACGATGGCCGCCCGTCTGGGAATTGAAGCGGTTCAGTCTCATCTAACACTTGAAGGCGGCGCGCTTGAGTCTAACGGCAGCAACGTACTGCTAACTACAGCGTCTTGTGTTTTAAATCCCAATCGGAATCCTGGTTTAACACAAACCCGTGCCAACCAAGAGCTTTCAAAGCAATTAGGGCTACCCATCGTGGGATGGCTGAGCGGAGATTTGGATGGGGACGATACCGATGGCCACATCGACAATTTGGCCCGTTTTACATCAGAGCGCCATCTTCTATGGCCTAAATCCCTAGCCACTCCTCAGAACCAAGATGAAATGGCTCGCATTTCTGACCTTGCTGGTTTAAAGATTGACATTGATTATCTGCCCGAAGCCAAGCCTCTTGAATACCAAGGAGGACCACTCCCCTCCTCCCATATGAATTTCTACATCGCCAACGCGTGTGTAATTCTTCCGGCCTACGGGGGGCCTTCTGACGATGAAGCAGCCGAAACATTGGCTCATTTTTTCCCTAGTCGCTCCATTGTTAAACTCGATTGCCGCCAAGTAATTAGGGGCCTCGGTGCCATCCATTGCCTAACACAACAAGTGCCGATGCATGCTGGCTTTAGCGCTCCTGAAGACGATTTTGCAAAATGATGTGGGCACACTAAGAGCCTAGCATCCGTTTCCCGATGTATCTTGGATACACTAAAGATTGTTTTGTGATAAAAAGGATTGTTTATGGAAGCCTTTCTTCAATTTTTCGAAACCATCCCGTCTTCCTATCGGTCGATACTTCTGGCGTCTGGGTTACTGATTTTTTGGCTTTGGGAAGGCGCCGTTCCCCTATTTAATTTTAGCTTCCGCCGGTATCGGCACCTGGGACTGAACCTCGTATTTACGCTGTCAACCCTCATAGTTAATCTTTCGTTGGCATTTTTGATTGTCAAATCGGCAGATTGGGCTCAAAGTCAACAATTTGGAATCTGGCATGTGCTGGACGTTCCGCTTTGGCTAAACATGTTAGTTGGGGTTCTGACACTCGACCTAATTGGAGCGTGGTTGGTGCATCTGGTGGAGCACAAAGTGAGATGGATGTGGAAATTTCACCTCATTCACCATACAGATACAACGGTGGACGTCACGACGGCGCTACGCCATCATCCGGGTGAAAGCATTTTCAGAGCCCTGTTCACGATTGCGGCTGTTTTGATTGCTGGGGCTCCCATTGCCGTCGTATTTGTCTATCAGACCGCTTCAGCCCTCTTTTCCCAGTTCAATCATGCCAACATTAACTTCCCACGCGGCTTAGATCGACTATTGTCCTACATCGTTGTCACGCCGCACATGCACAAAGTGCACCATCACTACGAACAGCCCCTTACGGACACGAATTACGGCAATATTTTTTCCATCTGGGACCGCATATTTCAGACGTTTGCCGAGGTAGACGATACATCCAAACTCACCTACGGGATCGACACCCACATGGCCGCCTCGGAAAATGACGACCTAAAAAACCTGTTAGCGATCCCGTTTCAGGCCTATCGAGCACCTGATGGGTCCAAATTTCCTTCGAAGGACGATTTCAAGGGGACTCCTCCTCCTGCTGATAAAGCATAAAACGACCGTCCTCGTCAAAGACAATCACTTTTCGCTGTAAGGGTTCGAAGTTCAATGCTTCGTTCCATTCATGCGACCACGCGTCGAGAGCGCCTGAATTATCGACTTCAACTTTTACGTTGTGAAGTCCTGCTTTTACGTTTGTTTCCATTATTCCGATGCTCAATCCGTCATTGAATACTCCCCCAGGAGTAAACGCTTGATTGGCATAAACGGAATCGTCAATGGTTATTCGAATCCGAACGGGGACCCGAAAACGTTCAAGTGGCCGTTGCCTTCTCATGTGTGGCAAGACATTAGAGTCGTCAACCGTAGCATCCGTCGATGTAGTCGTAACAATCGATCCAGCATGCTTAAGAGAAACGACAAACTGAGCGTGTTCTCGTTTGACTTCCCAATACGGACCGCCTGAAAGCCAAACGGTCGACGCTACAATACTGATAGCTATGAAAACAGCCATGATCGCCCTCTGCGTCCGCAAACGTAATGGGCGACTTTTCACGACTGGACTTCCTGCTTTAAATGCGGTGGCGGCAGCGATTAACGCTTTGGGATCGGTCCGATCGAACCTAATGTAAACGACCTTTTGCGTGTCCACATGGTCTGAACGCAGCCAAGGCTCCCTCTTCCCTGTTAATCGACTTTCCGTATAGTCTGCCCCCGTCCGACAGGTTGGATCCACTCCACATCCAGCCACGAGCACGCCTTCAGCTCCCCGACGGAGCGCGCGTTCAATCGTAAGCATGTGCACCCAACCAACACACGGAACAGGGACTATTCGATAGCCTGGTATTTCCTTACAGGAGCCGTTTTCGTCGATTTGGAATTCATGTCCTGCCGATTCAGCGCATATAAACGCCACGTATCGTGTATCCTCCGATAACTGAGACACAAATCGGCGAACATCTAGCACAGGAAGAGAGGCTTGAGAAATACTGGAAGAATCACAGCTTCCGACACATATGCCGCATCCCACGCATTTATCCATGTTTACGAGGGCAACTTCGGCAATGCCTGGACGATCGGTTTCCGATGCCACCATGTCGATGGCATTAAAGGGGCAGTCTTGAAAGCACTGAGTACAGCCGTTACAACTCGTTGGATTCACGACTGCGGGATCAGGGCGGTGCTTCGTGAGCCACCAAGGCAATCCCCACAGGCCCATGGTAACGAAGAAAAGAACCAACCATAACAGGCTTCCGCTGAGGCGTTCCGTGAACCAAAGAGGCATCATAAAAAGCCAGTCGACTTTCATTCCAACCGGCATGGTCAACATGTCGGCTTTGCCGGCCAATGTGGCGGGAAATAATAGAGAAGTCAACACCAGCACGGCGAACAGCGCGGCCGTCATCTTTACTGAGGTAAAGAATTTCGAGGCGTTAATTCTCATGATGTGAATCCACAAAAAGGCAGCCATTCCGATGGGAATGAGCATGTGGATAAAGAAAATGATGAAAAAGAACAGCGAGTTCAATGCATCATTGGTCAAAAAGGAGCGGAGCAGTGGATCTGGAAAAATGGGTAGTACATCCAGAAATTTAGCCGACCCCAGGGCGATTTGCCGGGCCCTATCGTCCCAAACGAGCCAATAACCGGTCCAGCCGTCCAGCCAAACCAATCCCAACAACACCATGCCCGTCAGCCAGGCTACCCACCGGGCGCCGCCGAATTTTCTAGCTCCCAACATTTGAAAAGCGTGCAGGACGATAAAGAGCACGCAAATATCGGAGGAGTATCGATGCAACGATCGTAAGAGTTCCGCCAAATAGGGTGACGATTTCATCTCTGAAACCGAATCATAGGCGCTCAATACGCTCGGGCTGTACCAAAAAAGCAATAGTATACCCGTCACCAATGCAACCACAAACATCGAATTGGCTACGGCACCCAGTTGAGCAAACGGATTAAATTCAGCTGGAAATGAACGGGAAACCGTTCCAGCCAGACGAATCCATACCGATTCCAATAGTCTCAGCAAGCGTTCGCCACGAACGGCAGGCAGGCCTCTTGCCTCTCCCACCTTTGAAATCGTCAACGTGGGAGTTTTATCTGCTGATATTATGGGGCCATTACTCCGCAATATGGTCACCTATATGGGCTTAAAGCGATTCCTTGATCAGATACCTGAGGGATTGCTCCAGCCACTGTTCTTGATTGTTGCCAAGGGTAAATCTGAAGGCCAAGCGCCCCTCCCTATCGACCACGTTAATCAGGTTGACATGATCTAGGACTTGTGTCTCGGGATTTCGAAGCCTAGCAAATTGAAATGCGCTTAGAACGGGTTCAACATAACCTGGTGCTCCTGTAAGTCCTTTGAAATAGGATTGGTCTACTCCATGAGCCGCCAACATCGATTTCATTCGCGAAGGTGTATCTGTTTCTGGATCAAGCGTCAACGCAAAAATTCGAATGTGTTGCTTTTCGGTTTCGCTCAGACGCGACATCACCCGGTAAATTTGCTGGACAATAAGCGGACACGTTTCACCACAGGAAGTATAAATTCCGGTTACAATGGTGATTTTTCCCTCTGTTGGGAGTAGGGATCGCAGCGTGCTGTCCTGATCCACCATTTCGAATGGAGGTGCCATAAACGAGGTCCGGAGCCGTTCAGGTTCAAACGGTATATCCCCAGTTGAATAGTCGTTTGAACTACCCACATAGGGCAGTAATAGAGCCAATAAAACGACCAGCCCACTACCGCCTAATACGTATGGTAAGGCTTGTCCCCACCCGATGGCTCGCAATTCCCTTAGTGGCTGACGCCAAACAGCAAACACGACCACAGCGATAATAAACGGCTGAACGAGGTACATGTAGACGTAACCCCATTCCATGGTGCCACTCAACGGGTCGTAGTTAAAGCACCATCTCTTAAAATCCGTTGCAAATGCCGACACGCCAGATTCCCCATTTGGAATCAGGAGAATGACCACAAAAAAGGCAATCGTCGTAAGCAAGATGCTTATGATCACGACAGGGAATGGCCAGGAGGACATAAAATGACGAAGGCGGGTGTTTTCAGACATTCGGTAGCCAAGCAATTTCAACGGAGTTCAATTATGTGACGAGCTCCCGATAAATGATGTGGGGCGGGGCGAACGCCCCGCCCCACATATTCGGAGCCACTGACCTCTATTATCTTACAAACCAGACGTCTGTCAACGCCTTCCAATTCGCAAAATAATACACCACAAAAGCGACCAACAGAATAAAGACCATGGTCAGTGTTCCGGAAACGTTATGGGTAGCTTTTTGATATTCTTCGTCCCGTTTGAAATAAATTTCTCGGTTTTTGGCCATAGCTGCTTCACTTTGCCATCCTTCCCACTTAGCAGTCTTAAGCGATTTCCCGAAGAAAACGGCTGCAACCGTTTGAAGTACAAAAATGAGCAGACCGATAAACGCGATAATCGCCCCAATCCCGAGAATACCGAGCATAAAATGCGCAGCTGAATCGAAACCGGCAGGGATTAACGCTCCGGCGAATTCTACATCATAATGGCGCCGAGGAACTCCGTAGGATCCCGCAAGAGACATTCCGATGGACATCGTTACAATGCCAAATCCAAAAATGAACGGTTGAATCCGAGCTAGCCCCTTGAGATAAAACTCCTTCTGGAATATCAACGGAACCACGTAATATGTCAGTCCCATAAACGCCAGCGTAGTCCCTCCGACAACCGTTACGTGAAAGTGACCAGGAATCCGCAAGGTGTTGTGAGCGATAATATTAATCTGCTCCGTTCCAATGGTTACTCCGGTTATTCCACCAAGAAATCCAAAAATAAGAGCGGACAATACGACAGACGAGAAGCCTGGATCTTTCCAAGGAGACTTCACTAGCCAATTGAATACTCCTTTTTTGAACCCCTTCAACCGCTGGGCAACCTCAATGGACGATGGTACGGTAAAACCGTGGACCAGCGATGCCAATACGGCTAAATACATGGCATAGGAGGTATTCCATATTTTCCACGATGCGCTCAAACCAGGATCCACCATCAAATGGTGGGCAGAGGCCAGGTTGATAAACAGGATATACAGCAGGAAGGCGCTCCGACTTACTGTTTCGTTTATCGGCTTTGCACCCGTTGTAACACTCGCCAAGAAGTACCAAATGGCAACCATCGCACATAGGTTAACCTGTTGTGCAGGGTGTCCTAGTGCCCACCAAACCAGCCGATACCAGCCAGCATCCGGCTGAGGCGTCCAGCCCATAGACCAGGTAAAGGTTGGAATGAGTGCCATAGCCCCATGAAGCAGTGTAAAAACAGCAATAATAGCTGCCGCAAGCGCTCCAAATGTGACTAGAGGCATCGAGCCTTCGTACGTTTTGTCCCGATTGGCAATGTAGATCGTTGCAAAGAAGTTAAAGAGCGCCACTAGCACGCCCACGGCAACCAAGATTATTCCCAAATAGAATAACGGGTGCGCCATGAGCGGAGGGTAGGACGTCATTAAGACATCGCCTTTGCCCTTCAGGATCATGATGTTAGTCATGACCGCCCCGATTACCATGAGACTAACCGAAACCCAGGCCACTTTTCTTGAAAAGAGGCGAGAATTTAAGGGGCTCGTACAGGCGAAGTACAGAACCGCAACTTCAAAAAATAGAATCCAAAACAGGAGCATATCGACCCCGTGCAGGGTCAAAATGCGGTAGTACATCACATCGCTTAGTAGATGGACGGCAGACCACCGAGTAAGTCCCAGTAAAATCGCGCCGATTCCACCAATCAGCAGAGCCACGACCGCAAAAACGGCATTGGCCTTAATAAAAAAGGCTGCATCTAGACAAATAGGCAGGCCCGTAGTGCCACATTGCCGCGAACGATCCGGTAAAAAGTTTGACATGGCGACCTCCTATTCGACGATTATGCGGCCCGTCATCAGATGATGTCCGATACCACAAAATTCGTTGCAAATGATTTGGAATTCTCCCGCAGATGTCGGTGTTATGGTCAGAACGTGATCATATCCAGGTAAAATCTGAAAATTCATGTTCATGGGTAACAACGAAAAACCGTGTTGGAGATCGGTTGACGAAATATGCAGGCGGTATTCCTGATCTTTCTTCAATTTTAAGACTGGAAACCAACTCCACATTCTGCCTTGGAGATAGACGTCTCCGCCGGGCGATGGCTCGACAATCGGCACCCCGTTCAATTCGCCGACCTGGTTGGTTGCGACTTGTTGGGCTACGCGCTCTTGAAATGCCGTCTTTTCCACGCGATAGGACTCGCCCGTGGAGTTTTGTTTACCCTTAAAATGGGCGTAAGGCATGGCGATGAACAAAACGATACACCAGGTTAATCCAACACCAATCCAGAGCCTTTCCGGGCCCGCCGGCGGCTGAAACCAGTCCTTTGGAGGGGGATGCATACTCATAGTGGTCCTCCTTATGGAAGTGTAGCCGGAGCTATTGTTGCTAATTCAATCCATCCCCACACCGTGTAGGAAAGCGTGGGAATCACCACGCCGAGGACTAATAGAAGCCAAGGGTTGTCGAGCAATTTTTGCAGTGCGTGTTTCTTTTCAGGTTCCATTGGGGGTCTCCCGCGTTTGTTGGATTCCGTGAGTGGACTACCGACATTAAATTATTAAAGGTTTTAAGACCTTTTTATCCATAATAGCAGATTGGCAGACTCCAGTCAACGTCTACACAGTGTTTTCAACAAATGCTAAAAAGAAAGCGAACCACCTGGTAGGTGGTTCGCTTTCTCATATTTCAGCTATTGTGACCTCTGGGAGCTATCTATTTCCCATTTCGAAAGAAAACAATACCACCGGAGGATCCCCCAACAAATAGGTCGAGGTCCCCGTCCCCGTCAATATCTGCAAATTCAGGAGCAGAAATAGCTTGAACATCCACCGCCATAGGCCCAAACAACTGAAAGTCGGCTACCGCTGCGGTTCCTTCGTTTAGATACAAAATCAAGCCGTCCAATTCCGTCCCCAATATCAGATCATAATCGCCGTCTTGGTCGATATCCGCAAAGGTCGGAAAGCTCCTACGGCCGGTATCGATATCCAGAAACGTGTCTGAAACCAACTCATATTTCGCGGACTGGGCAGTCCCGGCGTTTAGGTAGTAGTTCATTGAACCAGAAGCTTCGCCAACAAACAAGTCTAGATCCCCATCGGCGTCAATATCGACCAGAGCAGGAACCGCATTCTGCCCTCTAGACAGGGCTTCATACACTGGATTTACTTCCTCAAAGGAATAGTTCGTGGCCGAACCTGTATTTTTAAAGTAGGCGATTTCCTTGTTCCATTTCCCAACTAACATGTCCAAATCGCCATCTGCATCTAGATCGGCAATGGCTGGACTTTGATGATAGGTGCTTGTTAGATCCATGGTTTCCTTGTATCGGAAAGCCGCGAGCTGCTTTGTGCCAATGTTTTCAAATACAAACATGAGCGAAGTTTTTTGATTGGACGGCTCAATTTTGTTAGCTACAATCAAATCCAAGTCGCCATCGCCGTCTAGGTCGGCCAATTTTACAACGCTCTCACTTCCAGCATCTATATCATACACGAATCGCATGGTCCGTACTTCAAAGTGACCTGGATCCGTCTGCTCTAAGTAGTATAGATTATCTCTGGTCGTGCTATTGGCGTTAAAAGCCCCGCCGAGGACTCCAAATACCATGTCCAAATCTCCGTCCCCATCCAAATCAAGCACGACGGGTGCGTTATAGCCACTCGTTTTGACTGGATTATTAAGTGGGAAATTGATGGGCTCACTTCGAAGTGAAGGTGCTCCACATGTACCCTGATTTCGTATTAGAAGAACGCCTGCCTCAAAAAAGTCGCCCCAAAACAAGTCCAAATCATTGTCTTGGTCGATATCAGCAAAATTCATGGTATTGGCTCCATGGCGAGACACATTTTGCCCAATAATTTCAATGTCCTCCCACCGATCGGAGACAAATCGAAATCTTGGCACGCGATCTTCGTCATAGCCCACCGATTCGTAGTGCGAAATGGTGCCCGTTACGCGGCCGATAAACAGGTCTAATAGGCCGTCACAATCGATGTCAACAATTTGAGGGATATTCTGCCGGTCGGCAAAAATGGGAGTACCTGTGGCATCTAAGAGCGTATCTACAGCCACTACAAACTTCGGCGAGGTACGATCACCTTCGTTGCGATAATACCTAATGTAGCTAAACCGTTCTTCCGTCAGGATGTCCATATCCCCGTCGTCGTCCAAATCCACCACTCGGTACCATTCGCCAATCGTTAAGTCCTTGTAGGCATCGGACTTCCACTGAAATAAAGGCTTCCCGGCCACTCCAACGTTTTCAAAATGTTTGATTCGACCAGATTCCTCTTGGATGAACATATCGGGATCGCCATCTCCGTCGATGTCAGCGAATTGGGGCCTAGGGACGTTGAAGCCGCCTTGGAAAGGCATGACATAGTCTACTCCAACACTATCAGTTACCGTAAACGGGGCTATTTCCTTGAAAAACGACGGAAGTCCTGACGGAGCTTGACCGACGATTTTGGGGCCCGTTGAACATCCGACAAACAGGGCTCCAGATACTAAAACCAAGAGCGAAAAACGCACAATTCCTTTCATAAACGTGTAATTAACCTATCCTTTTTTTACCAACTTGGGCGGCCTGCGGAGCCAGATGCATACAATCCAACTTCCAGTACCTTAATGATCTTGTTTGTTTTCAAATCAATCACGGTTACCGTTCCTGGATTTTGAGTGCCTTCTCCGAAATTATGACGAGATACATAAGCTGCATTTAAGTTATTCCCGCTTATGTATAACCATTTTCCATCGCTCGAGATGGCGGCGCCATGAGGTTGCGCCAATCCGTTCCCTTCGACGACGGCTTCTACCGACTTTTTCGCTACATCAATAATCGAAACGGTTTGAGCCATTTTGTTTGCGACGTATATCTTGGACCCATCGTGGCTAAAAATCGGATGCCATGGCGCTGCATTAACATCGATTACATCCGTTATAGGAAAGTTGGCCTGATCGGTCGCATCGAAAAAGAAAAATTTGCCGGTCAACTGCGCGGTACCAACCATGATCTTTCCGTCTGGAGATACCTCGAGGTCGACAATGGTATGAATCGGACCCGGGATATCTTCAAAAGTCGATTCTTCCTGGTCAATGTCAATGGAAATGGCTTTGTTTTCGGCTAAACTTGCCGAATAAACATTTTTTCCGTTGGAAGCGACCGCCAGGGCATGTGGTCGAGGGAAAAACACTTCCAATTCCTCCACCGACATAGTCGTACGATCAATCATTCCAATTCTTTGCGGGGGATTAACGGCCGCCATAGAACGCCCCACGAACAGGCGATTTGAGGATGGATCCATGCTCAAAAGACCTGGTACTTCGAAGGATGCCCTTCCTACGATCTCATTATTCCGATTAAACTTCAAAATTACGCCGGCAGAAATGAGCGTCGCGTACCAAAAAGAGCCGTCTGGCTCTACTGCCACGTGGTGGGGCTTCGCGCCGGCATCGAATCCCATTTTAGTCAAATCGACGAGCCGCGCGACAACATTTTCCTCCACGTCGATTACGTTTATCGTGGCGTCGCCTTGGTTGGTAACATAGACGAACTCCCTATTGCCGGAAAATGGGGCTAAACCATCGGGCCCTTTGGCGCCGGCATCTATCCAAGCGGTTATAGTTGCCAACTCAGATTCGCTCAGCACCGAAGAAGGCTGAGAAGCCGGGTGAACTGCAGGCTGAAGTTTAGTTGCCATTTTCACAAGCGTACTATGGGCACTATTGTAGGCAATGATGGCTTCACCGGCGCTAGAACCCTTTGTCAGAGTCGACCAAGAGGTCAAATTCAAACCAGCTTCCGTTTTCGCTCCCCCGTGACAAGACGAACATTTTGCGTCAAAAATGGGCTGAATGGTCGACGAATAATAATCGCCTCCGTTAGAAGTGGAGGAAGATGTTGAACATCCTGCGGTAAGCACGGCCAGGAGCAGGACGACCGATTGAATAGAGTAGGTTTTCATAGATTCTGACAACAAATTGTAATTTGAGTACAGAGCAAAAACGGATTCACGTAATTTAGCGCTCAATTACGCTTTTCAGGTCCCAAAGATGCAAATTATTTCGACAAGTCGAACCATTCAGATGTGTGAACATCTGATCAATCCACAAGAAACTCCCACAACGACCTTCAATGGACGTTGTATCTTTTAACTCCATCTAAATACGGAAAAAAGATGATATTGATTACAGGTGCGAACGGCCAAATTGGCATTGATTTGGCAGATGCGCTCGTCGAAAGGCTGGGAGAAGGCGAAGTTCTCGTAACGGATTTACGTTCGCCCGAATCTCTCCGGCCGGGCCGAAAATACGACGTGCTGGATGTAACCTATATGGAATCCGTCGAAAAAATAGTTGGATCCTATAAGATTGATACCATTTATCATTTGGCAGGCATTTTGTCTGCCACCGGTCAACGTCATCCTGAATTGGCCTGGAACGTGAACGTAAACGGCGTAAGAAACGTTTTGGAGGCTGCTAGGAAGTATAATTGCAGGGTCTTTTGGCCTAGTTCAATCGCTGTTTTTGGGCCCACAACTCCAAAAGTGAACACCCCACAGGAAACGGTGACGGAGCCTGGAACCATGTACGGAGCGACCAAGGTCACCGGAGAATTACTCTGCAAGTTCCATGCTGATCACCATCAGATGGACATTCGATCCGTTCGTTTTCCAGGCATCATAAGCTACTCCACGCCTCCGGGGGGCGGAACCACCGATTGGGCGGTCGATATGTTTTTCCAGGCGGTAAATCACGGCTCCTACACGTGTTTTGTAACGGAGGAAACGCGTATGCCCATGATGTACATGCCCGATGCCGTTCAGTCCATCCTAGATATTATGGATTATGAGAACGATGGTATTACCGTTCGAACGAGTTACAACCTTGCAGCATTTAGTTTTTCTGCTGGAGAACTGGCAGCGGCCATCAGACGGCACATCCCCCATTTCAAATGCTTTTATGAGCCGGATTTCAGACAAGCCATAGCAGATTCCTGGCCTTCATCCATCGACGACTCACGGGCGCGACACGATTGGAAGTGGCAACCTCATTATAGTTTGGAAGCCATGGTGTCGGACATGTTGATTCACGTGCGAGCCAAAATTGCTACTTCTTAATCCTCCCGAATACCCATAAATCGATCTGCCTCTCCTCCATTTGGTTGAACTACTATGTTTGAATCTAGTCGCCCCCAATTCCAAGCCATTCTGAACGAGATCAAAGACGCCGGTCTGTTTAAAGAAGAACGGGTTATAACCTCTCAGCAAGCGGCCAACATATCGGTCGCAAGTGGAGAGCATGTGGTCAATTTTTGCGCAAACAATTATTTGGGGCTGGCGAACCATCCGGCGCTGATAGAAGCGGCTAAAATTGGTGTGGAGAAATACGGCTTTGGCCTATCCTCGGTCCGGTTTATTTGTGGTACCCAAGATGTGCACAAAGAACTCGAACGCCGCATCTCGGCTTACCTTGGTACAGAGGACACTATTTTATACGCCGCTTGTTTTGATGCAAATGGCGGCCTTTTTGAGACGTTGCTGGATGAAGAATGTGCGATCGTATCCGATGCACTTAATCATGCGTCCATCATAGACGGGATTAGACTCTGTAAAGCCCAGCGACTTCGTTATAACAATGGAGACATGGAGGACCTAGAGCGGTGCCTTCAGGAGGCAAAAGGTGCCAAGCGAACGATTATTGCGACCGACGGCGTTTTCAGCATGGATGGTTCGATTGCCAAATTAGATCAGATATGCGACTTGGCAGAAAAATATGGCGCGATGGTTATGGTCGATGAATGCCACGCGACTGGCTTTTTTGGACCTACTGGACGCGGTTCAATCGAATATTGTAACGTGATGGGCCGGGTGGATATCATTACGAGTACGCTTGGAAAGGCCCTTGGCGGGGCGATGGGAGGATTTACTACAGGTCGGAAGGAGATTATTCAGCTTCTACGCCAGCGCTCGCGTCCGTACTTGTTCTCGAACTCGTTAGCTCCAGTCATTGCGCACACGAGCTTGAAAGTGTTGGACATGTTGAGCGAATCGACAGAACTCAGGGACCGTTTGGAGAAAAACACGGTGCATTTTCGGAGTGAAATGACCAAAGCAGGATTTGATATTAAACCTGGCATTCACCCCATTGTACCGATTATGCTCTACGAGGCACGTTTGGCCCAAGGTATGGCCGCAGACCTCTTGTCTGAGGGGATTTATGTGATTGGATTTTCATTTCCGGTCGTGCCTAAGGGCCAGGCCCGTATCCGAGTTCAAATTTCAGCCGGGCACACGTCTGAACAAATTGATGCATGTGTGGCCGCTTTTGTACGAGTTGGTAAAAAGCACGGCGTGTTGGCCTGATTCCGGGCCAATCTCGTAATTACGGGCCATTGTCGTCTGGGGTGTGTACCACACGCCGCGTCTCGACGGAATACGGTATCGACGGGCAGACGTATTCCAGCACATAACTTGTATAAACGAAGTCATTCCATCGGGGCTTCGTAGTGACAGTTTACCTGCAACAATATCGATTGGATAAGTGATTCCGTCCACTATAATAACAGCAGATGCCGTGACGCCGAGCGAAAAGAATCTCTCCGGTCCGGCTCCCGATAAGTCCAACGTTGGTCGAAGGTCCACTGAGTTGAATCCTCACCAGCTTACTGACGAAAGGAGTCAGACCTCCACCTGAAGCTTCTATTTCTCCCGTAGCCACCCCCGTAAACTGAAAAACACTGGTTTGGCCAGCGGCCGGTATAGCAAAAAGCAGCACGACAACAAATAGAAGTGCGGTGCGAAGGGCGTCCGTTAGGCGGCGTCTGTGCTGAAAAGTGTAGCTATCGGTCAGGTTTTTCTGAGTGAGCCCCGATG
>CALEEY010000005.1 GCA_937877085.1 uncultured Bacteroidota bacterium
AACGCACTTCGATTGCGCGCGCTCTCATTCGGAAACCTAACATCCTGATTTTGGACGATGCGCTGTCTGCAGTGGACGTAAAGACAGAGCGCAATATTTTGTCTCACCTCAAAAAGCACTTTGGAAAGAGGACGATAATTATTGTAAGCCACCGTATATCGGCCGTAGAAGATGCCGATCAGATCATTGTTTTGGACGAAGGAAAGATTATTGAAAGGGGCAATCATGCTTCCTTGATCGTCGAAGATGGATTTTACGCCTCGTTGTTTGCCAAACAGCAACTGGAGCAAGAGTTGGAGGATCTGGCGTGAGCGAAGAAAAAAACCCTGGTATTGACTCCCATTTACTACGCCGGATCATCAAGTTTTTAGTGCCCTACAAGAAGTGGGTTATTGTAGCCTCGACTTCTGTGATTGTAGCCGCGTTTTTAGGTCCTTTAATTCCCAAATTGATTCAAGTAACCATTGACCGGGACGTGGCTTCTGGGGATTTAGTAGGCCTGAGGAACATGATTGGGATTCTTTTTGTCATCCTTTTGGCAGAAGGGGCCCTTTCCTTTGTAAATACTTATCTCACACAATGGATTGGTCAGCAGGCCATTTATGACCTGCGTATTCGCTTGTATCGACACATTCAGTCGCAGTCCCTTCGATTTTTTGATAGTACTCCGATTGGTCGATTGATTACCCGGGTCACGAGCGACGTTGAATCGCTTAGCGACGTCCTATCGGCTGGACTGGTTACCATTTTAGGCGATCTATTCAAGATCATTTTCATCTCGTACTTCATGTTCACGCTCGATTGGCGGTTGGCGCTGGTGGCGCTCAGTGTGCTGCCGTTCATGATGTGGGCCACCTTTTGGTTTAAGAATCGTGTTCGCTTGGCCTATCGCGACACCCGGCAACAAGTGGCCCGCCTGAATTCGTTTCTGCAGGAGCACATTTCGGGAATGAAAATCGTCCAGATTTATGGCCGTGAACCGGAAGAAAAAAATCGTTTTGAGGCCATTAATGACGATCACCGCCAGGCCCAGATAAAAACAGTATTTTACTTTGCATTGTTTTTCCCATTGGCGGATTTGGTGGCGTCCATTGCATTGGGGTTGGTCATTTGGGTCGGAGGTCTGAACGCCATCGGTGGAACCCTGACGTTGGGTGTGCTGATAGCGTTCATTCAATACGTCCGACAGTTTTTCGAACCCATTCGTAATCTTTCCGACCAGTTCAACACCCTTCAAAGCGCGATGGCCGGGGCCGAGCGCATTTTTGGCCTCTTGGACAGCGATGAGTCTATTGTTCAAGTGGCCCATCCGATTCCCCTAAGCACGGTTAAGGGGCGCATCGAGTTCAAAAACGTTTGGTTTTCCTACGATCAATCTGTCGATCCCTCGAACGATGATGCCAATTGGATCTTAAAAGACGTCAGTTTCGTGGTCGAGCCAGGTCAATCTTTGGCCATTGTGGGCGCAACCGGAGCAGGAAAAACGACCATCATAAGCTTATTGCTTCGTTTTTACGATGTTCAACGGGGTGAAATATGGTTGGATGGAGTTCCGATTCACCAAACGTCTCTCGTCGAATTGCGGTCGCACATCGGTCTTGTTTTACAGGATGTATTTTTGTTTTCTGGATCTGTAAAGGAAAACATTACGCTTCGAAACCCCGAAATTTCGGATCAGGTCATGAAAGACGCCTCATTGGCCATTGGAGCGGCGGGCTTTATCGAACGGCTACCCGGGGGATTCGATTATCAGGTAAAAGAAAGGGGAATCTCCCTTTCACATGGCCAACGGCAATTATTGTCGTTCGTTCGGACGCTGGTATACGACCCAACGATTCTTGTTTTGGACGAAGCTACCTCCAGTGTGGACACCGAAACCGAAGAGGTTATACAGCACGCCATGGAAACACTCATGGCCGGTCGAACCACGGTGGCCATTGCTCATCGTCTCTCAACGGTTCAACATGCGGACCAAATATTGGTCATGCACAAAGGGCAAGTTCGAGAACGTGGGAGCCACCAGCAGCTCATTGCCGCCGATGGATTGTACCGCAAGCTATATGAGCTTCAGTACAGAGACCAAGAATTGCTCGCTTAACAAGGTTTGGAAAAAAAATGGTAGGACCCCGTGAAACCTTATGTTTAATCATCGTATATAGACGATAAACAATAAGGCAGTTTAAAAACCTATCCAGAATCGGAATCAACATGGCTAAATCTCAAGCAGATCGGTTTCCAGAAGAACATCAACGACTAGCTGATCTGGCCAAAGCGCTTTCTCATCCCGCGCGTATCGCCATTTTAGAGGTACTAGCTTCTAGAAATGTGTGCGTGTGCGGGGAAGTAGTGGCCGAACTCCCGCTTTCCCAAGCAACCGTTTCTCAGCACTTAAAAGTGCTGGTGGAAGCCGGACTGATTGTGGGAGAAATCGAAGGGCCTAAATCATGTTATTGTGTCAACTGGAGCCGTCTAGATGAGGTCCGAACCATGTTCTCAACGTGGTTTGGGCACACGGAAAGGTTAAAAATAGACTGCTGTTAACGACTACCCAAAATGGATCAGACGGGATAGCGAGGCCGTTTTACAAAGAAGAGACGGCTCCAACATCTTTTGATCGGAGAAAAGAACAGAATGGAATTGACAATTCAAACAAAACAATCTTCTTGCTGCTCAGGACCTTTGAGCGATACCTCCCGGGTCCTATCGACCACCGGGGACTTGAAAGCGGAGGTACGTGCAAAATACGCAGAAGTAGCTCTGGCAGAAGCCGGATGCGGCTGCGGGTGCGGGTGCGAATCCGAAAACCCGTTTAATTTGGAGTCCTACGAACGCCTGGAAGGATACGAGATATCGGCCGATTTAGGTCTTGGGTGTGGAATCCCAACGGAAGTCGCAAATATTCGCGAAGGGCATGATGTGCTTGATCTCGGGTCGGGCGCCGGTATCGATGCTTTTGTAGCTCGAAGAATCGTAGGAAGTAGTGGAAGTGTAATGGGTGTCGACTTTACACCGGAAATGGTTGCACTTGCCAAAGCTAACGCGGCCAAACTGGGGTATGAAAACGTCCAGTTTGTTCTGGGCGATATAGAGCAATTACCCATCAGAGACGAATCAATTGACCGTGTAATCAGCAATTGCGTGCTCAATCTGGTTCCAAATAAAGAGGGCGCTTTTTCGGAAATGCTGCGAGTTTTACGTCCGAACGGTCAATTTACCGTATCCGATATTGTATTGGAAGGGGAGCTACCGGCAGCCATTCGGCATTCAGCCGAAGCGTATGCAGGTTGTGTCTCTGGAGCCATCGAGCAGAGCGAATACACCGATTTACTAGCGAGTGTCGGATTTAA
>CALEEY010000006.1 GCA_937877085.1 uncultured Bacteroidota bacterium
ACAGGTGGGGGATTGAAAGTGTGGCCAATTTGAGTGAATTGCCGGTTTCAGGGGCAACGGTTATGGTCGGAGGACCCAAAATTGCTAGGGCCAGCGGTGGTCCAAGCCGGGTGTTGGCATTCGCGCTGTAATCGTTTCATTCTCAAAACGGCTTTTGAGCGACTCATACGGTGCTTTTTACACCTTTAGCGGCCTTTAATTAGGGGAGAAAACCATAGATTTGGCATAAGATTCAGAGCTACTGAATAAATTGATGTTCTCTTCGTTGACGCAGGACCGCAATCTGCGTATTTTTAAGTCTTGCCTGAAAAAAACGCCTAGGCGTCAATTCATTCAGCATCGGCCCCGGAGGGGTGGGTGAGTGGCTGAAACCACAGGTTTGCTAAACCTGCGTACCTTTTATAGGGTACCGAGGGTTCGAATCCCTCCTCCTCCGCATAAAAACCCCGCTCACGAACGAAGTGAGTGGGGTTTTTTAATGGCCTGACGAAAAAGCTTGCTTTTGAGGGCAGGTCTTAAAAAACCGAAACGTGCGGAGCACGAGCGGGGTTTATCATGCAGGACCACCCAAATAGGCTAACGGCGAGCGCAGCGAGCCGTAATCCCGACAAGACAGTTAGGGTTACCCAATGCAGGTCCCCCAACCAGGCTAACGGCGAGCGCAGCGAGCCGTAATCCCTGTTCACCCAAAGGAACTCGTTGCTTACCGTGTTATGGTCCTCGGAAACAGCGTTTCTTGATTGGCAGTCAAGTAGACAAAGGACGCCACGATAATCGCGTTCTTTTTGACATCCGCTTCAGGTACACGCTCGTAGGTATCCATATTTGAATGGTGGGTTACCGTCCAATACGATAGCCAATCCTGCATAAACTGAAATCCTGGCAATCCATTGGTGTAGAAGCTTACGTGGTCCGTTCCACCACCTCCCAATTTGGAAACGATTTGAAGTCCAAGCTCTGCAGGTAAGAGCATGGTCCAAGCAGTAAAAGTAGAGTCTACCACAGAATTTGGCTGAATGTCTATTTGCGACATAGCGCCCCGAATGGCGCCGGTTCCATTATCTAGGTTATAGTAGGCAGCTAGATGGTCGAAAGCGTCCGTCTTTTCCCGTGTTTCTAGGTTAATAAAATGATCATTTACGTAGGCTTTCGATCCATACAATCCTTGTTCTTCTCCGGTCCAGAGGCCCAGCCGCACAGTCCGTTTCATGGGAGCGTTGACGGCCTTTAAAATGCGCATCGCTTCCATCATCACCCCTACATTGGCAGCATTATCGGTTGTACTCGTCGAGTAGGAAAAACCATCCAAATGGGCGCCGAGCATGACTACCTCTTCTGGACTTCCAGTGCCGGGAATTTCCGCTATAACGTTAATTCCGGGGTCATCCATCGTGCCATGAAACGTATTATTAATTTCCGCTTCCAGAGTAACCGGCAGGCCCTTTTCTAAAATCCGAACGATACGCCCATAATGCTCCTTCGCCATCGTTATGATGGGTACTGCAGATGGGCTTTTGGGGCCAACAGCCCCATAAAAAGTAGTATCAAGGAAAACAGTCCCACCGACTCCCGTTTCGCTCACCAAAACAATAGCAGCTACACCTTCTTCTTTGAAAAACGGTAGGGCAGAGGCTCTCAGGAAATCATTTCGAGCAAAGCCCGCTCGGATGGCAGCAAAACGCACGGAGTCTTCAGGCGTCATCGCCGTCCTGGTCTGTGGGCGTCTCGGCAGGGCTTGCTGAAGCAGTTCTTCCGGTGTTCGACGCGTCGCAAGCGGTTCCAACAGTGGCCCAGCAATGGGAGGAGCCACTTCAAGCAGCACAAAAGCACCCTTCAATGTGCCCCGATATCGATCCA
>CALEEY010000007.1 GCA_937877085.1 uncultured Bacteroidota bacterium
CCATCGTTTCATGGCACCATTAACTACCACCCGAATCGCTGACCTATTGGACGGCGAAGCCTCCTATCTTCTAGATCACACCTGTTCAACGATCGAATCGAGGCACCTACACCTTCCTGGGCCCGACTTTGTCGAGAGAGTTTGGATGAATTCTGATCGGAATATCCCCACGCTTAATTCTATGCAGCGTCTTTTTGGTCACGGGCGCATGGCCAATACCGGATACATTTCCATTTTACCGGTGGATCAAGGAATTGAACACTCAGCGGGCGCCTCGTTTGCTAAGAATCCGATCTATTTCGACCCTGAAAACATTGTGAAGTTGGCGATTGAAGGGGGATGCAACGGTGTTGCGAGTACCTACGGTGCCCTGGGATCGGTGGCCCGCAAATATGCGCACCGCATTCCTTTGATTATGAAGGTCAATCACAATGAGTTGTTGACCTACCCAAATCAGTTTGATCAGATCATGTTTGCCCAAGTCGAAGAGGCCTGGAACATGGGCTGTGTAGGCATTGGGGCAACCATCTATTTTGGATCTGAAGAATCCAGCCGCCAGCTCCAAGAAGTTTCTGAAGCCTTCGCCTTGGCGCACGAACTGGGAATGATGACCATCCTCTGGTGCTACGTGCGAAACAACGCTTTTACGGTAAATGGTGTAAACCACGAAACCAGCGCCGATTTAACGGGTCAAGCGAATCACCTTGGAGCGACCATCGAAGCGGACATCCTCAAACAAAAACAACCTACTCAAAATGGTGGGTTTAAAGCATTAAACACAGGGTCGTCTTCGTACGGTAAGCTCGATAACCGCATGTACACGGAGCTTTCGTCAGATCACCCAATCGATTTGACCAGATATCAGGTGGCCAATGGGTACATGGGACGGGCTGGATTGATCAACTCTGGTGGTGCATCGGGCTCCGACGACCTTCAGCAAGCCATTAAAACAGCTGTTATTAATAAACGCGCTGGCGGAATGGGTTTGATATCAGGTCGGAAGGCATTCCAACGCCCCATGAAGGAAGGGGTCGATATTCTTAACGCCATCCAGGACGTCTATTTGAACAACGAGATCACGATTGCGTGATTTTTCGGGATTCAAAGTCCTGCCTAAGATATTCTAATTGATTGGCCGTGGACCCCCGCTTGGATGAAACATCCAAGCGGGGGTCCACCGTATATTGCGCCTTTTCGTTTTCGAAGAACAGTTTCGTTTTTGAAGACCGGTTTCGTCTTTTAAGACCGGTTTCGTTTTCGAAGAAGGGGCATTTTCATTCAGGAAGACAACATCGATTCAGTTATGGGCGACCAACCAGCTAAAAAAGCATCCAATAACCCAAAAACATCGAAAAGCGCCAACCAGACAAAGCAGGTTGGCGCTTCGAAGACAACTGGCGGTGTAAAAGGATCAAAAACTTCTTCGGCGCAAAAAACGCCAAAAACAGGTTTGTCAACAATTAAGATGGTTGTTCCCCCGCCCGCAGAACTGAGCCTTTTGGACCAATACACGGCTCATTATCCGGATTGGGCCAAGGAATTTGCTAGAAAATATTTCACGAAGACCCTCACCCAGTTTATTCTGTACGGAAACGTTCGGGACTTGGTACCCAGTACCGACGACAACGGCAAACGCACGTATGTGTCCGTCCAAGAGTTTCTTTTGTCCGAGCTTTTTGCTTCCCGTGACCTGGTCATCTTTTATGACCGATCTAGTGGAATCCACTTTGCTGACAAGGAATCCCAAACAGACTTTAACCGCGCTCTTTCGGGATACGACACCATTTTCGGTACAGACTATGCCCAAAAGCTTCCAAAGGACCCGGTGCGGGTGTTGGCTGTACTTCAAAACTATTTTCGGATACGACTCGCCGACGGAAAACGCATAGCCTGCATTATCGACTATGCTGAAACCGTCATTCCGATGGCCGAAGCTTCCATGTATTCAGCCGAAGACCGAAATGCGCTGGTCTTCTTGCAGAAATGGGCCCACGATCCTCTTTTTCTAAGCAGCGACTTTACGATTGCTCTGATCACCCAGAATTTGACTGAGTTGAATCAGCAAATTGTTCAGAGTCCCTACACAGCCGAGATTCAAATCCCGATTCCGGACGAAAAGTCGCGCTTGGAATATGTGAATCATTACTTAGAAGGACTGGAGAGCGATTGGGGGCAGCATTCTGAGGTAGATGCACACGCGTTGGCCAACAACACGGCGGGTCTCGGATATATTCAGCTGCGCTCGATTTTGGCGGACGTGATCGAAAATCACACTTCGTTGACCTATGAAGTCCTTTCCAAAATGAAAAAGGAATTCATCGAGGCTGAAGCCTATGGCATGCTTGAGTTTATGGAGACAGACCTTTCGCTTGACATGGTCGCTGGTCACGCCATGGCCAAAGACCACCTCCGGGCGGCCGCAAGGGCCCTAAAAGCTGGCCGGCCGGACGTCATGCCCATGGGCTACCTTGTAAGTGGCCCGGTTGGGACAGGAAAAACGTTTTCGATTATGTGTTTTGCGGGCGAAATCGGCGTTCCGATGGTCAAATTGAAGAATTTTAGATCGCAGTGGCAGGGACAAACCGAGGCTAACCTTGAAAAAATCCTGACCCTGCTCCAGGCCATGACACCGGTAGCCGTGATGATTGATGAAGCCGATGCGGCACTTGGAAACCGGGATGCCGGCGGCGATTCCGGGGTTTCTAAAAGGGTGTTTGGTCAGATTGCTCAGTTTATGTCGCAGTCTAAAAATCGCGGCAAAGTTATTTGGTTTTTGCTAACCGCGCGCCCCGATTACATGCCTGTCGACCTCAAACGTCAGGGTCGGGCCGAGGA
>CALEEY010000008.1 GCA_937877085.1 uncultured Bacteroidota bacterium
AATACATGCCTTGTTGGGATCGAGTCACTCACTCTCTTTCACGGTGCTCGATTCAGAAGACCGCGGGGACATTGCCGGAACAAAAAAGAGTGTTTTCGGCGAGGCGGAGGCTTCCGAAATCACGGACAGTACGGAGGTGGCTTGGACGAATCGGATTTTTGGCGGGACCTACATTTATCGATCCAACCTCCTACCGCTCGTAGCCGAATTCACGGCGGGTACGTCCCAGATGACCAACGAGTTTGGGCCGGAGGATCAGGTCGAAAGAAGGTCGACGCTCGAGAGCGTTGATCTGAAAACTCGCTGGACCTACCAGTTCAATGTGGGCGACGTTTCCGTAGGGTCGACCTATCGTAACACCAAGTTTTCGCTGCTTTTGGACGATTTGTTTACCGATTTGACGTCGACGAAGGACGAGCTACAGGAAGTTAGTTCGTATGTGGAGGGCACGTTTGAGCTGGCCAAAGGAAATATTAGCTTGAATCCTGGCGTCCATTTATACTCGTTACCTCAGCGCTCGCAGCATTGGACCGAGCCGCGGATGCGGGTCTCGTATTGGCCTGCTGGTAGAACCGGGCGGCACCAAATCAATGCGTCGTGGGGCATTTTCCATCAAGCCATTTCCGGCCTCTCGGATGAGCGCGATTTAGGGAATGTATTTTATGCGTGGGTCACCACTAGAGAAGGGGCGAAAGCGACGGCGGCTCAGCACGCCATTCTCGGATGGAATGTGAGGCTCTTGCCATGGATGAATGCGGCCCTAGAAGGTTATTACAAAGCATACGATAACTTATCGGTGCCCATTTTTAGCCCCTTTCCGCGATTTACAATGACCCTAGAAGAAGCTAAAGGCACGGCCTTTGGGATGGACGCTCGCGTTAACCTCGAAAATCGCCCATTTTGGTTTGAATCGGTGCTGGACGGATACGTGAGTTACGCCTATTCAAAAGTCGAATACGAAACCCAGAACTACACCTATAATCCTTCCCACGACCGCCGCCATCAGCTAAACGCCCTGATTCATGCCCAAAAAGGCGAAGTAGGCATGACAGTCCAGTGGCAATACGGATCCGGTTTGCCGTACACCCAGTCGGGCGGTTTCGACGTGTGGTATCTACTTACGCCGGGCGTGGATGTGACCAAAGAGGTTGGAATCGACCGTATTCTGTATTCGAAACCGTATGGTGGTCGCCAGCCAACATATGCGAGAGTGGATGTTTGGCTCGAGCGACGCATAGAGAAGGGTCGATATGTAACGACGTTGAGAGCGGGAGCCGTCAACCTCTTCAACCGTGACAACTTGTTCTACTACGACCTTTTTACATTTAAAAGGGTCGATCAACTGCCATTCTTGCCGTCAGTTGGATTCAAAGTCGAATTTAGATAATGGGTTCGACCTGCAGCGTATGTAAAAGAAAGGGTGGGATCGGCTTCGCCGATCCCACCCTTCTCATACTCGTCTCTCAATCAAAACCCCAACCCTCGGAACAGAGACCTACTTTCCCTCAAAAAGGGAAGCATCAATGCCCGGAATAATGCGCAGCGCGTTCTCGTAATAAACAGCTTTCAAAACATCATCCGGAAGATTCATTCCGTACATACGCCATTGAGCGTGGTATTTCCGGTAGTAAGGGAAGTACTCATCGGCGGTCTCAAATACGCGGAAATACGTATCAAACTCGCTCACGTTGTAGGAGTCTTTCCCAAATAGGATACGGTTTTTGTATTTCGTAAGGAACGCACGTCCTGCAATTGGCTGACGTCCAAATTCGTAAATAACAGCCGCAATTTCGCTGTACATATTGGGGTATTTATCCAACAACCCTCCCAATTTCCCCAAGTCGTTTCCGATCCAACTCATGTGGGCGCTGATAAACTTGGTATTAGGGTTTTTTTCAATGATGCTGTATTGCTCGTCCATGATCGACTGGAACGATGGATTCGTCTCAGGGTCACGAAGCCTACGAGGATTGAGTTCTAACTCTAGCCACTTTTCGTTGTACTTGTCTTTTGGATTCCAAAAGTTGGCTGGATCGGCCGAATGAATCAGTACGGGAATGCCAAGCTCACCACACAGAGCCCAAATAGGATCTAAACGAGGGTCATTTACGGCAACGCGATTGCCGTCGACGTCTTTAACGTCCATTCCTAAATTTTTATAGACTTTCAGTCCTCGCGCGCCAGCGGCCACGTCGGCTCTAAGCTGAGCGACGGCATTCTCTGTCCATCCTGGAGCCCCAACACTGTCAAAATCGACGTTGGCAAACGTCACAATCCGATTCGGGTACTTTTTCTCCATGTTCGAAACAGCGCCAGCTAGGTTCTCTCCCCAGCCGCCGGACAGGTTCACGAGCACGCCCATATTCATCCCATCCATTTCCATGATGAGTGTATCGACGGCCCCTTGAGTCATTTTAGGCGCTTGAAACCAATGGCTATGCACATCCACGAATGGATATTTGGCTCTAGAAAGTGGATGTTCTTCTACAACCAACGTGGATTTAGGCTCATACTCCTCAACCGTCATGCCTTCGGACTGTTGGGCTGCCGTTTCCTCTTGCGCCGAGCAAGCGGCTATGAAAAGCAGTAGAAACAGGGTGGGTGTTAAGTTCTTCATTACGCAGTTTATACGGGGCTTGACCGCCGAACCGTCGGCAGCGGATGGGTACTTTGTTCGCTTCACAGTACGATTCACGTGCACCTTCGTTTCCGAAGCCGATTTAGACGCTCCAGAGTTGAGGAATGGACGCCACCCTTCTGCTAGGAATTAGTCCACTTTGAGGGAATCAACTGGGTTTGAGTTCGCCGCTCGAAGCGTTTGAAAGCTCACCGTTAGGAGAGCGATCCCCAAAGTGAAAAAGCCGGCCAGTGCAAATACTCCCAGCCCCATTTCAATCTGATAGGCGAAGGTCGATAGCCACTTCGACATCACCCAGTACGCAAGTGGGGCGGCAATTGCAATCGCTATTAACACTAACAGAGTGAACTCGGAGGATATGAGCCGGGCTATGCTCAGTCCGCTTGCACCCAACACCTTTCGAATTCCAATCTCCTTCGTTCGACGCGAAATGGATAGTGCTGCCATTCCAAACAACCCCAGCGCGGAGATCAGTAAAGCCAGAACCGCTGTATAGTTGATTATGGATTGCCACCTTCTGTCGCTTTCATACAACAACTGAAGACTTTGATCTAAAAATACCGAACGAAATGGGACGATAGGAGAAAGTGCGGTCCATGTTTTTTGCAGGTCAGCCAGTACAGCCTCCGTATTGGCCATGTTAATTCGGATGAGCATGTAATTATTGGCCGCCAAGTTTGGACTCATATGAAGTAACATGGGAGGTACTTTTTCCTTGGCAGACAAAATGTTAAAATCCTTAACGACCCCTATTACGCTGACGCCCGGCCACTGCGTAATTGAATTTCCAATGGGATCGGCCCATCCCATTTCCGCAGCCATCGTTTCATTCACTATAACGGCGTTTTCAGCGTCCATTTGGAGATCCTCGGAGAAATTGCGACCGTCAACCAATTGTATTCCCATGACATCTAAAAAGGAAGGCGCAACGCGGTTGGTGTAGACGATATGGTTCACCTCCGCTTCTTGGATCACCATTCTGCTCCAATTATTTCCAAAGGTCGTTGAGGACGCGCTAGAACCTAAAACACCTGAAATCGAAGCAATTTGCCGTTCGTACTGGGTGGAGAGGACATCTAGATCCATATCGGTACCAGATAGGTCAACCACCAATATCTGTTCTGCATCATATCCCAAGTCCTGCTGGCTTATGAATTTCATTTGGCGTTGCATGACCATTACGGCAACAATTAATGCTACTGATACGACAAATTGACCTACAATCATGAATTGCGATACTCGAACGCCTCGAACTTTTAGGGACACCTTTTTCAAAGCGGACATCGGTTCATAGGATGCCAAAACAATGGCAGGATATATGCCAGCTAAAAGTCCGGTAAAGAGCGTCAGCAGCACAATAACGAACATCGCTTGTGGAGTAAACAATCCAGAAAACACGAGTTGCTGGTTCGCCAAATCATTGAACGCAGGGAGTACCAAGTAAGCCAGCAGGAGCCCTACTCCTACCGCTAACGAAGTCATTACGAGTGCTTCTCCTCCAAATTGTCCTATTAATTGAGAGCGATTGGCACCTAAGGATTTTCGCATGCCCACTTCACGAGCGCGTGTGGAGGCTCGTCCCACGGAGAGCATCACAAAGTTGACACATGCGATTAAAAGCACCCCGAGGGAAATGGCCATCAAGATGTAGGAGTAAAGCGGATCGCTTACGGCGAAATAAAACGAATCAATTCCTGGTGTTAGATGAACTTCCGAGAGGGGTTGGAGATGATATTGAAGCGGAAATACGGTGTTTTGCCACCAACCCCTCTCTATTGAGACTTTGATGTTATCGCCCAAAAATGTCTCTATAATGGGCAGAAATCCAGCTTCTACGGAACGCGGATCCACCTTGTCTTCTAACAAAACATACGTGGCTGGGTCGTTTTGGGACCAATCGTCAGCCGCCGATTTTTGGCTCTCCAACACTCCAAATTGCCCAATGAACTCAAACTGAAAACTTGAATTCGTCGGCGGGTCCTTGACTATTCCAGACACTTCGAAAGACTGAACACCGTCGTCAACGACCAAATCAAGGGGTGTTCCAACAGAAACTCCCGAGGGAAAGTATCTCGCAGCTGCCGATTCCGTTATCACAACCGATTCAGGTGAGCGAAGTAGTAATTGACCTTGGCCTGTTGAAGTAAAGTCAAACATGTCAAAAAAAGCGGGATCGGCCCAGAATATTTCGATATTGGAGCTTACTCCTGCATACGAAAGAACGGCTTCCGATTGCGACCATCTCGTGGACGCAGCAATACCGGGTACCAACTCCTGGACTGTCGGACCAAAGGACGTCGGGGTGCTTTCAGACGTTTTGTTGGGAGGCCGTACTCTGTCTTCGGTTCGATAAACGCGATAAATTTGGTCTGCGTTTGTATGAAATGAATCATAGCTCCATTCTTGCGAGACAAATAGGAAGATCAGAAGACAAGAAGCCAATCCGACCGATAGGCCCAATATGTTGATGGCAGAAGTGGCTCGTTGCTTGACAAGGAGTCGCACGGCAATGGAAAAGTAGTTTTTCAGCATGGATCCTCTCCAAGAAAGTTCTTGCCTCAGGGCGCCGCGTCTTCGCAGCTTGCCCCAATAAATCTTTTGATACTCCGCATCTACCGTTGGAAGATGCCCCATTTGAGCGACCGACTGCCGAAAACTTTGTTCTTCAGTTAGTCCACTTTGGATACCAGCCTCTACTTCATCCCTGACATGACGCTCGAGTTCATCCAGGTCTTCTTTTAGAATGGTTCGCCTGTACATAAGGCCATTTCGCCATGCTGAAATGGCAAATTCGAGATTAAACATGAATTAGTGTGAGAGGGCTGGGTTCAGTTTTGAAGTTAAGGCGCACCTACGTAGTACTGGGACATAGGTTGCGTCGCAGTACGACATAGTCCTGGCTTTAGACGCTGAAATGTGGAAAAACGTGTCCTCAGGTAGTTAATCTAACTTTGTATTGCCACCTATGACAAGACATCGACACTAGGAGCCACTATTTTGTTAGTCTTCAGGGCCAAAGGTTGCCGAACCGATCTTCAAGGGAAGGGTAGTGAGGTGGATGGTTGGATTTTCGTTTGGGCAAACAGCCGAAAGCCAGATTCACTTGCCGTTTGATCATTAAAAATCACGTTTTGGAACCACCAAGATCCCAACTCCTAAGTTCAGAGCAGCCGTTTCAGGTCGTTTCTGAATTTCAACCGACCGGCGACCAGCCCAAAGCCATCCAAGAACTCTTGGATGGATTAAATCGTGGAGAGAAGCACCAGGTACTTCTCGGTGCGACGGGTACGGGTAAAACATTCACCGTGTCAAACGTGATCGCGCAGGCAGGGCGTCCAACGTTGGTTCTGAGCCACAATAAGACGTTGGCTGCGCAGCTCTACGCCGAGTTCAAGCACTTTTTCCCGAACAATGCGGTCGAGTTTTTCATTTCCTACTACGACTACTATCAGCCGGAAGCCTATATCGTGCATTCCGACACGTATATCGAGAAGGACATGTCGGTCAACGATCAGATAGACCGGCTAAGGCTTAAGGCCACGAGTGCGCTAGTTTCGGGGCGAAAAGACGTGATTGTCGTGGCCAGCGTTTCATGTATTTATGGTCTGGGTTCGCCGGATGAATACCGAAAGCAAATCGTGCAATTGAAAGTCGGGGATACCGTGCAGCGCAATGAGTTACTGCACGGCCTTTCCAATATTTTTTATTCCCGAAACGATGTTGAATTCATCCCCGGCACCTTTCGTGTTCGAGGAGATGTCGTCGAAATATTTCCCGCCTATTCCGAAACGGAAGCCTATAGGATCGCATTTTGGGGTGATGAGGTCGAAAAAATTAGCATTTTTGAACCCTTGACCGGCCGCGAAATCGCAGAGGATCGGTATATAACCATTTACCCAGCCAAAATATTCGTCACCCCGAAGGACCAAATTGCCAAGGCCATAGCCACGATTGAAGAGGAATTGCGTTGGCGCTTGGCTGTACTTCAGGAGAACGGCAAAATGCTCGAGGCTCATAGACTCGAGCAGCGCACGATGTTTGATATTGAGATGCTGCGCGAAGTGGGATACTGTTCGGGCGTCGAAAACTATTCTAGGCACCTGACAGGATCGGCCCCAGGAGAACGTCCGCGCTGTCTATTAGACTATTTTCCGGACGATTTTTTAATGGTCATCGACGAAAGTCACGTTTCCGTGTCTCAGGTTCGAGCCATGTACAACGGCGACCGGTCTCGAAAACTGAACTTAGTGGAGCACGGATTCCGTCTACCTTCAGCGCTTGATAACCGCCCCATGACCTTCGAAGAGTTTGAAGAAAAGCAGCACCAGGTCATGTATATAAGCGCGACGCCCGGAGACTATGAGTTGGAATTGACTGGGGGCGTTTTTATAGAGCAAGTTATCCGGCCAACAGGAATTCCCGATCCCGAAGTCATTGTCCGGCCTAGCAAAAATCAAATTGATGATTTGCTTGAGGAAATCCAGATTGTAACCGCGCGAAACGAGCGTGTGCTGGTAACGACATTAACCAAAAGAATGTCTGAGGACCTGGCCGACTATTTGGATGGGTACGGAATCAAGGTCCGATACCTGCATTCCGATATCGATACGCTCGAGAGAGTCGAAATTTTACGCGGACTAAGGCTGGGCACCTTCGATGTACTTATCGGGGTCAACTTGCTTCGAGAAGGACTCGATCTTCCAGAAGTATCTCTCGTTGCCATTCTCGATGCCGACAAAGAGGGCTTTTTGCGCTCCGATAAGTCGCTCATCCAAACGGCTGGTCGTGCGGCCCGAAATGTTCGAAGCAAAGTAATATTGTACGCGGATAAAATAACCGGCTCAATGGCCCGGATGATGGAAGAGACTAGCCGGCGCCGTGAAATTCAGGAAGCCTACAATATCGAACACGGCATTATTCCCGAGACGGTTAAAAAGTCCATCGATCAGATTCGTGAAGGTACTACGATTGCCGACGAGCGGCACGAAGCAGGCGGCCCAACGTCACACTACTATGATGGACCAGACCAACTGAAAGCAGTGGCCGATCCGCTCATGAAGTACTTAACCAACGATCAGAAACGGGA
>CALEEY010000009.1 GCA_937877085.1 uncultured Bacteroidota bacterium
CCTGTAAAACGGAGGATTTTCGCTGACTGATAGCGCTCTGGATGTGATAAGCAGACTCCGGAGACAAATGAAAGACTTCAGACAATCGAAGGCCAAGCCAGGATGAATCGGCATCTTGGCCAACCAAGGCTCGAAAATAGTGATTCTCGAATGTTACCCGCGAGTCCGAATCGAGGTAAAGCACCCCAATGGGGCCCTGTTCGAGAAACGATTGAAAAATGGAATCTTGAACGTAGGAACCATCCACAAACCCCTCGTCCTCAGCCATGGGGAGGATAACCGCCTGAAATTCGTCGCCCGTAGATTTCACTAAATGTAGGACCCCAATGCGAGAAGCCTTTCCGAACCGAACCGATGCGTGTGACGATCCGTCTTTAGCTGCCAACTCCATCAATTCCGCAATTTTCCAGCGGTCCTCCGGATGGATCATTTCGGCTACGATCGGTCGGCCGATCAATTGCTGGGGACTAACCCCAAATTCTCGGCCGATCGCTTCATTTACATATTTACTCAAACCTGCCGTGTTAATGCATGCTGCAGGTTGAGGGATGCGATCCATTAAAGCCCTGAACGAAATCTGATCTGTTTCTCTGTTTTGAGATTCGGGCTCAAATCCTATGACAAACCAACCTTTGTCTGCGCCATTGGCTAAGCCTTTGAGATGCAGTCCACCAAGCGTTACTGGTAGCTCAACGGGCTGGTCGCCTTCGAGACACTCCAGCGCAATTTGCAAATCCCTTGGAAGCATGGTGCCCACTCTCCATCCCCACGCCAATCGTCCAAACGGATTGAGCCCAACGATCCTGCCAGAAGGAGATACTTCGGCAAACGCAAGGTCGGGATCTTGCTGATTTTCAACAGTGCTCGATGAGATAAAATGAAGTAAGGCGTCCAGGGACATGCAGAGAAACCGAAGTAGATAGTAATATCCACCCTTCCGCGAATTCAGTGCCAGTTTTTATGATTCTGGAACATTTCCTCGAATATAATCCTCCTTTTCAGCAGGAACGGCTCTCATTAGCCATACAAGGCCACTTATTGTTGAAATAATTCCAAATACCAAAACGGTATTTCTCAAAGAAAGGAGTCCCATTTCAAGAACGAGACTCGCAACGAGAATGGAAGCTGTTTCAGTAGTCATTACGAACAACCACTCATTTGCAAAAACTCTCCCGCGGAATTTATCGGCCGATCGCTTTTGAAGGAGCACCGTGGACAGGACCCAATTGGATCCACCCGCTATATGGGCTAGCATGACCGGAAGCATGACTACCCAATTCCAGGGCACCACCCCAACCATTATGTAGCCAACGCCTGTGAAGGCTATCCCGATTCCCACGACACTCGCCCACGTTCTTTCGTCAGTAAAATATTTGCGCGCTGCCAACGGCCCTATAGCCGTGCCCAATCCGCGAGCAGCATACAGCGCACCGATGGAGGCTGCTGCGTGCGTAGGATTCATCTGATCTCCTACCAAGACCAGCATGTATACGAGTCCACCACCTGCAATGGCCCAGACCGCCTTGACGGTCGCCATACGACGGATGGCTGGGTGGGTCCGAATAAAATGCCATCCCTCTTTTATTTCGTGATGGGCCGATTTAATCAGAGAAGGCCTGGTGCCAACAAAAACAGGGGACGAAACGACAATTCGATAAATGAACCAAGCAGATACCAGGTAGCTCAAGCTATCCAACACAAAGACAGCATGGAGCCCAAATACTTCAGCGGCGAACCCGCCAATCGCAGCGCCTACGGCCATCATGATGGACCAAGTGGCCGACATAATGGTGTTAGCGGTTACGAGGTCCTTTTTCTCGACAATATTGGGGATGGAGGCAATTTGGGCCGGACGAAAAACGGAAGCCACGATAACCTGCATGGCTATCAAGATATAGATCAGGAAGACCTCACCGGGTTCATCCACAAACAAAAAACCAAGCACGATTACCGCCCGTAGCAAATCGGAGATGATCATGGCCTTGCGACGATCAAATCGATCAACCAATACGCCCGCTAAGGGTGAAGCCAGAGCCATGGGTAGCATCTTGGTGATAAAAACGGCTCCTAAGGCAAACTCAGACCCCGTCAACTGCAATATCAACGCGTACAAGGCGATGGTATTGAACCAGTCACCAAAAAGAGACACTACGTTACCCACCCACAGTCTCCTAAACCCTGCATTCGTTCGAATCAGTTCCAGGTAGCCTGAAGACGGGATTATATTACTCATGTGCTTCGGTAGGAGCCTCCTCTTCGACCTCAGGTCGTAATTGTGGGAATAAAATAACGTCGCGAATGGAGCGCGAATTAGTCATTAGCATGGCCAGTCGATCAATACCAATGCCAAGGCCGGCCGTGGGCGGCATGCCGTACTCCAGGGCCCGTAAATAGTCTTCGTCGAGCTGCATGGCTTCGGTATCGCCCCCCAAACCAAGCGCCACTTGCTCTTCAAATCGCGCCCGTTGGTCGTCGGGGTCGTTGAGTTCGGAGAAGGCATTACAAAGCTCTTTGCCGTTGCAAATAGCCTCAAAACGCTCAACCAAACCCTCTTTTGTCCGGTGCCGTTTGGCCAATGGGCTCAATTCCACGGGATAGTCGGTAATGAACGTTGGCTGAATCATGCTCGGCTCTACGAACTCGCCGAATACCTCGTCAATAATCTTCCCGGATCCCATGGTCTTGTCGACATGCAATCCAAGTTTTTTAGCAATGGCCGCCAATTCATCCCGCGATTTGCCGGAAAGGTCCTCGCCGGTCTTTTCAGTAATGGCTTCAAATAGAGGAATCCGTTTCCAAGGGCGCGCGAACGATATCGTATGATCGCCAACCTGAAGTTCTGAACGTCCATGGAGCGCAAACGTGATGGTTTCTACAAGCTCCTCTACCAGATCCATCATCCAATTGTAGTCCTTGTAAGCGACGTACAATTCCATCATGGTGAACTCAGGGTTGTGAAAACGAGAAAGTCCTTCATTTCGGAAGTCCTTGGAAATCTCGTAAACACCGTCAAAACCGCCCACAATAAGCCTTTTCAGATACAATTCATCGGCTATACGTAGATACAACCGCATATCTAATGCGTTGTGGTGCGTGGTAAACGGACGAGCCGCCGCCCCCCCATAGATGGGTTGCAACACGGGCGTTTCAACCTCTACATAGCCTCTGGAGTCCAAAAACGATCGCATAGTGGTAATCATGTGCGCCCGTTGCCGAAAGGTATTGCGCACCTCTGGGTGAACCACTAAGTCTACATATCGCTGGCGATAACGAAATTCTTTGTCCGTTATCTCGTTGTAGACTTTCCCGTCGTGCTCCTTTTCCACTGGAAACGGACGAAGCGACTTCGCGAGGATCACGAATCGCTCTGCATGGATGGATACTTCCCCCATGCGGGTTTTGAACACGAAGCCTTCGACCCCTATCACGTCTCCCAGATCAACCAGCTTTTTGAAGACCGAATTGTAATAGTCCTCGGGCAGATCGTCACGAGTTATATAGACTTGAATCCTGCCTGACTGGTCTTGGAGATTAAAAAATGCGGCTTTCCCCATGATTCGCATGGACATCAGCCTGCCTGCAACGGAAACCTGAAATGGTTCTTTAGCAACGCCGTCTACGCGTTGATGCTTGGCCTCGTCGAATGAGGACAGGATGTCGGCCGCGTGGTGCGTTACATCCCAAGAATACCCGTACGGTTGAAATCCCGCGGCGTCAAGCTGGGCTCGAGCATCTCGACGAATGGTTTCTTGTTCGGAGTATTCTCTGGACATAGTAATAATTGCCTAGTGTTTCTATTTACCTAGTGGTGCTATTTGCCCTGTGGGGGTTAATTGCCCTGCGGGGGTGGGGTGTACTCGGCTAGTCTGGTAACCGTCATTTGAATCCGTTCCAAAGGCATATCTCGTAATCGAGGATTTCCTTGGCCGGTCGTTCCGGGAGTGGGGGCGGAACCAATCTTGTCCAGTATATCAAAGCCCTCCACCAATTCACCGAACACACTATACTGCATGTCCAGCCATGGTGCGCCCCCTAACGTAGTGTACACATTGCGCTGCGCATCGGTGTACTTAAATGGGCGTCCAATGGCCATTCCAATCTGAGCTTCCGACTGAGTCAGGGCTTCTTCCGGCACCGGACGGCCTTGCACGACATAGAATTGCGAACCCGAAGACCTTCTATCTGGATTCACTTGATCGCCCTGGCGAGCAGCCACTAAAGCTCCGCGACGGTTGATTAAGGTAGACGATATTTCAGCCTGGAGCGTATATCCTGGGTCGCCCAAACCATCGTTGAACGGGTCGTCATCTTTTGAATTGGGGTCCCCGCCTTGGATCATGAACCCTGCAATGACCCGATGAAAACTGGTACCATCGTAAAAGTGTTCACTCACCAATTTGATGAAATTATCCCGGTGAATTGGGGTTTCATCGTATAGTTTGACCACTAAGCGGCCAGCGTTCGTATCAATTGCAAAATAATTGGTCATGTGATCTTGAGATGCGCAACCTGAAGCTGGAATGAACAGGATGCAGGCGACTATAAAAACTTTTGAAAGATGATTGATGCTATTCATAGACTTGGAGTGAAAGTTCTACTTGAAAATAAATATTCATGGTTAGATTCTGACTATCCATCCATCCAATTTCTGGCTTCCAATAGATATTCGTTGTAGTGATCTCGTAAAAGACTCACGCATTGGGCCGTCAAATCTCTCACGGCCGAGCTTTTTTCTTGCTTGGAGACCATTCCTGACAACTGCTCGACACACTCTTGCAAAACGTGTGTAGTTTCCGAAAGGGCAAACCACCAAGAAGGTTCTTCCAACGCGACGACAGTACTTAACGACACTTGCTGAGGCATTTCAGCTCCCAAAACTTCGATCATATGCGCCGTTTCACCTCGTAACTGCGCCATTTTGGTGCGCTGAGCCAACGAAATGGATGCAGCCTCAAGGGCTTTCTCGGCCGATAAAACGCGCCGTAGCATGGTGCCAATAATGGTCGCGACCGAAAGGAAACGAGCATTATTTCTAGGAACCGACGCCACGATTTGGACGATTCTTTCGAGGGCTTCTTTTTCTTGTTTCATTGAAATCATTCAGAAGTAGCTTCTCCTAGGACGTAATTGCTTATCACGTCGAGCAATTCAACCGCTTTATCCGCCGGGAGTCGACCCGATCGGACAGCCAGATGAACCGTTTCAGTAGCAATTGAACCATACAGAGCTAAAAGGTGTGGCAATCGCGCAGCGATTGCCACAAAATGTTCTTTCAGAGTACCGACATCGCCCCGTTCGATAGGACCTGTAAGCGCCCTACTAGGACCATAGACTAACGAATTTTGAACGCTTGTCTTTAAGAGTGGTCCCATCGCGGCCGTAAATCCTGACCTTGATCCAGCGGCTTTTTCCCAAATTTCTTCCGATACGGACAACAAGGTAATCGCTGCATTTCCAGCTAATACAGCGGCAGCGTGGTACAACGACTTGTTTTCCGAAGATATTTCCACAGCCTCTGCCAACAAAGCGTCTGCCAATTGACGCGCTGTTACGACGGCGGTTGGGTCGCCTTCCACGCCTACGGTTATGCCTCGGAAAGCAGCCCTTTCTTCGGTTCCAACAAATGTCTGCAGCGGATGAAAGGAACCGGTAAATGCTCCCTTATTTGCGAATGGTCTTAAAACCTCGTTGTTATGAACGCCCGACGTGTGTAACACGGTTTTACCTTCCCAATTTCCGCTTTTTGCTAATAGTTCGCTCAGATCTTCCAACTGATCATCAAGAATCGCGATAATAACCAAGGGCGAATCTGTGCCCTTCCAGCTTTTCAATTCGACAATTTTACCCTGCTCCAATTCAAGCAGCATTTTTTGGGCAGATTGTTGCTGCCGAACAACTATTTGGTCGAGGCGCAAGCCCAGTTTCACTAGCGATCGACCGAGAACCGTGCCTAAAGAGCCGGCTCCTACGAGCGTAAAATCGCTAAGTAGGGTATGCATACTAACCGCGACCTATAAGCGCACCGATGAAACCATGGGAGTCTCCTTTAGGCGCCGATAGATCGCAAACGTGAACAGAATCTGACCTGCGATGAGTGGCCGCGATCATAGCTGCAAGAATACCGCCCTTCCCTTGAACCACGATTTCGTTTTCCTGGTTTAACAGGGTCATCATCCGAGGTACATTTAATTCGTCAAGAGCGCTTTTAAAGAGTTTAAGTCCTTTGGGAGTGGCTCTCAAAACGTCTGCACAGACCACCGTAAGCGTATTTCGGTTAAACATGATTTCGCCAATGGCGCTCCCAAGTTCTTTACACAAATCCACTGTTTCAGAGCCCATAACTAGAGGCACCACCTTAAAATGGCCCAATACAGATTGGAGAAAAGGCAGTTGCACATCGATACCCGTCATGTTGAAATGACCGGTATCATCTAAATAAATGTCGTCATCTTCATCACAAAGCTCATTTCGAACCCGATCGTCTACCGGGACATCGCCCAGAGGGGAGGCATAGTGATCCAATTTGCAAACGGTTATACGTTTGAATTCGCCAATTCCGCTGGGTGCAATCGATATGACCGTATCAAAATTGATCTCCGATAGCGATTTGTAAACCGCTGCCGAAATCAAACCACCCGCCACACTGGGCGTATTTGGAACGATAATAATGTTGGCAAAAAAATCGACTGGGGTCACGTCCACTTGCTTTAGGAGAGTGGTAATCTGCGCGATGAGCGGAGTGCGTTGCGTCGCCAAAGTTGGCGCTTCTAGCTGTTGCATGGGGTAAAACCTGTACGCGCTTTGGCTTCGATACCTCTGGCGCGTTACATCGTTGGTGAAAAGTGCCGAAAATTAGGGTTCTCAGCAGTAGCCATCAAGGTATCAAGTTTTGATACTGCGCGAATTGATGCGGTGACGGATTAAATGTCAAGCTCCTTTTTTCGAACAATAAAGAGCCCTTCACGCCTCGACGTTACCAGAATAGCTCCCGACTTAAAGTACGGATAGCTACTCCACGTGCCATCGAATCCAGCTTCATTTTTCCCTTCTGGGGTGGTATCGAAAAACCCAACCTCTACCGGATGTGCCCGATTTCGAATGTCAATGACCCGTAACCCACTTGAATTGTTGGTCTGATACATGAAGTCGCCTTTCACGTACAGATTATGGTCCGTTGAATTTGAATCACCAAAGTACTCAGCTATCATTTCCGGATCATCCAAATCCGTCATATCCCAGATCATGGTGCGGGTCCGATCTGTTAAGCCCCCCGTTTCATCCCCTTCGTCGTTTTGGTAAAAGTACTTATGGTCCTCGGTAAACCACCCTTGGTGTACATACGCCGAATTAGGATAGGTACCCTGGCTGAGAGCAATCGGATGTTCTTTATCTGTGACGTCGGCTACACTGATGGCCGTACCGTTGGCACCCACGCAAATTTCCTTCCCAGAATGCTCGGTATCGGGTCCTGAATAGGTGACGCATTGCGCGTCGTGTGTGGCTCCAGATCCTTGCCCACCCGTCTTCGGATCGTTGAAGCAACCCTTGAAAACAGGATTTTTAGGGTCGTTGATATCGATCATGTGTAGTGCTCCTCCACACGTTTCTCCTCCTGAACTATTGCCGACGGTATAAGCGAATCCGGTTGCCTCGTTGATGACAATATTATGCGCGCTAGCGATGTTCGTGTATAGCACGTCAGGGGTATAAATTTCATACGCTCCCGACCAATCTCGCAGGTGATGAAGGTCAAAAACCTGCATTCCGTGTTGTCCGGCGCCGTCAGCTACAATGAACGCGTGATCTTTGAAAACCTTCATATCGCGCCAGGTAGACCCTGGAGACCCCGGTGTCCGGGGCAACTCCCCAAGCACCACCGGTTGATTTACGTTGGAGACATCAATAAAGACGGCCGCCTCCATGTGGCCAATAATGCCGTATTCCTTACCTGTTTCTTCGTCGGTCCATCCCCAAACATCATTCAGACGTACCCCTCGATTCATGTTTAAGTCTTTCAGCGGAATAAACGAGACTAAGTCAACGTTTTGACACGCATATCCATTGGCCCTTCCGTCCTCGCATTCGATTTCGCCACCCGACACCGGTGGTAAATCGGGCACGGGCCGATTATACGTTGCAATTTCATCCCAAGAGCCGGAGGCTGCCCGTTTATAAATGACAGCCGAGCCCAGTCCATAATCGTTTCCGGGCATTCCGACGGCAGCCACGCTACCACTCACAGAAACCGAATTCCCAAACTGGGTTCGGCCACCCTCAATGCTATTGGCGATTACCGCCAATGGTTTGAACGACTTATTGTCAAAGCGATAAACTGCACCTGAAAAATTATTGGCTAATGGGGCCGAGACCCAGACTTCGTTTCCGGTGGTAGTAACCGAAGCTCCAAAAAATGCCGTCCCCGTCGTTTCTTCAGGCGTGGTTAGGTCGATAATCTTTGCCCACGATCCTTTTTGGCTACCATACACCGACACCACACCCAAGCCTCGTCGAGCCCGAGGATTAGCTGCGTATAGCTTCCCATCAAGTAAGAATATGGATCCGCCCAGTCGAAGTTCTTCCTCTTCCACGCCCGCTTCGATCGCTCCAACATTCTTATACCCAGCCTCCAAAGAGAAAAAATCAATTCGTCCCTTACTGGACAAAAAGCCAGGTGAACCAACCGCAATCATTCCATTGGCAGCCGAAAGGCTACGCCCAAATTCAGCTCCACTTTCCGCAGGCCCGCTAAGCGTCGCGATTTTTCCCCAATCCTGCGTGGCATCGTACAAATTGACCTGACCAACTTTAGCATTGGCTTCCGGAGCGCCCACAGCGACAATATTACCAGAAACAGCAATAGAAGCACCAAACGCATCATTTGTCCCACTATTCGAGATAATTCGGCCGGCTTGAACCCACAAGCCATCCCCATCCTTCTCAAACACATAGACAGCTCCCGACCCGCCGAGCGCCCGGGGACTAGTTACGACCAAATGGCCGTCCCCATAGGCCATTTGCGTCCCAAATCCATCGCCAACTTCGGCATCTTTTGAGGTAACCGTTTGGGCCACGACCCAGGACCCGCGGTCATTTTCTCTTAACACGTGAATCATTCCGGGGGTGCTATATCCGGCCACTTCAGACACTAAAATGTCCTGCCCAACCGTGATAATGGACGTGCCGTATCCATCCCGAGCCGCTGAAGCATACGGGGAAATAGTGGGGGACCATGAGGCAATAAAACTCGATAACAGGAGAATCAGGTACATTTTGAACCTATATAGTGCTGTGTGACCGGTGAATTCAGGACCAATAAACACGAATATAAACGATAGCGCAATGATTCTAGGGCATTTTTTAATCCGAAAAAGAACAATGGATTTTTATTGAAGTATTAAGACTAACTTGTCCTTATAGTAAGGTCATGCTCATTTTAGAAAGATCGTGTCCCTTTAGTAAGGCCTTGTACCGCTTCGTAAGGTCGTGCGCCCTTTAGAAAGGTTCTATAATTGAACCCTGGAATGCTTGAAATGAAGATCAATGTCCCCATCCTCTGTTTGGCTTTGTTGAGCCTGATTGCCGGATGCGATACGGCCACTACTTCTGTAGAAGTGGAGATCGAAAAACCTCATTTAATGCTACCTGCCAATGGCTCTGAAACGGCAGACGCCGTCTTATTGGACTGGGAAGATGTAGATGGGGCAGATGAATACCTCGTCCAAATTTCAACGGACCGATCCTTTTCCGATCTATTGGATGAAGCTCGCATCTTGGACCGATCGGAATACATTATTCGCGGCTTGATCAAGCAAACTGTTTTTTATTGGCGCACCAAAGCCATTACCCGAAATGGCATCGAGGGGGCTTGGTCAGCGATTTTCTCGTTTAAACCGGTCTCTCAGGCATTCTTCGCCGGGTATCCAGACCAATTGCTGCCCCTAAACGGTTCGAAAAACCATGAACGCTCCGTTATGATTGAGTGGGAGCCCGTACCCGACGCTATATCCTACCATTTAGTGGTTACCATTGACGAGGATATGCGGCTGTTTCAGGTGGACCTCCAGGACCTAAAGACGACTTCCTACTTCGTAGAAAGGTTAGTTTTAACGTATCCCTATTGGTGGAAAATCCGAACCTTGAGCGCTGCCGGATTTTCGGACTGGTCCCCGGTTTGGATATTTGAGGTCAAGTTCAACGAGGACTAGCCCATGAAATGGATAGCATACACGCTACTAGCCTGTTTTCTAGTTTCCTGCGATTCCTCTCCCAACGTTGAAGTTGACGACATGGAATTGAATGAGCAACTAGAAAACCTGATTACGCTCAACGGACAGCGCCGACTTTCCAACTTTGTATTACCAGAAAGCGATGATTTTGGTGGTATTCCGCAGGATCCAAGAAATCCCCTTACGTCAGACAAAGTGCTTCTGGGGCAACTGTTGTTTCATGATCCGGCGTTGAGTAGAAAAGCACTCCATGCATCGGGTTTGGGCACGTTTTCTTGTGCGACGTGTCACCATGCCAAGGGGGGCTTTGCAGCGGGTCGCCAACAATCCATTGGAGACGGCGGAAGTGGATGGGGCGTTCGCGGCGAACTGCGAACGGCAGCCGCAGACTATTCCCTTGCTGAGGTAGATGCCCCTCCGCTTCGCAGTCCAAGTATTTTAAATTCGGCTTTTCAGAAAGTGATGCTTTGGTCTGGAGCGGCCGGCTCGAGTGGTCCAAACAAAAACACCGAGCCGTTTTGGCAAACTACGGGGGATGCGCGGGTTAATCTTCTCGGGTACGAGGGGGTGGAAACGCAAGCTATACTCGCTTTGAATACCCACCGAATGGATAATCTATCGGCGAGTCTCGTGGCGTCACATCCAACGTATGTTGAGCAATGGAATAAAGTCTTTCCGGGCCAGGCGGTTTCAGACGAACTGGCCGGACTCGCCATCGCAGCATTTGAGCGAACCGTTTTGGCCAGTCAATCTCCGTTTCAACGATGGTTGAAAGGCGAAACGAACGCCATGAGCTCTGCTGAAAAGCGTGGAGCCCTCGTTTTTTTCGGTCCGTCCAAGTGTTCCGACTGCCACACCGGTCCTGCCCTAAATTCGATGGCGTTTTATGCCCTAGGAATGCCTGATTTAGCCGGTTCTGGGGTGACTCGGCCATCCTCCGATTCCAAAGGGCGAGGAACGTTTCTACCGGACCATACCGCTGACTACAAATTCAAAGTACCCCAGCTATACAACATGTCGGACTCCCCTTTTCTGGGTCACGGAGGGACTTTTCGGTCGGTAGCCGAGGTCGTTGAATATTACGTAGCAGCGATCCCCGAAAGGACTTTGCCAGCCGGAATCGTTACCCCACAATTTCAGCCATTAACGCTATCTAGTGCGGAAATCCGGGATTTGACCGCTTTTCTGAACGACGGCTTGAGAGATCCCTATTTGATGAGGTACCAACCAAAATCGGTCCCATCCGGCGGATGCATACCTGCCAACGACATCCAATCACGTCGTGACTTGAACTGTAAATAGCAGCCTGGTTTGTTAGACCTCCCCGAAGCGCGAACTTAAATATCCACCACTTTTTTCTTCAAAAAGAACACCCCTTCGCGGCCCGAAGTCACCACGATGACGCCACTTTTGAAAAATGGATAATTGCTCCACGCGCCCAAAACGGGTGAATTGTCATTAGGTCCGTAGGGAACGGTGTCGAATGAAGCCACTTCCTCTGGATTTTCAGGGTCCGTTATATCCAGAATGCGCAGCCCGGCCAAATAGTTTGTTTGGTACATCAAATTTCCCTTGACGTACAGATTATGGTCGATGGCACTGTTGTCGGCTAGGTAAAAACCGGACAATTCGGGTTCATCCAAATCCGTCAGATCAAAAATGATGGTTCGCGTGGCATCAACTAAACCAGACGATTCATCCCCTTCATCGTTTAAATAGAAGAATCGATGGTCCTCCGTTAACCAGCCTTGATGCGCGTAGGCTACACTGGGGTAATCGGCAATGGATATGGCGGTTGGATTGCTTTTGTCCGTTACGTCCGCAATGGACAAGGCCGTTCCATTGGAGCTGAGGCATATCTCTCGTCCGGAATAATCAGCATCCGGCCCGTGGTAATTGACACATTGGGCGTCATGGGTAGCTCCTGAGCCTCCGTTGCCCGTCCTAGGTTCATTGAAACAGCCGGCAAAAACGGGCACCAACGGATCTGCTAGGTCGATCATGTGGAGCGCACCTCCACAACTTTCTCCCCCAGAATCGCTTCCAACCGCATATATGAAACCACTGTCCTCATTGATAATGAGATTATGCGAACTGTAAATCCCTTTGTAGATACCCGTCTCTTTAAAAACCGTCGGTGCATTTTTAACGTCTCGGAGCTGAGTCAGGTCGAAAATCTGCATATGATGCGCCCCGGCGCCATCGGCCACGATGTAGGCATAGTTTTTATACACTTTCATATCGCGATGTAGACTGCGATGTCCAGAAGCGGTATAGGGTAAATCACCCAGAAAGATCGGGTTCGACGGATCGGCCAAACTCACAAACGATGTCCCATCCGTACGGCCAATAATCGCGTATTCAAAGTCGGTCTCGGGATCGGTCCAACCCCAAACGTCGTTCATTTGAATGCCGCGTTTCGCGCCTACATCCGATCTCGATAGAAAGGACATCATATCGACATCCTCACACGGAAAGCCTCCTGCCACCAAGTCATCGCACCTGACGGTATCTCCAGTAACGGAAGCAAAGACCCCCGTATCGCTATAAAGAGTGTTTTGACTCGTCCATCCAGAAGATGTCAGCGTATAGGGAAAGGCGGCGCCCTCGAAATTGTCATGCCCCCCAGACCCTACCACGGCTGTATTTCCCGCGATCGAAATCGAGCTCCCAAAACCACTTCGGTATTGCAAATTGGAAGGCTGCAAAAGCTTGATGCCCCCCATGCGCATGGTCGTTGGATTGATCTCAAACTGGTAAACGGCGCCGTTTTGGTCTCCGTACCCAGGGGCACTTACCCAAAGTTCTGAACCTGAAAATGCTAATGCAGTCCCGAATTGCTCATTTCCTTTTGAATCAAAAGGTTGAAGTTTCAAATCGTACGCATACTTTCCGCTCGCGGAATCCCGAAGGTAAATGACCGCAGCCCCTTTGCGCACATCGTGTCCAGGCATTCCGACCACCAAATGATCGTCGGTCATCAGCAAAGACGCGCCAAACGAATCGCCCTCCTCGGACGCCGAATAGTCCAGAGCTCCAAAAGCATTCCACAGACCATTCGAAAACGCAAATACTTCAACCATTCCTCGATTGCCGTTTACAAATGGCGAGCCCACAGCGGCAAATCCGTTGGCTAACGAAAGGGCATTCCCCCATCCCGTTCTGCCTTCCCCAGACGATGTGATGAGTTCGGCCCCTGGAATCCATGTTTGGCCCGACTTATGCCACGTGTAAACGACGGCTGTCCCATTTCTGCCACCCGACGCGGTTGTCAGGATGTGGTTGCCATCGGAAACAACCTTGGTTCCTAAACCCTCAGCACCATTCTTTAAAATGGCCGTTTCAATCCATTCGTTGTTTGCAGTTCTCTCAAAAACGTAAACAGAATGGGTAAGCGGAGCACCCACGACTAGCGTATTCCCCGCTAAAGCGACTGAGCGGCCAAAACCATTTCCCTCGTTTTTTGAATCGGACGCTTGAATGGAAGTACTCATTTGCCACTGGCCGTTGGCGTCTTTTTGGTACGAATACAACGAACCATTTTGGATGAGATTTCGACCTTCACCGATATAGATTCGGCCTTCTTCCGCTGCGGTGGCGGCACCAAATTGAAGCGCGTATTGGCCAAATGATGGCACGGCAAATAGATATAAGGAGGCAAAAAAGACGATACGTTTCATGATGGACTCCGGGTAGGTAAACACAAACACGATCCGGAATCTATTGAATCTGAAACGATTTCAAAACTCTAAGGCGTAGATAGCAATCTAAATGCACTGCGGGAAAGAGAATCTACCGGTGCGGCGCGCCAGCCAATTGGGACTAAATCGATCTCCGGCAAAATGTGAGCAGGGCCCATCAACGACCACTTGATCAGTTCGGTATTCCATTCCAGAGGCAAGGCGGCGGGTTGTCCATACGCATCTAAAGGCATGGTCATGGACTTTTCAACCTCGTTACCAGCCAACTCAGCCGAATCGTTGACACGCGCTTGCCTAACCGCTGTAAGGCCAATGGTCATGCCTAAAATCAATATCAAGCTGATGGAAGAGGTAAGCATGGCTGCACGGCCCAAACGCTGAACGAAGACGGCCTCTGTTCGATCTTGTCGAAACAACTCACCGGCAACTCGCCGTTTTATCTGATCTTGAAGTGATTCCTCGTTAGGATGGCGACATCCATAAGAACACAGCATGATGCGCGTCTGACACAAACAGCGGGCGTGCCGAGCTAATTCAGGATTAGCTTCGAGATATTCTTCAAAAGCGGCGCGAACCGACGGATCCATGGTACCATCGACGTATTCGCACAGAAGTTCGTCGAGTTGTTCGTCCGAATGATCCGAATAATCAGAGTCGTAGCTTTCTGGCATAAGCAATGGAAGGTGAAACCGTACTCGTTTCTCAACACTTGTGATTGAGGAAGGTTCTCACCGCCAAAAACTTTGCCTTTTCCCCGGCGACGTCGCCTGCTCGGTTGAAGAAGCCACCTCTCGGTTGAAGAAGCCACCTCTCGGTTGAAGAAGCCACCGCTCGGTTGAAGAAGCCACCGCTCGGTTGAAGAGCCCTCGGTTGAAGAGCCCTCGGTTGAAGAAGCTCTTGTGGCGCGGAAATCAGGGTAACCTCAGAGCAAGAGGTCTGTACATGCAAGCGGGGGCGCAGAACGAGCAATCAAAGATTGCTCGTTCTGCGCCCCCGCGATACAACGTATTCAGTAAAATTAGTCGTTCAGCGGCGAATAGACTTCTTTTAGCAAACTCTGAAGTTTCGTACGCCCACGGTTAATACGGCTTTTAACCGTCCCCATAGGAAGTCCGGTAATGTCAGCAATCTCCTCATAGGCTAATTGTTGAACATCTCGTAGCACGACCACTTCACGGAATTCCTCTGGAATCTGACGCAAGGCCTCTTGAATAAAGAAGTCCTGAATGGTCGACTCGGTGTGTTTATCAGGGCTGAATGTTTCGTCCGGAATTTCGACTTCGTACTCTTCATCGTCTCTGTTTACGGACTGAAGGGAGTACAACCGTCTACGCTTGCGCTTACGATATTCGGACCGAGCTAGGTTGCCTGCAATGGTATACAACCACGTTGAATACTTGGCAATTCGACGGTACGAATGCCGATTGCGGTATACCCGTAAAAAGGTCTCCTGAAGAAGGTCTTCACACTCCTTCATATCTCCAAGAAAACGATAAATGTAATTGGTAAGAGGATCTTTGTATCGACTTACCAGAATATCAAAGGCCTCAACCGTTCCCATTTGAAATTGGGACATGAGGTCTTCGTCGCTCATTTGACTGAGCGCATCAAAATGCCGGTTGTTCGGGTTGATGTTTCCAATCAATCCAAATTCCGACGCCTTCACCGTGAGCGTTCGCTTCTTGAGCTTTCCTGCGGTTTCGGTGTCAATCATAATTATTAGGTAATCTGCGGGATCTTCCCGACTGTATTTCGTAACAGTTGCTCTGACTTGAAAATTGATAGCTGCTACTAAGGAACTGATGTAGGCCTGATTATTTAGACCCAATCACCTGGTAGTAGCCCTGTTATTAGTGGTACTGACATCTTGTCCGTTACAATAACGTCCTACATTGTTCGGATATTGTTAATTCGAACAAATTTTCCTTCAGGATCGTTCATCAGGCTGTTTTAAGACCTGAAAAATCACCTTTGGGGCGTCAGGATGCTAAAATCCTGCGGAACAAAAGATCGAGAATCAACCGATCACTCCGCTGGCTCCCTCCTTTCAACTCGTAATCCGCCGCCAAAAGGCACGTAATAGCGTTGTCGAGGGCTTTTTTGTCAAATCGTCGCAGTACGCTAAGATACTCTTTTAAAATGTAGGGTGAAACCCCAATGGCAGACGCCATTTCTTTTTCGGGAGCCCTAGCGCCCTGCAATCCTGTCAGTAGCCACAACTTTATAAAGAACGATGTCAGGACAGAAACGATGCGATTTGCTTCTGCACTGCTTGAAGAGGACTGCTGCAACAATCGTTCCGAGATCCGCATAGCGTCCTCAAAACGGTTTTCTCCCACAACGCGCTGCAATTCGAATACATTGTAGTCCCTTGTCTGTCCACTGGCCTGTACAACGTCTTCCGCAGTTAACACTTTTCGATCCCCGACAAAAGCAGCTAGTTTCCCAAGCTCGGCCGATACCGCCGAAAGCGAAGATCCAACATAATCTGCAAGCATCTGAACGGCTTTCGCATCCATGGAAAAACCCTCCTCCTTGGCCATTTGCTTAATCCACGTAGGCAACTGGTTCGCATAGAGTGCCTTGAATTCTAGCGCCGTACCTCCCTGCTTGAGCGCCCTATACGGATGCTTGGTCAGATTAGGCTTTCCAGCGCAAACTAGGAAGACAACGCAGGCCGGATTCAATTGCTCGCCGAGCACTTTGAAAATGGCATTGTCTTTCATCTTATCGAAGTCACGGATAACCACGACTCGTCGATTGGCCATCATCGGGAAAGCCCTGCAAGCACTCAAAGCAGCTTGCGCATCGACCTCGCTGCCGTACAAAATATCTAGATTGAAATCTTTTTCGTGAGGAGCAATCGCGTGCTCTAATAACGCATCCTGAAGTCGATCAATGAAATACCGCTCCTCTCCGTACAATAAATACAGCGGTCCAAATTTTCCTCGTTGGAATTCGGACAATACATCGATATAAGAATTTGCCTGGGCCGTAGGATTATTGGTTGAACTTGATCACGCTCTCATGCAGACGTTCCGCGATCGCTTTTAGGAAGTTACCATCCGATTGTGTGATCTGAAAAGCGTATTCAGCAAGGAAAATTCCACGACCGGTCGTAGCCGTTTCCCAATCGGTGTCTGATACGCGCTGAAGCATTTCTAGTACGGATCGCCTGCCCTTCTGAATATGGTCGATAACGCCCGACAGGGTCGTGAGGGAGGCAACCGGTGCGGAAGG
>CALEEY010000010.1 GCA_937877085.1 uncultured Bacteroidota bacterium
TTCTGTAGCCGTTCGGTTTTCTATTCACTACAACGTCGCCGATTTTTAAAAATGAAGTCTCTATTGCGCTTTTCCGTGCTGTTTTTAATCAGTAGTTGTTTTTTATCACATTTTTCTTGGGCTCGACAAAATGTCGCATCACCGGACTCTAGTCTTGGACAATGGAGCCCAGAAGTTGTTGGGCGGTTAGCGGGTTCTCAAGTTGGGTTTCAAAACTGGGCAGAAGGAGGTGTCAATACGCTCGCGTTCAGCGTAGGCGTCGATGGGAAAACCGAACGAGATAGGGGGGGATGGCAACAGAAAATAGCAGGAAAGCTAAGTTTTGGCTTGGTAAAGCAGGACACCTTGAGCTTTCGAAAAGCTGAAGATCTTATTCGTTTTTCAGTCACGTTGAATTACAACGGGAACGGATTTCTAGACAAGATTCATCCAACCATCGCCTTTCAAGCCAGAACCCAGTTTGCTTCGGGATTCAATTTTGTTAAAAACCCGTTTGGCGATGGGAGGACTCCACCCGTCAAAGTTTCTGCCTTTATGTCTCCGGGGACGTTTACGCAGTCGGTGGGGATGACCTACCAAGTGCGCCCTTGGATTTCCCAGCGGCTTGGAGTTGGCGCAAAAGAAACGGTGGTCACACTTGCGAAGTTGAGAAGGTTGTACAATTTGGATCCCAAGGAATCCGTTCGCTATGAAGTGGGGCTGGAAGCCTTCACCGATTTTGACAAAGAGTTATTTAAAAACGTATTTGTAAAATCTACCCTTGGTTTGTTTGCCGCTTTTAACACCCCAGAAAGCCCTGATTTGATCTGGGAAAATGTCGTTAATATGAAGGTCAACTCGTGGCTTCAGGTCAATTTGGAGTGGTCCGTTCTCTACGATAAAGACGTTAGTACTAAAGCCCAGTTAAAAGAGGTGTTTTCTGTAGGCATCTCGTATCATATTTTGTAAGGCGTTGGGACAGAGCAGGTAAGGCCCCGGCATTAAGAGACAAAAGACAATTGTAGGGCGCGGCCAGTTTTACTGGCCGCGCCCTACTTGTTTTTGGACGTGCTGCAAGGAGAAAAAGATGGTAAATTGATTCCATGAGAAACCACATCGCATTTTGTTTCCTTTTACTACTTGTTGGCTGCGCCGAAACAGCAACGGTGGGGAATAACGAAAATGGAGTCGCTTCTGACGCTGCCCAAGAGGTTGTTTACGACGACCCGCACGTTCGCTCGGTTCAACTCCACCCAGATCAAAGCGAAACGGCACTTCCGATCGTCGAACTAGGGTCAAGTTTGACGCTTCGTCTGGCATTTGATATCGTGGAAGCGCCAGGACGACCACTTTCCATTTATATCTATCACGCAAATCGTGATTGGGAGCGCGACCTATTTCCGTCGGAATTTCTGACGTCATTTCATCAGGACGAAATCCTAGACTATAGGGCTTCCGGAGCCACCATCGTCCCGTACGTTCATTATGAGTACAGCCTTCCCAATCGAGACATCGATTTCAAAAAGAGCGGTAATTACGTACTCAGGATTGCAGAACAAGGAGAGGAACAGGAGCCATTGTTTGAGCGGAGGTTTTTCGTAACAGAACAATCAACTCCTGTGGAAATGGGCCTGGATCGAGTCATGGTAGCGGGTAATCGTTCGAGTTCCATCCAGCCTATCGTGCGATTTCGGGCGCCCGACGCCAATGCTAACGCGTTTGACTATTCAGTGTGTTTTGTTAGGAATGCTGACCTAGAAGAAAGGCGTTGCGTTACAAGACCTTCCTTAGACGTTCTACCGGACATGGCGTTCTATTTGCGTCCCGACGAAGCTTTCGAAGCACATCCAGCGAATTATTTTATAGATCTCTCTGAAATTCGAACAGGCGGCAGGATAGAACGAGCTAATCAACAGACTACGCCCTGGAGGATGGAAATCGAACCCGATTATGCCCGTTTTTCGGGTACCCAATTGGCTCCCTTTCTTAATGGCCAAATGGTCATTAGGTCTGCCAATCGATTTGTTTCGGAACCGGATTACTCATCAGAATACGTAGACGCTATTTTTAAGTTTGTAACCCCCGATGGAGCACCCATCTCTGGAAATGTTTTTATTACCGGTAGCTTTAACAATTGGCAAGTTCAGCCGGAAAATGCGTTGAACTGGAATACCGTCAGTAATGGGTACGAAGCAAAGGTGCTTTTAAAACAGGGGCATTACGAATACCAATACGTTACATCCAACGAAGTCCTAAACAGGGCCATGAACAATGGGCTGCCGCAGCTTGAGAACCTGTACACTTCGTTCATTTACTACCACGATCTTTTTGCACGAACGGATCGGCTGATTGCTGTTCAAGCGATTAAGTCTGAGTAGAAGCATAGAATTACCTCGATTCGAATGTGATTAAACGCATTTTGATTGATTGGTGAAAAAATCATAGCTACCTTTAAGTAATAGCCCATTAGGACTACTTCGGCAGCCATTCTTGTTCTGCCTTCCATTCAAGATCGACCTAATACAGAGTTAAATGAGGAATTCCAAAACATACCTGGCAATAGCATTGTCTCTTTTTCTGATGGCCGGATGTACTTCTTCTAAGGGAGCACAAACCCCCAAAGCGGGTGCTGCCACAGCAGCAAAGCCCACACCAGATAAAAAAGATGACAAGAAAGGCCTCAAGCCCTTCTCGGAAATCATTAAAGATACATTTGTAAAAGACGAAGGTATTTTTACTGTTTATAAGGATGAAGAGACGTACTACTATGAAATCCCAAATGCTCAATTGGGCCAAGAATTTTTATTAGTAACACGTATTTCTAGAACAGCTGAAGACATTGGATATGGCGGACAGAAGGCTAATACGCAGGTTGTTCGCTGGGACCGCACCGGCGATAAAGTGTTTTTAAAAGTAGTCGGTTATGAAAATAGAAGCGAAGCAGACGACCCGATGTACCAGGCGGTTCGGAATTCCAATCTTGAACCCATTATGCAGGCCTTTGACGTTAAGGCGCTAAATGCCGACAGTTCGGGCGTTGTCGTCGACGTCACATCTCTGTTCAATTCAGACATTCCTGCATTAGGACTTCCGTCCTTTTATCGTACGAATTTTCAAGTTCGACGCGTTGATGGAAGCCGATCATACATTAGCTCGGTAAAGAGTTTTCCAACGAATATCGAAGTACGTCACGTGCTGACCTATGAAGCGGGTAAAGCCCCGTCGAATGAGTCAACAAACTCGATCACGGTCGAAATGGCGCAGTCCATGGTTCAGTTGCCAACCGAACCTATGCAACCGCGTTTGTGTGACGATCGGGTGGGATTATTTAGCGTTTCATTCACCGAATACAATTCAGAACAACAGCGTTCGGAAACCACGTGTTATATCACCCGATATAAACTCGTACCAAAGGATCCTGCAGCCTACGCTCGCGGAGAATTGGTAGAGCCGGTTGATCAAATTGTGTATTACATTGATCAAAACACACCTGAAAAATGGCGTGCAGCGTTAATACAAGGCGTTAACGATTGGCAAAAAGCGTATGAAGCAGCAGGTTTTAAAAACGCCATTATAGGCAAAATGGCGCCTACCGCCGAAGAAGATCCGGATTTCAGCGCGGAGGATGCTCGGTATTCCGTGTTGCGGTATTTCGCATCGGACATCCAGAATGCTTCTGGACCCCACGTACATGACCCTAGAACCGGCCAGATCCTTGAAAGCGATATCAACTGGTATCACAACGTGATGTCGTTGCTTCGAAATTGGTATATGGTGCAGACCGCTGCGATTAATCCCGCCGCACGTTCGATTAAGTTCGACGATGCTGTTATGGCAGAGCTGGTTCGATTTGTTTCCTCCCACGAAGTTGGACACACGCTCGGCTTCCAGCACAATATGGGCTCTTCCTATGCCTATACGGTAGAACAGCTGCGTGATCCCGTATTCACCAGCACCCACGGTATTGCTCCTTCCATCATGGACTATGCGCGTTTCAATTACGTAGCGCAGCCCGAAGATGGGGTAACTCAATTCGGTCCTATGATTGGCGAATACGACGACTGGGCTACAAAATGGGCCTATTCGTGGTTCGATAGCGATCGCACACCAAAACAAGAACGCCAAATATTGAACGAATGGGTGAAAGAGCGTGCTGACGATCCCGCCATGTGGTTTGGTGATGGTTTTGGCGACCCACGGGTTCAAACGGAAAACATCTCGAATGATGAAATGGAAGCTTCACGTTTAGGCATCCTCAATTTGCAGCGCATTTTAGATCGGTTAATCGAGTTTTCAGAAGACAAAGCTGAAAACTACGATCAGTTAGAAGAAATGTATGTGCAAGTTGGCTCCCAGTATGGCCGCTATATTGGCCATGTTGCATCGAATGTTGGTGGCATCTATGAGCAGTTGAAAACGACTGACCAAGAGGGCGCCGTGTATTCACCCGTTTCGCGGGAGCGTCAAAAACGTGCTGTAAAGTGGATGTCCGATCAGGTGTTTTCGACTCCAACATGGCTCATCAGAGAAGACATTCTTCAGTTGATTGAAGGCGCTGGAACGGTAAATCGGATTATGGGCTACCAGAGTAGAGGCATTAGTGGTCTCCTGGACACTCAAAAATTAGCTCGCATGATGGACGGTGAAGCTCGCTTTGGAGCCGATCAGTACACCGTTAGCGAGTTATTAGGCGACATCCGTGATGCTGTATTCTCTGAATTGGCTAGTTCAAGCTCCATCGATACCTATCGCAGAAACCTGCAGCGTAGTTACGTAACGTCTCTAGAAGGACTATTGACAGTAGATTTTAGAGCAACAGGCTTTTTGGCTGAAGTTGGCTTCCAAAGTGTAAACGCGAATGCCTCGGACCTTAAAATGTTGGTTCGTGGGGAATTGGAAACACTTCAATCGCAGCTCGATCGGGCGTCATCACGGACTCGTGATTCGATGACCAGGCTACACTTGATCGATCTTTCGGCCCGGATCGATACCATTTTGGACAAGGACGAAGACTAGTCTCTAGTGGTTTGGTTGGAAGGTTTTTGGAGTGGCGCGGCGATGAAATCGCCGCGCCACTTTTCATTTGGAGCAAATTGAATAGGTTTGGATCCTCTTCTATAGCTCATAACCCCGTAGTCCGTTGAAGTTTGGGGAGCCAAGCTTTTTAGCACGCTACCGGCTCCTGCTGGAATGAAGTCATGGATAAATCGTCTAACACCCAGATGTTGTTTGTTGTAATCAAACCGTTTTTACTATGACCCACCGATTCAAAGTAAGTATGGGAGTCGTTTTATTGGCTTTTGTACTACTTCCTGTTTCAGCCCAAACCGCGCTTGAGCCTGTCGACCAAAAAGCTGTCGATATGATTCGCGCCGAGGGACTCGATAATAGCCAAGTAATGAACTACATGACTTGGATGACAGACGTATTTGGCCCCAGACTGACTGGATCCCCCGCTCTAGATGCCGCTTCGAATTGGGCGGTAGATACCTTTGAAGAAATGGGCTTAAAAAACGCTCATAAGAACCAATGGGGTCCTTTTGGACGTGGATGGTCGCTAAAGCATTTTAACATCGAGGCCAACTCGGAGTATGGAATGTTTAGTATATCCGCCTACCCTAAAGCGTGGTCGCCAGGAACGAACGGGCACGTAGAAGGCGAGGTTGTTTTAGTTTCTGCCACCACGATGGAAGAAGTTGAAGCTTATCGTGGCAGGTTGGCAGGCAAAGTTGTCATGATTCAGGCAATACGCGAGGTTGAAGAGCCGTTTGAAGCGATTGCAGAACGCCACACCGACGCATCTCTTCTTGCCCTGGCTAACGCAGCACCGCAGCCACAAGGTGCTGGCGGCGGTAGAGGAGGCCAAGGTGGGTTTAGAGGAGGGCAGGGCGGAAACCCCGCTGCGCAAGCTGCTGCCGCTCTTCGTAATCTTGTCTTAACCGAAATGCCACTTGCCGTTTTAGATGCTGGTAGCAAAGGCGACTATGGTACCATTTTCGTATCTAGCGCAGCCGTTCCAAGCAGCCCAGATGCTGCGCCAGGGGCGAGAGTTGGTGCTCAATCGGTTGATGCTCCTCCTATACCACCGCAGTTTACAGTGGCTGTTGAGCACTACAACAGATTGGCTAGAATGCTTGAAAAAGGCATCAAAGTAAAGGTGAATGTGGACCTAAAGGTTGAGTTCACAACTGATGATGTGAATGAGTATAACATTATCGCCGAAATCCCCGGAACGGATCCTGAAGTTGGGGACGAGATTGTCATGATCGGTGCTCACTACGATTCGTGGCATTCGGGTACCGGTGCTACCGATAATGCGGCCGGCTCATCGGCCATGATGGAAGCCATGCGTATTCTTAAGAAAGTGTACGCAGAGCAAGGCAAGGGTCCGCGTCGCACGATTCGTATTGCCCTGTGGACGGGCGAAGAGCAAGGATTGCTTGGCTCGCGCGCTTACGTTTCAGAAACGTTCGCGGAATCGGCTGGTCGTGGTCAACCACCAACGGCATTTCATCCAGAGTATGAAAAACTGTCTGGATATTACAATATGGACAATGGAACGGGACGTATTCGCGGGATTCATCTTCAAGGAAACGAAGCTGTTGCACCTATTTTCCGCCAATGGTTGACGCCATTCCACGATTTAGATGCCGCTACCTTGACGCTAAACGGCACGGGCGGAACGGATCACTTGTCCTTTGATGGGGTCGGTCTTCCTGGTTTTCAGTTTATTCAGGATACCATTTCTTACAATCCGAAGACTCATCATTCCAATATGGATGTGTATGACCACACCATTGAGGCAGATCTGAAGCAAGCAGCAACGATCATTGCTTCTTTCGTATACCACACTTCGGAGCGTGATGAATTGCTTCCCCGCAAGCCCCTTCCAGCGGTAAATGTCGCCGGTCCAACCGGTCGTTAACGGGGTGAATATAGGTTTTTGATTGGGTTTACCCTTTTCAAATGCCATGATTTTCGTCTGATTGGAAGTCGGACGGTCATAGGCGCGGCGATAAAATCGCCGCGCCTATTTTTTGGCCCCCATCGAATGTGTATCGTACGGCATCGGCATCGGCATCGGATTCTGAAGCATTTTATCTCTCCTAAACTGGGCGATTTTATGTCTTGCTATGAGCTCAAAACCAACCTGCGAACCCGGCACTCATGAAAACTAAAAATCTGACGATTCTTTCCATCGTTGTCCTTTTGTCGAT
>CALEEY010000011.1 GCA_937877085.1 uncultured Bacteroidota bacterium
TGGCCAACAATCGCGTATTGGGGTCAATAATCATTTCTGCGATCTTCTTGCCCGCGGGGACTTCAACTGTCGCTTGAGCTTTAGCATTCATCGACTGAGGCATTTCAACGGCTACAACCGAGCTCATACTTCCGTCCGTATAACGAAACACGACGTCCACATCGATTGCAAATTGATAGGTCGGCTGGTTTTGAGCCAATTCTACTTGAGCGGAATTGCCGTTCATTTTCCAGGACGCCTCCAAATGAGGAATTCCACCCTGTCGTAGCCACTGATTAAAGAAACCTTCCAATTCGACTCCAGAGGCTTCTTCCATGTGCCGAATGAGATCCGCCGTCCGTGCATTTCGGTCCTGATACTCAGCGTAATAGGACCGTATACCCGCATTAAAGGCGTCTACTCCAATTTTTTCGCGCAGCATATGAAGCGTCCAAGCCCCTTTTTGGTACATCATCGCACCGGAGATATTATTTAAATCCTCCAGGTAATCTCGGACTACTTGAAAATCATAATCGTCTTTATAGTACTTCACGACGCTATTTCTAGAATCCTTAATCCCGGTCATAAAATCGTCGTGGCCAAAGGCATACTCACGGAAAAGAAGGGTGTAGTACGTTGCAAAGCCCTCGCTTAGCCATACATCATTCCAATCGGCTTCGGTAACCGCGTTTCCAAACCATTGATGAGCAATTTCGTGGATGATAACGATTTGCCAACGACGGCTACGATCGCCCGTGACAGATGCCTCTGAATAGGCGATGGCAGATGCCGCCTCCATACCGCCACTTGTAGCATTAGACACGATATTGGCCAATTTCTCGTAGGAATAGGGGCCAATTAAATCCGTGTAATAAGCCAAAACCTGTTTAGTTGGCTCAGCGAAGTCATAAAACCCAGCGTCGCGATCCTGACGAGCCACCCACGTTTGAATAGACTTGCCGTCAAACTCATCTACATACTGAACGGCAAAATCAGCTACACCTAGCAGATAAAGCCAAGTCGCTATCGGCACTGAGTTTTTCCAATGGGTCATTCTGTTGCCGTCGCCCAGCCCCGTTTCCTCCATCAACAGGCCATTAGAAACCACCTGGTAATGATCTGGGGCGGTCACCTTGAATTCGCTCATCGCCTTGTCCGACGGATGATCCACCGTTGGAAGCCAATTGCGTACCCGCGAAGACCAATTGTCGCTAAAAAAGGCACGGTCTCCGTGTTTGTTCTTGTCAACCTTTAATCCAAAAGCCGGAATACCATGATACGATATCTCGACTTGGACACGCTCCATAGCCTCTGGAGAACGACCCAGTTGAATAAAAACCTGGTCATTTTCATGTTTGAATTGGAGGGCCTTCCCTGCCATGGTCACGGCGTCGACTACCATGCCTTTCCCCTCAAGTGCGTCCGTTTTATTGATCAAATCGACCCGGAGTTCGGTTTGTCCAGCGGTTAAATACCGGGCATCCACAGTGGTCCGACCTGAAATCGAGTCGGATTCGTCCGTCAGAACGAGTTCAAAGGTATATCCGTGCACATCTATCCCGGCGTTTTTGGGATAATTGTCTTTGTAGTCTGTAGAAAATGACTGAGCGGAGGCGCTCTGAACAAGTAATAAGACCAACAGAAGGTTAAACGAGCGAGAAATCATGTTCATTCGGTTCATGGGTTCAAAATTTCAATGTGTAAGTCTTTCCAGAAACAGCCTCAAACTGTATAAGGTCTGTCCCTGTAGTAGGAACAGCCGTTCCGTCGCTTCTCAAAACGCCAGATAATCCTTTGGCACGGACTGTTACCGGGCCGTCTTTAAACGCAGTAATCGAGCCTGAATTCAGTTTTCCCGAAGACCAGGCTAAATTGACTTCTAGAGCCCCTCGAGCACGGACGCCTCGAACGGACCCATCGGCCCATTCATCCGGAAGTGCAGGTAGTAAATCTACAAAACCTTGGTGTGACTGTACCAACATTTCAGCAATTGCAGAAGAAGCGCCAAAATTGCCGTCGACTTGCATAGCGCGACCACACAGTGAAAACATGTTGGGTAGCGACGATTGCGTAAGTAGCGCCCTGAATTCGTGTAGGGCGCCGGTGCTTGAGTTCAATCGCGCCCAGAGGCCCATTTTCCAGCCGTATGACCATCCACAACCCCCAGTACCTCTGCGCTCGATAGTTTTAGCAGAAGCGGCGGCGAACGCCGGAGTCTCGTCTGGGGTGATTTCACTTCCCGGATAAAGCCCCCACAGGTGCGAAAGGTGACGATGTTCAGGCTCAATTTCTTCGTAGTCTTCAATCCACTCCTGAAGCTGCCCGTATTTTCCTATCTGATTGGGCGCCAATCGTTTACGGGCATCGGCCGCTGCCTTTGCTAGCTCTGCGTCGTGGCCCAATTCGGCAGAAGCATCCGCAAACATATCGAACACCTCTCGGATAATCTGCATATCCATCGTCGGGCCGACGGCAATATTGCGAGCCTTCAAGGTTATACCGCTCACTTCATCAAAAAACGGCACGTTTCCAGGCCAAACGGGGAAGTTCTCAGGAGAATTCGAAGGCGAGGTCACCAACCAGCCATTCGTAGGGTGTTCGACAAGAATATCCAATAAAAACTCTACCTGACCTTTCAGGATGGGATACATCCGTTCCAAATACGCCCGATCCTGGGTAAACCGGTAGTTTTCGTACAGATTGGTCATCATCCATGCACCGCCAACGGGCCAGGCGCCCCACGAGGGTCCGTCCATGGGCGTGGTAGCGCGCCACAAATCCGTGTTCTGATGAAGTACCCATCCGCTGGCATTCCAGTGTTCTTTTGCCGTCCGGGCCCCAGCTTCAGCGATGTCGACCATGAATGCCTCTAAAGGCTGCATCATTTCCGACAAATTGCCAGACTCCGCTCCCCAGTAATTCATCGGGAGATTGATGTTGATCGTGTATTTACTGTCCCACCACGGATTGGAATCATTATTCCAAATCCCCTGCAAATTGGCAGGCTCGGTTCCAGGACGCGAGCTTGCAATGAGCAAATACCGTCCAAATTGATAGTAGATGGCAGCTAATTCGGGATCAGGTTCGGTCTTGAAACGCTGAATTCGAGCATCCAAGGACATTTCAGACACCTCTTCAGAGCCTGGGAGCGTCAACGAGAGTCTCCTAAACCACCCCCGGTGCTCGGCCACATGATCCGCTTCGACGTCAGCCGATTTCCGTTTTGAAACCGCGTCCAAAACAGCCGCTACCCGAGCCTGTGGATCGCCAGAAACATCTTGATAGGTCACAAAATTGGTTGCAGCAGCCATGACTATCGTGGCGCTTGTAGCTCCTTCAACCTTTAAGGTCTTATAATCAACCGAAACGGTGCCCCCGTCGGAAGTGGCAACTAACCTTGCTTCATAGCGCAGTTTCCCTTCAATGCCTAAATAATCGGTGTTTTTACCGGTTATTCTGAGCTGATTGGGGGATATGCCATCCATCTGGAAGTAATCCGTGCCATAATTCGAGTGATCAGGATTTCGAACGCCGCGCAGATCGGCCGAAAAGGTGATCATGCCAGGCTTATCAGCCGAAATTCGGATAACAATGACCTGGTCCACAGCGCTTACGAACACTTCCCGTTTAAACGTGACTCCGTTCAGGGAATAGGTAGTCGTGGCTATGGCTCGGTCTAGATCGAGCTCTCTGCGGTAGTCTTCTACCGTCTCGTGCCCCTCAAAATTCAATAATAGATTCCCCATCGGCTGATATTTCATCATCTCGTAGGGTTTTCCCATCATCGAACGACCAAATAGATCGTGTGCTTTGGCAAATTCCCCTTCGAACATGAGCCGCTGAATTTCGGGAAGACCTTCGTGGGCACCCTCTACCACTGGATCGTAGGGGCCTCCAGACCACAGGGTCTCTTCATTAAATTGAATGCGATCGCGCGCCGTGCCGCCAAAAACCATCGCACCCAACCTTCCATTTCCCACAGGAAGCGCGTGATTCCACTCCGCAGCCGGCTTATCGAAGTGCATCTTCAACCGGGACCAGTCTTCCTGCGCCCGAACAGATCCAGGAATCAATAAAAGGAGGCAAAATAGATATGTTTTCATATTAGTTGTGGCGCATTGGAGTTAGTTCGTCTACTGTTTCAATTTTCATTGGCATGGGTCCAGCTGGAAGTCCCTTTTCTGCCTTGGAAGCTTCTACCATGTCCCGCACATCTTGCAGTAGCGCCCTGGCATCAAATACCACTCCACCTTTAATGGTGTATTTAATGCCGCCCACTCGCTCTACTTCTTGCGTGTCGTCATTGAGGCGGATCCAACCGGTGCCGTATAACACTTTGAGATTTTGAAGCGGGTTTTCGGCGACAATCACTAAATCTGCCAATTTCCCCACTTGAATCGTACCAATCTGGTCGTCCGCGCCCAGCGCTTCAGCTCCCATGATCGTAGCACTGCGAATGACTTCGAGGGGATGAAAGCCAGCCTCACGCATGTTTTCCATCTCTTGAATGTATCCAAATCCGTACAAATTGTAGATATATCCCGAATCTGATCCTAGGGTAACCCGTCCCCCGCGGTTTTTATACTCGTTCACAAACGTGAACCAGAGATTGAAATTTTCTTTCCAATCCATCTCGTTTTCCGTGGTCCAGTAAAACCAGTAGGAACCGTGTGCGTCCCGATTGGGTCGATAATAATCCCATAAGGCGGGCATCGTGTAGATGGCATGCCAATCGTTGCGGCTTTGGCGCATCAAGTCCCGACTTGCCAAATAGGCTATAAAGGTAGGGTCGATGGTGAAATCCATCGCCAATAGCGAGTCCATTACAGCGTTCCAATGGGGTGAAAACGGTTTTGCCGCCTGTTTCCAAAGACGCCCTGCCTCACTGAAGCGATCGGCCTCGTTCGCGTAATTGTAATCCAACGGATACCGCTGGATTACTTTGTCTTCGAATAGCGCCTCGGGCAATCCATACCAGTGTTCCATTGTGGTTAGCCCAAGGCTAGCCGTGCGCAACACGTTCATTCGGGTAACATCAAGTTGCGCATGATGCTCTGCAGCCCGCAGACCTTGTTTTTTCACCTCGTCTAAAGTGGCCGTCATGATCTCTGGAGCCGCCCCAAACAATTTTACCCCATCGGCGCCTTTTTTCTTCACCCACCGAACCCATTCGCGGGCATCTTCCGGCGTCTGAATGGGCCGGCCAAAATCCTGTCCAAAAATCGGATACGCGAAGATCCTTGGGGACGTAATCCTATTTTCTGCACTCCTTTTTTGCAGGTCCAACATCCAATCGACTCCTTTGGCGCCGACAACCCGCGTCGTTGTAATTCCGTGTGCCAGCCAAAGCTTGAGCACGTATTCTAGCGGGACGCCCTGGCCTGAATCAATGGTATGCGGATGACCATGCATGTCCACAAAACCGGGAAGGACATACATTCCGTGTGCATCGATCTCCCGTGTCCCCTTTGCTGGCCGCCTATTTGGATCTATCGGCAAGCCTGGACTTCCGACACCTCTAATTTCCACAATACGGTCGTTCTCGATGACAATGTCGACCGGACCAACGGGCGGCGCACCAGATCCTTCAATCATGGTCGCTCCCCGGATAATCAGTCGATCGTAGGGCCCTGCACCGTCCGTTCCCTTTTGGAAGTCAGAAGTGTCTTGAGCTTGCGCGGGAAAGGAGCAAAGAAAACTCAGGATTAACAAAAATAGCGGACGCATAATCGATTGCTTTTGAGTGGTTTGGCCCCAATGTAAGCGTCAGAAAGTTAAACCAAAAAAGTAGCGCCCGGTGATAAAGCTACTTCTGGAAAGGGGAGGTTATCCCTTCGAAGTTCTAGTATCACCGGGCGCTACAGCATATCAACTCTTTGTAACCGACAACATCGAGTTGCAAACGTCCCACAACCCAAGTATCGACAATGTAAACATCCACCAAATGCGGAGAACAACGCATACGACTACGTATTTCAGCGTAATTTTTAAACTTGTTTTCGCATATTGTACGCAGATAAGTACGCACATCTAAGTATTGGAGTCGATTTGCATCACGGGTATCATTATCACTTGTCGTGAGTCGTATGATATTCTCGTTTGTAAGGGTAGAAGAAAACTCCAGAGTAAAGATTAAACTAGTACTTCATTGCCATGGCATCCGTATTCCTTTTAGATAGTGAACCTTTTAGCCGAGACGGCATCAAGGAATATCTCCAAAACACATCCGGGCACACGGTAGTAGGAGAAGAGGTTTCGGGATTGAATGCCATTCCCATGATTTTGGCCGAACGGCCGGAATTGTTAATCACGGAACTTCACCTCCATGAGCTGGATGGTCTGGAAGTTGTCAGACGAATCCATGATCAATTACCCTCGACACAAATTATTGTCAATACCCACAATATTGATTCGATCAACGTGTCTCGTTCGATTCGATACGGCGCGCGGGGTTACATCGTTAAAAGCTCGTGTAGAGGCGATCTTTCTCAAGCTATCCAATCCGTCTTAAACGGAAAGACGTTTTTCAGCTCTTCCATTTCCCATTTTGTGGATCAAGAGGGCCATTCGGTCGATGTGTACGAAGACTTAACCACAAGAGAACGGGAAGTCCTTCAGCTGGTTGCTGAGGGCAATACAGCATCAGAGATAACCGAAAAGCTGTTTATCAGCGTCCGAACCGTTGAAAAACATCGCTCCAATTTGATGAAGAAGCTTCAAATTCACAGCCATAACGATTTGATTCGATACGCTTTGCAGCGCGGCCTGATTCCGTTTCAACTTACAGATGGCGATTTGGCCACCTAAAACAACGGTCTGGGACTCAAAACTAGACGTTGCCCCTCTGGATCATTTTGAAGGGCACAAGCTGCTTATTTTCAGATTCGATTGGTAAATATCAGAGGGTCGACGGTCCCCCTCAAACGCTTCCAAAACCATTCCCTGTCGTTCAGAAGCGAAGTAAAGATATCCTTCCCGATCCATTCCTGGAGCGTACTCCATATCGGCAGAATTAATGGGCTCTGGGAATAAAGTAGGCGAGGACCACACCCCTTCCGAGCGACAAATAAAGGAGAGCTGTGTTTGCCCATCGTTCATTTCGCTAGCAAAGACCAAGGTATTTCCGTCAGGAGAAATCAGCGGGTTACCGGGGTTCGTCACCCCTTCGATGGGCACCACAACCGGCGTATAGCGCTGGCCCTCTTTGAAATCTGAAACGAAGATCTCAGCGGGACCGTTTCTGTTGGAGCCGAAATACAATGCCCCGTCCAACGTGCCAGTCATGAATGATTCATTGGCATCGCTATTGAGTGGGCGAGGTAAACGAACCGGATCCCCCGTTCCGGACCAAAACCAAAAATCGAATGAAGCAAGGCTGTCTCTTTCAACATCAAACTGAAGCGAACTATAAAATATGCCTCCATCTGAGGTTACAAATGGATCGACGTCGAACGTCGGGCCCGAAAATGGGGCTACTTCCGGCTCCTGCCACACGCCATCGATCGCAACGGAGCGCAGAACGGTCGCTTTTGTCCGGTCTTTTATGGTTCGGTCGAAATACAGGGTATCGCCGCCTGCCGTAAAAGAAATGCCAAATTCCGGCCAAGTGGAATTGATCACTCCGGGAGCAAAAATTTCCGCCGTGATGGGTATTTCAGATTGAAAAATGGGGAAACCAGATACGGGATCGATGGTCGGTTCTTTTGCTCCGCCGGGGGTACATCCACTCAATGCGGTTACTCCCACAAGGCACATTGTCGTAAGTGTTAGAAAAATCCGAGTCATAGCAATTATTGGTAATTAAGTCGGTAAAGCCAGTCCAAAGAAGAAGTCCGTAAAGCCGGTCCGAAGGGCCTGTCAGTAAAGATGTCCGCCGAAGCCTAAAGTCCGCCGACGCCTACAGTCCACCTACGCAAACGTATTTGGTTTCCAGGTATTCTTCAATGCCATATTTTGATCCCTCCCGGCCCAAGCCCGATTCCTTCATCCCGCCAAATGGGGCAACCGTGGTGGAAATCAGCCCCGTATTGATCCCCACGATGCCAAAATCAAGCTTTTCGGAAACTCTCCACGATCTGGCCAGATCTTGCGTGTAAAAATAGGATGCTAATCCATAGGGAGTGTTGTTCGCGCGCTCGATTACTTCATCTTCGGATTCAAACGTGTGAAGTGTCGAGACGGGTCCAAATATTTCGTCTTTAGATATGGCCATGGAATCCTGAACATCGGTAAGAATGGTGGGCTCAAAAAACGTCCCTCCGCGCTCGTGTCCTCCGCCCCCACATACTATTTTTGCTCCGTCGGCCACCGCTTTTTGGATCAGAGATTTTACTTTGTCGAGGGCGGCCGCATTAATGAGTGGCCCAATATCCGAATCCTCTTGGTCCCCAGGCCCTACACTAAGACGCTCCACGGCCTGCGTATAAAGCTTTAAAAATGGCTCATATATTCCGCTTTGAACGAATATTCTGTTGCTGCAAACGCAGGTTTGCCCGGCATTTCTATATTTTGAAGCAATGGCACCTTCCACTGCGGATTCAAGATGAGCATCGTTGAAAACTATAAAAGGGGCATTTCCTCCCAGTTCTAAGGAAACGCGTTTAACAGAATCCGCCGCCTGACGCAGTAGAATTTTGCCGACCCGTGTAGACCCCGTAAAAGATATTTTTCGAACATCCTCACGCTCCATTACGGCGGATCCAAACGCCTCAGGATCTTTAGTTGTCAAAACATTGAATACACCCGGGGGAATTCCGGCGATTTCGGATAATTTGGCAAGCGCCAAAGCCGTCAAAGGCGTGAGTTCGGAAGGTTTTACGAGAACGGTACAGCCTACAGCCAGTGCCGGGGCTACTTTTCGAGTAATCATGGCCGCCGGGAAATTCCATGGTGTTATGGCCGCCACCACTCCTACGGGCTGTTTCAGAGCCAAAATACGTTTCCCCGCCATATGGGTAGGGATTACGTCACCATACGAGCGCCGGGCTTCTTCGGCGAACCACTCCACAAAACTGGCGGCGTATGCAATCTCGCCCCTCGATTCTTTTAAAGGTTTTCCTTGCTCCATCGTCATAAGAAGGGCCAGCTCTTCGGTATGATCTAGGATGAGTCGATGCCACTTCTTAAGCAGCCCGGCCCGTTCTTCTGCTAATTTATCTCTCCAGCCAGGAAAAGCGGTTACCGCTGCGTCTACTGCGAGGTGGACGTCCGATCTCATTAAATGTGGGACGGAAGCCAATCGCTCGCCAGTTGCCGGATTGACGACGTCAAAACGCTTACCGTCAGAAGCATCCTGCCACACTCCGTTTATGAATGAAGATTCCAGAATCAACTCGGAAAGTGAAAATAAGGGGGTCATGGGAGGTATGGATACGAAATTGGCCTACTACGAGGGGATGTGGTCGTAAACCCACAGGTCCGAAATGGGAGGCGAAAAATATAGGAGCACAAAAGGACCCAACGTCGGATAGCGGTTTGAAACCGGTTCACCCGATATAAAATGAACCTCCGTTTCGTGGGCACTGTTCCTACTTCCCCAAATATGATGTAAACCACGTAAAATGGCTAAGCATCCTTCTGGACTCGTCTTTTTAAATTCTCCGATAAAACTAGTACTAGCGCCCTCCCTTGGCGGTGTGGCCAAAACATACTCGGGCTTATTTGGTATATTTAATGCTCCTTCAACCGGCCTTTCGGGGTCCAACCAACACTCGTCATGAGCAACGCTCCCGACACCAAAAACGATCTTTTCGGCACACGCCAGACATTTAACACAGGCTCTGGAACAGGGTATTTGTATTCATTGGAGGCCCTTCGTAATCAAGGCTATCCAGGAATTGACCGACTCCCGTTTTCCATTAAGGTTTTGCTTGAATGCGCCCTTAGAAACTGTGACGGTTTTTTGGTTGAAAAAGCAGACGTTGCGAAGCTAGCTACCTACGATCCAAAGCATCCGGCCCAAGTCGAAATCCCATTTATGCCGGCCAGGGTCTTGCTTCAAGACTTTACGGGCGTCCCAGCCGTTGTAGATCTTGCCGCGATGAGAAGCGCCATGGCTCGTCTGGGTGGCGATCCTGAGGAAATCAACCCTCGCGTGCCTGTCCACCTAGTGATTGACCACTCCGTTCAAGTCGATGCTTTTGGCCAAAGCCAATCGTTGGCCATAAATGAACAACGGGAGTTTGAGCGCAATGCGGAGCGTTATGAGTTCTTACGTTGGGGAAAAAGCGCATTTGACAATTTTTCTGTCGTACCACCGGGCAGCGGTATTTGCCATCAGGTAAATTTGGAGTACATCGGGCGCGGTGTATGGAGCAAAATGACGGATGATGGACTCTCCGTCTACTATCCTGACTCGGTCGTTGGGACGGACAGCCACACCACGATGATTGACGGATTGGGCGTTGTTGGTTGGGGTGTTGGTGGAATTGAAGCCGAAGCCGTTATGCTTGGGCAGCCCATCTATATGTTGATGCCCGAAGTCATTGGATTTCGATTGAAAGGCGAACTGCCAGAAGGCGCTACGGCAACCGATTTGGTGCTTACGGTGACCGAAACGCTTCGAAAATATGGTGTGGTCGATAAATTCGTAGAGTTTTTCGGTCCCGGAGTCAGCAACATGACCATTCCGGATCGCGCTACCATCGCCAATATGTCTCCCGAGTACGGAGCTACCATGGGCTTCTTCCCAATCGACCAGGAAACGCTTGATTTCTTGACTAGAACGGGTCGTGATCCAGAAATGGTTGAAATGGTCGGGCGATATACGAAGGCACAAGGCTTGTTCCGCACCGACAATACTCCTGAACCTGAATTTAAAGATGTTCTTGAGCTCGACCTATCTACAATTGTACCGAGCCTCTCTGGACCAAAACGGCCTCAAGACCGCATTGTCCTTCCAGCCATGCAACAAGAATTCCATGAGGCGCTTGAGCGCCCTGCTGGACCTCGCGGTTTTGGACTATCTAAAGAACGCCTAAATCGTACCGGTGCCTATTCAGAGCAGGTGTCTATGAAGCACGGCGACGTGGCCATTGCCGCTATCACAAGTTGTACCAATACATCTAACCCTTCGGTTATGATTGGCGCGGGATTAGTTGCGAAAAAAGCGGTTGAAAGAGGCCTAAAAGTGGCCCCTTACGTGAAAACAAGCCTGGCTCCCGGATCAAAAGTAGTTACAGACTATCTCGAAGCGGCCGGTCTATGGCCCTACCTCAATGCCATCGGATTCAATTTAGTTGGCTACGGATGTACCACTTGTATTGGTAATTCAGGTCCATTACCTGACGAAACGGCTTCCGCCATTAAGGATGGCGACCTCATTGTTAGTGGGGTCTTGTCAGGCAATAGAAACTTCGAAGGCCGGATTCATCAAATGGTGCAGGCCAACTTCTTGGCATCTCCTCCGCTCGTCGTAGCCTATGCACTAGCGGGAACGGTCGATATCGACCTAACCAAGGACCCCATTGGGAAGGATTCTAGTGGTAGGGACGTCTTTCTTAGCGAACTCTGGCCAACATCTGCAGAAATTCGTGACCTCGTTAATCAGTGTGTTCGACCTGAAATGTTCAGAAAAGAATACGACGGTATTGAGGATTCGAACGAAATGTGGAATGCCATTCAGATTCCGGAAGGGTCGATCTATGAGTGGAATAGCTCGTCGACATATGTGCAAGAGCCGCCATTTTTTTTGGACTTAACCCCCAACACGCCCACTATTAAAAGCATTGACAACGCTCGAGTGCTCATAAAGGTAGGCGACTCGACAACAACCGATCATATTTCGCCAGCAGGAGCCATTGCTCCCGACGGCCCTGCCGCCAAGTACTTGTTAGACAACGAGGTGCCCTACATCGACTTTAACTCTTTTGGATCCAGAAGAGGAAATCACGAAGTCATGATGAGAGGCACCTTTGCCAATATCCGCATCAAGAATCATTTGGTACCGGGCATCGAAGGCGGCGTCACTCGCTATTTCCCGACGGACGAAACGCTGGATATTTACGACGCGTCCATGAAATACCAGGCCAGCGGTACGCCGCTGGTAGTGATGGCTGGAAAGGACTATGGTATGGGATCTAGCCGCGATTGGGCTGCCAAAGGAACGCTTCTATTGGGTGCAAAAGTCGTAATTGCAGAGAGCTACGAACGCATCCACCGGTCAAATTTGATTGGAATGGGTGTTTTGCCGCTTCAGTTCTTGGCAGGTCAAACGGCCGATTCTCTTGGACTTGACGGTACGGAAAGCTTTACTATTCTTGTGAACGACTCGGTACAGGCCTTGAGTAAAATGATGGTCACGGCTGTGCATCCAAGTGGAAACAAGACTGTTTTTGAAACAAATTGCAGGTTGGACACACCGGTAGAAGTGGAATATTACCGCAACGGCGGAATCTTGCATTTCGTCCTGCGAGATTTCCTGAATACGGCCAAAACCAACGCTTGAAAGTAAGCGGAGGGGCTTCTAGCGGACCTCCTCAATCAGAATGAGTCCGGACGCGTCTGCTGTAAAGGTGGCTTGCCCGAAAGACACGATCGCTACATTTCCAGTGTAAGCGTCGCGTAGCACGGTGTCGTCTGGCCAGACGATAGATACGTTTACTCGCGTCTTGCCGTTTGCGCCCATAACCACGATCACTTCGTCCGTATCCAACCCCTGACGAACCCCTCGATAAAAAGTATAGGGGGCGTCGGAAAGTTTATCGTGACCACCGCGGGCAACGGCCGGATGGGCTGCTCTAAAGGACCCTATTTTTTGCCAATGTCGAACCAGATCTTCGTCAAAATGGGCCCAATTCATATTGGACTTGGTTCGTTCAAGCTCATCCACTCCCAGCCGTCCCAACGGCCGGCCTGATTCATCTCCGTAATAAATGACGACTGCCCCAGGAGACAATAACAATCGGGTGGCCGCGTCTTTCAAATCCTGTCCGTTTGGTAAGCCCGAGCCCCCGCCTGTAAGATCAGGACCCCCGTTTGGAAGGTCCGAGTCTCCGTTTTGCAGGCCCGAACGACCGTACAAACCAGTGGCGCTGGACGAAAGAAACGAAGACACGTGGAAGGACGCATCTTTGTTTATGGACTCGGCATAGGTAGCAAATTGTAGGTCGATGGGCTTCTGCAGGTCGCCGGTGAATCCATAGTTGAAGATGGAATCAAAGCCACTTTTGAAAAACTCCGACTTCTCTAGTCCATGGTCAGAAACGTTACCTGCAAACCAAAAGGGAGCATCTGGCGCGCCTTCCATTCCCTGGGCTGCTTTCCAATCAGCTAGGGCTCTGGTTGCCTGCTCTTTCAATCGCTGAATTGATTCTGGACTTACGCTTTCAGGATGATTTAGGACAAAACCATCGATTCCGTAGGACCGGACCCAATCGGTCAGCCATTTGATAATATGATTGGTGGCAGAGCGCTGATATCCCGTTCGCTTGAAAAAGGCGTCCAAATCCGCAGATTCGACTGTCGTCTTCTCGTCTCCCCATTTCAATTTCAGAAAGCTTGGAAGTTTGGTGGCTACCACGTCTTCCCTCAAATCGGGTAACTGATCCGCGCAATGTGTTTGGACAGGCTCGCCGCACGGCTCATAGCCAGGCACATCCGCACGAATCCATTCAGGTCCCCACCACTTAGACCAGGATTCGGTTGAATCGGTTATGGTTACCAGACGGTCGTTGTACGACTGCCACCCAGATTTTGAAGCAGGACGCCATCCTCGCCATTCATCTGACGTGATACCTCCAAAATCAAAAGCGGCCATATCATTTAAAGTCGCCAGCCCAACGCCATTGATGTTTACATCAATCAATACTTTTAAACCAGCAGCGTGAGCGGCGCCCATCAAGGCCTCAAATTCAAGCTTGGTGCCATATGCCAGATCCGTTTCGGTATAGTCCAACGGCCATGATCCGTCGTAACCGTAACGCTGAAATTCGCCAAATCCCCCCCCTATCCAACCATGAACCTGTTCGAAAGGAGCAGAAATCAGGAGGGCGTTTACCCCCAAATCTGAAAAATAGCCATCCTCAACCCAACCTTTTAGCCCTTGAAAATCGCCTCCTAAGAAATGTCCGGTGGAGTCTACGTCGTAGGGTGAACCATTCCCATCTAAGCCCCGTCCGTACGCCGAATCATTGTCACGCGTACCGTTGGAAAAACGATCCGTGATCAAATGATAGATCGTGGCCTGATCCCAAGAAAAAGGTACAGTTTCAGCCTGTGCGGATACCCGTACAGTAGGTAGCAAAAGCAGGGCGCACAGTACAGCCAGTCGGCTCAAAGTCATGTGGTACAATTGAAGTCTGTTGGGCTACAAAATCACTGCAAGGTACGTCATTCAATCGATTGCTTTATTGTCATCATTCACTTTTACCCTCAATTTCCAGCGATACTACCGCAGAAAAGGAAAAGAAGTGGATTCCCATTCTTCTTTTAGCACGGCGAAGGGTAGCTGGCGGCATCATTAAGCCATGCGCAGCGCCAAGCTGGTGGCATTGGGGCCATGCGTGGCGGCGGGTAGCCGGCGGCATCATTAAGCCATGCGCGGCGCCAAGTTGGCGGCATTGGGGCCATGCGTGGCGGCGGGTAGCCGGCGGCATCGCTAAGCCAGCGCGCAGCGCCAAGCTGGTGGCATCATTAAGCCATCGCGCGGCGGGATGCTTTGTGAATGCCATTTTTGTTGACATGACCAACATACTTACCCAAGACGCGAACCTCTTCAAACACGTCGGGGCGCACGTGAATGTCGTCATATTCCTTATTGGCGGCTTCCAAACGAAGTCCTTTTTCGTCGTAAAAAACCTTTTTCAAGGTCGTCTCACCATTGTATAGAATAGCGCCAATTCCTCCGTTTGGAATGTCATCATCCATAAGCAAGACGTAGTCTCCGTCGTGAATATCCACCCCAATCATCGAGCTTCCTGAAACTCGAATAGCAAAAATTCGATCGATGTTTGGGAAAAGTGTCTCTAACGTAATGGTTCCTAAATTTTCCTCTATTGCTTCTTGCAGCTTCCCGGCCGTGATTATTCCTTGGATGGGAATTCCAACTGAGATGGAGTCGGTCTCTATTTCTTCCGGGAATAAAAAGCCGTCTTGATGTTTCAGCAGATAACCTTTCCGATGTAAGGCCTGGAGATTTTGCGTTACACTATTGGGCGATCTAAATCCGAAAAAATCGGAAATTTCTCGATAGGTAGGCCACACGCTTTCATCGTAGACGTAGGACTTCAGATACTGTAAAAAAATCTCCTGCTTTCCCGTTAATCCTCTACGTCCCATGATATTACACCCATCGTACTGAAATTTTATGGTACAAACGAAATGCACCTCAACATGTGTAACACATATATTACACATTCATTTCATAGGTGTCAAGTCGGGGCGAGAAAAAGGGCCACTGAGGGCCGGCTTAGAGCGCCAACTGAGCAAATACTTTTGAGCTTCGGTTTGGGTAGGCGTCTTCGACATGGAATTTTAGATAGGCCGTCACCATGTTGTTTACTTCAATGGATATTTGAGGGGATAATTCCATCCGGACGATGTCCGATAAATGCGCCCTAGCTAGGACGGCGAAGGCCCGAAGGGCCGATCGGGATGCGTGAAATGGGAAATAGTTTTCTTCCGTATGGTCCGATATATCCCCTTTTTTAAGGTTTAAAACGCCCATTTCCGCTTCCATGGCCTTGATTTTTTCACCGTCAAAACCGGGGCCAAAGCCGAGCGAAGTTGCCAATCGGAGCTGGTAAAAAGGCCAAATATTTCCGGTCCGGGCGGGTGCATTTTCCAACGCCGTCATGCATCCGGCTAAAAGCCCAAAGATTTCTGGATGGGCCTCGTCTGGTTCCAGTAGCGCAGATGTCAACTCAATCATCCGAAGACCCGTTTCTATCCTCTCTAGCGATCCTCGAAGGGCATCGTGGGTGAAAACATGAGAAGCTTCACTAATAATCTGAAGCTCACGACCCGGCTTGAAATAAATCACGACGCTTATGTGGGCCAGCGGCTCAAGAGTCGAACCAAATCGACTCTTTCCAGACCTAGCCCCCTTGGCCATCACCCCAATTTTTCCCCTCTCCCTTGTAAAAAGCGTCACAATCCGACTGGTTTCGCCATAGTCAATTGACCTTAAGACGATCGCGTCGGTGTGAACTATAGTGGCAGGTTTGGGCATTTTGGTAAGTAAGTGATTTCAAAAGGTTACGAGATGGTTCGATAGGTGTCAACGATAAACCTCAAATGCATTTCAAATGCTGTAGGATTTCTATAAACGACGAAGCAGGCCCGAATGAAATGGAAGTTTTGGATACAAGAAAAATTGTACTGCACATCACAGGAAGCAACGGCTATTGTCTTGTTGGTAGCTATCGTAATCGTTGCTCACGGAATCCGAATTGTGCGGGCGGGAATTTTGCCCTTCAACGACGCTTATTATGCCGAGACCGACAGCCTATTCCGGCTTCTGGCCGCAAGGGCAGACTCTCTGAATGCGGTGGACACCCTTTTCATCGGAACTAGCTACGCTCAAAGCCTGGCTAGCTCAGCAAAAAGTGGATCGAAACAACCGATGCCACTGGGCCACGGTGAGGAAAACATCAAATATGCTGACGTTGAACTATGGGTTGTGAAGGACACCTTAGAAAAGCCACGGGTTCGATTTCCGCTGAACATTAATCTTGCCACGGAGAAAGAACTCCAAGCGCTGCCTAGGATCGGCCCCCAAATGGCGAAACGAATCATCGAATATCGAAGACTACATCCATTCAAAGCGACTCGGGACCTCCTGTCCATTCGAGGAATCGGTCCCAAAACAATGGACCAAATTGAACCCCTTGTAACGGTGTCAGATTCCTCCCATTCCGCTGGGAAAGCTCAAAAAATGCGCCCTCCGGAGTGAATATAAATCAATGCGTCTTCCGGTTTTCGGGCTAAACGATCTCTGGAAGCCAATGGATGGCTGAAAGCCATTTAGCCGCATGGAGCCTATTGCTCGCTGGGACCTTTTTGACTATTGGATGCCTTTTGCTCGCTGTGAGCTTCGTCCCACTTTTCAGCTGATATTTCTTCTTTGTTTAAAAATTTCCACACCGGTATGAGGAGCAGAGCCGCCAATCCAAAAAAACCGACGATGGTTATGACAATAACGGGCCAAAATTCTTTCATGTTTTATCCATTACGTGCTGCACTTCTTGGCGAGCGGCCATAAATACAAATGCAGCTACAAGAGGCAAGGTCCACATTCCGTTAAACATTCCGTAGACTCCAAAAACGAGCGCCAATCCCTGCCCAATCAGGCTGGCAATATGAGTCGCATTCCGATAGTCCATCTGAGATGCCAAAGCCGCTCGAAGAACACGGCCGCCGTCCATTGGAAAAGCTGGAATCATATTGAAGGCAACTAGGCCTAGGTTAATCCACATCAACATAGAAATGATGTTTGCTTGGGGCTGAAAGGAGGAAGAAGCAGACAACGTAGTACCCAAGACGCTTCCTAAAACGAACAGTACGCCAGCAATAGCTAGGTTCACCGCTGGTCCGGCTATGGCTATTAGAAATTCCTGTTTGGGCTCTCGGGGCATTCTAGCAAGTCGTGCCACTCCCCCGATAGGGTACATCACAATATCAATCGTTGGGATTCCAAAATTTCGCGCCATAAATGCGTGTCCAAGTTCGTGCAAAACCACGCATGCGAAAACGGAAAGAATGAGACCTACACCGGCTAGCGCAGCAATAATGGTTAGCCCTTGATAGACGTAGAATCCAAAAATACCCGCCAGCATGATCAAAAAGGTCCAATGGACGAACAAATCTATGCCGCTAACGGACCCGAACTTAATGGTTGTTTTCATACCTATAGGCGTAATAAATGCGACTATCGCATAGCTAAAAGCCGTTCAACTCGTAGTTCTGTTGACGGGTGGGTGGAAAACAGGTTGCGAAAACCTGACATGGCCCCAGCGAATGGATTTATAATAAACATATGAGCCGTAGATGGATTGGCGTCCATGGGAATGCGCTCGGCACCCTTTTGAAGTCGCTGTAAGGCAGACGCCAACGCTTCCGGCTGGCCACAAATCAAAGCTCCTTCGCGATCGGCTGCAAACTCCCTTGATCGAGAGATAGCCATTTGTATCAACATAGCAGCAATGGGCGCGAGAATCATCATCATCAAGGAATTCATGGCGCTTCCACGATCCCGGTTGCCACCGAAAAACATCCCAAATCGAGCCAACAAAGTGATGGCAGCAGCCACCGTCGCTGCGATTGAACTGGTAAGAATGTCGCGGTGTTTGATATGCGCCAATTCGTGTGCAATAACCCCTCTCAGCTCGTCTTTTGAGAGCAGCCTAACGATTCCGTTGGTCACTGCAACGGCCGCATTGTCTGGATTTCGCCCGGTAGCAAATGCATTGGGTTGATCTGAAGGAATTACATAAACTCGAGGCATGGGAAGGCCTGCCCGTTGCCTCAGGTCGTCTATCATCCGTACTAGTTCAGGCGCTTCAGCCTCTGATACTTCTTCAGCCTTGTACATTTTGAGTACTATACTTGCGCTAAACCAGTAGCTCCCAAAATTGAGTGCGACGGCAATACCAAAGGCTACAATCATTCCGGCATCTCCGCCGATGGCGCCGCCAATAAGTACAAAAAGCACCATTAAAGCCGCCATCAAAGCGGCCGTCTTCATCCCATTCATAGTTTTTAGGCGATTAACCTAGTAAGTGAGAAACTACCAAAACATCGTAGAGAGCGTGCGTCCATGCAGCCACACCGAACCCACGTAAGAGAAAAATAACGTTGAGTGCAAGGCCGAAAACAAATCGAAACGTAAAGGAAGAGAGCGTAAAGGGGTCGCCGAGCGGTCCTAAGTAATGGACTGTACTAAAAATAAATGCGCCTATTGTCGCCGCAATGATGTAAGCCAAGGTTCGCTTTCCAAGCCACTTGTTCAGCACCCAAAAAAAGCTACCTACCATAAGGACTCTAAAAATGAGTTCCTCATATAATCCGGCTCCAATAGAAAGAACCAGCATCATAAACCCTCCCGGCTGACCAGAAGCGGAATCTTGAATGACTCCAGGCACATACAGGGAAAGGGCCGATGAAAAAATGAGCCCCACCAAGCTGGAAACTAAAAAAGCGACAAAAACCGCGTACAAAGCACTTTCGCCAATCATCCATACCAAATAAGACGGCTTGATTGGAATGCGTTTTTTCCGCTCGACTACAAAGATAATTATCCCAACAACTACTACAGCGATTCCCAAGGAAATCATTCCCTTTGCGCCAACCAAGGCCAATATTTGCTTTACCCAAATGTCGGCCCCCACTCGAATTTGAGAAATACGGTCCCCATTAACGAACAGAATCAAGCTCTCATATAGGACAAATAAGGGCAATGAGGCCAAAAAACCGTAGGTCGCACTTTTGGTCACAGAAAGGTAACTCGCCTTTCCAACGGCCATTTTCTCATCCATCTCTTCTCCCTCTCACAATTATTTCAGCGTGTAAACTTCCACGCGATCATTTTCCTGCAACCCAACGGCGCTAGCAACGGCAGCAGACACGTCAATTACATTCATCGAAACGGAAAGACTATCGTCGGTTACAATGCATAAAATGGTTGGGCCTTCTTTGGCCTTTCCAAGCATAATTAAGGTGCCAATGGGTAATGTCGCATGCCCTACGGCATAGATGACCTCGTCGTAAATGATGCCACTCGCCATTGTACGGCCGACAAACGTCGAAGGATACATTACGGCGTCAATTTCACCCATGGACACCCAAACGGACGTTCCAGCAGGTTTATTGCCAGGGACCCGAATCTTCTGACCGGACTGGATGGACGTTTTTGCCATCGAATTGAAGTCTGATAATTGACGTACCGTCATTCCGTGCGAGCGGGCAATACTGAACAGGGTTTCGCCCGGTTTGACTACATAAGGGTTGCTAGTCGTTTCCTCTGTCGGCGAAATCTCGTTCAAACGGTCAACTACATCTTCAATTTTTGAATTGAGCATGAGCAATTCGTCTACGCTCATTTCGAGTTTATCGGCGACAGACGCTACCGTTTCTCCTGAAGCAGCCAAGTCCACCCCCGTTTTTAACTCCTCCGCTTTTGGAGACACATCGGAAGCGCTCCGAACCTCTTTTTTATCCGAAATAGCTGCTTTTTGAAGCACGTCAGTTGCTGTTACTTCATCGGAGATAATCAATTTCATCCCCGAACGGATGGCTCCACCCTCAAGGCTGTTCAATCGACGCAGATCTTCAATCGAAATGTTGTGAGCCTGCGCTATGCTAAATAGCGTATCTCCGGGCTTTACGGTATAGGTTTGGGAGCTTTGAGCTTGGACGCTAAGCGGAATGGACAAAAGACAGAGCAGCAAAACACGAGAAAAAAAAGCTTTCATAAGTCATCTGACATTTCTGCCTCTAACAATGCAGATTGCAACTCGGCCCTGGCATGAAGATCCGAAAGCTGAGTAGCCATTGCGATACCGTCTCTGTACACCGTGATTGCTTCGTTGGTTCGACCGGCCGCTACTAAATATTTCCCAAGATGGAAATATAAACCTACATACGAAGGGTCTGTGGTTCGAAGTCGTTCAAAGGTATCGATCGCTTTTTGAAGGTCTCCAAGCTTCGCAAATTCGGACGCGAGCGCAAATTGCACGAATGAATCGGAAGGATCTTCCTCTAAAAAAGCCTGAAGTTGTTCAAGTCGGGACATAAAAATTGACAAATTACCAACTACCACCTGCGCCGCCGCCACCAAAACCACCGCCGCCGCCGCCGAAACCACCGCCACCAAAACCACCGCCACCAAAACCACCGCCGCCAAAGCCGCCACCACCGAAGCCGCCACCGCCACGTCCCCCTAAGGCGCTTCCCCACAAAATCATGGGAATATTGTTATGGTGCGTTCTATTTCCGCCTTTGCCACCGCCTTTATTTCGCATGGCCGAAATAATCATAAAGACAAAAATGAATATCAGATACAAAACGGCTGGATTAATTCCTCTACCTGTTTCACGCGCCATCTCTTCGGCCTGAAACTCACCAGAGGCAGCCGCCATCATGATATCCACGGCGCTATTTAGGCCCTGAAAAAATTCTCCCGCCTTAAATGCCGGGGTGATTACATCGCGAACGACTCGACTGGCAAAAACATCGGGGATGACCCCTTCAAGTCCATATCCAATTTCGATTCGAATGGCGCGCTCTTCCCGCGAAATCAAGATTACAACGCCGTTATCCTTACCTGCTTGCCCCACTTTCCACTCTCGTCCAAGGGTCAACGCATATTCCTGCGGGTCATAGCCCCCAAGATCTGGAACCGTAACGAGAATGATTTGAGAGGATGTAGAGTCGGCGTACCCAGATAGCTTTCTTTCCAGAATACTTCGCTCGGATGCACTCAAAAAGTTGCCGGCATCCGTCACCCATTTCCCGGAAGGAGCAATGGTCTGGATGTTTTGCGCAGCCGCTATTTGCCCTGAAACAAACCAGAACAGAGCTGCACAAACGTAAAAAAGCCGTATTAAGCCTGAATTATTCAAAGGAAACGTTCGGTGCTTTTTCTGCTCCAGGCTGTGCTTCAAATGGCACCTTACGTTCAAATCCCGTAAATCCGGCTACGATAGAAGCTGGAAATTTGCGCACGGAAAG
>CALEEY010000012.1 GCA_937877085.1 uncultured Bacteroidota bacterium
TGTAGCCGACATTGTGGCTTCAAATGGTGTGATCCACGTGATCGACACCGTACTGCTTCCTCCAAGTGGCATGTAGTCTTAGCTCTACATCTATCTAGTCATCCATAGAGTGTAGGTCGCAGCGGGGCCGGGGTCATATGACCCCGGCCCCGCTTTTTTTATTTCACCAAATTCAGATATCGCACGACGACCTTTCCCGCGTTAAAAGGCGACCTTGTTGCCCCCATACCCGATTATTTGAGGAGCGCAATTGCTTGGGTTGTTGTTTTTGCGCGATTGGTCGAGCTATTATCCTGTTTCGGATCAGGACCCGATGGTTGTGGATTCGGGTCTTCAAAACAAACCATACCCCAGAGGGCCACTCATGCCGTTTACAAATGCCATTTCTCCCGATCGAACGGCCTTCACCCGAAACTACTGGCTTCTTGGCTTTCTGGTCGTATTTCTGGCCATTTGGATCAACTCGTTTGTCGGAACCCCAGACATGGCCAATTGGAAGCTGGAAAATGTATTGACCTTTGTTGGGTTGGCTGTTTTAATCGGGACCTATCGAAAACATCAGTTTAGCGATTTGAGCTATCTGCTGATTTGCGTGTTTTTGTGTCTACACGTGTACGGATCGAAGTATACCTATGCGGAGAACCCGTTCGGATATTGGCTCCAGGATGTGTTTGAAACCGACCGAAACCATTATGACCGCATTGTTCACTTCACGTTTGGCTTTCTTTTGGCCTATCCCATGCGAGAAGTGTGCTTGAACTGGTTTGGCTTCCCAAAATGGGTGGCTTGGCTGCTTCCGATCGAGCTGGCGTTGTCTTTTGGTGCGTTTTACGAGCTCGTTGAATGGGCCGTGGCGGACGTTTTCTTCCCAGAACAAGGGGACGCTTATTTAGGCACGCAGGGCGATATTTGGGACGCTCAAAAAGATATTTTCTTGGCGTTTATGGGGGCTATTGTGGCCACCACCATTGTTTCTTATTTGAAAAGGGTCTTTAAGATTTATGAGGAGTGAACGAAAGTGATGAACGAGATGCCATGACTAGAACGACGTTATTTTCTGTAACTACCATGAAATCATAAAGGAAACCTTACATATATCGTGGTAGTTTGAATCATTGTGATCCAAAGAACAGACATATGGATTTCATCCTTCGAACTGGAAGGGCTGTATCGATCGGAGTGCGTGAGCATTGGCCGAGGCACGGACAATGGTCCGTGCCTCGGCCATGCATCAGCTACATCGTCACCATTCACCGGAGCATAATTTGATGATTGTTCACTATTCGAGACGCGTTGCCCTTGTCGCCATCTTCATCAGCGCCGTGTTTGATCCGAACATCGCGCGCGGCCAAGATGCGGAACTCCGCAGAGGGAATCCTCCCCCGTACATACCGTGCGAGTTTTACGGCAAGACGTGGAATGGACGGATTTGTGCTGAGGGGGGACGCGTCTTTCGAGGCGGTGATTTTCGGATTGCCTACGGGCAAAATGGTCTTCGTGGCGTCTCCGATTCAACGTGGATGAATACCGTTCCCCGCTTCAAGTCGTATTTGGAGATTGCCGGGCGAAAAATCGCTTCGCGTTTAGGAAAGGATCAAACACTCGTCCTTTTCGTCTCAAAGAATGGAGTCATTTCATCGTCCAATTCATCCATTGTAAAAGAGGGTAGTTCGGCCAGCACGTTCTTGATCGAGTACGGCGACGCCCTCAAGGGTCAGCCCGCGTTTTCTGCGACGCTGACGTCGGATGGAAAGCTTACGTTTAGTAATGAGGCAGAGCTTCGGTCATACCCGCCGCTTGTTGAGCGAGTCAGCCGGTACCGGGCACAGCTCGCGGTCGAGCGGCCGAGGAAGGCGACCGTATTGAAACAAGGTGCTACGGGTGTACTCCTCGTGGTCGGCCCTTCAGGCGACGTGCCAGCGGAGACTTCATTCTGGGATGAGTTCAAGGCGTGCGTCGGCGAATACTGGTGGGCCCCGGGTGTCGCTCAAGTTGCATGTGGCATCGGCGCAGCAATCATGTCTTGAGGTCGGCGCGACGGAGCGGCAACCGCCGATGCGGCTGCCGCTCCGTGTATCGCTACCGCAGGGGCGTGCTGAGCCGAATGAAGTACAGCACCACGCGATCGCGGAGCTGGGTTGCCGGAAGAATCTTCGATACGAAGTTACTCGCCCCACCGTCGTTGACGCCAAAGTCGTCGTCGTTGGAGACCACCAGCAGATCCTTCCCGATCAGCGTTACGCCTTCCAGCTTGTCGTGCGGATAGCCGCCGGGGAGCGTGAGCAGGTCATACACTAGCGACTTCGACACGGGCGTGATGGCGTTCGACGCGCGCTCGGCTGGGGTCAACGCTTCGAGCACCTTCCCGCCGAAGAGTTTACCAGTGCTCGCATTCGCCGCGTCGCCCACATCGGTGGCATTGGCCAGATCAATCCGATACACCCGCTTCGAAACCGCCGCCGGCGAGCCGCCCTGGAAGAGACCGTCGCGCTCGATCACGAGAAACGACGTCGCGGAAATCGCCGTGATCTCGCTGATGAGACTGCCGACCGCATCGGCCACATACACGAACGTCTTCGTGGCGCCGGAGGCGATGTCGAAGGTGATAATGCGGTACGCGTTGCTGGCGCGGCCAATGGCGGTGGTGGGATTGTCGAGCGGCGACTGCATGGCGCCCACGAGCGTGCGGCCATCGGGGGTGATGGCCAGTCCTTCCATGCCGCGATTGGGACGACGTAGAGCCAGTACGGCGGGGAGCCGCCGACCGCCGGTTCCGTTGCCAAACGGGTTGATGCGCTCGAGCGTGCGGCCACTGGCGTCGAAGTGCACGATATGCGGGCCGTACTCATCGGAGACCCAGAAGCTGCCGTTGCTCTCCACGGCCAACCCTTCCGAATCCAAGCCATCGGGATCGGCGGGAATGGTCGCGCCACTCCCATCAATGCCGGATTCCCCGGTGGCGCCAACGCCTGCCGGATTGGGGCGACCACTGATGTTCACGCCGGCCGCGTTCTTCAGTTCGATCGTCGAGATGCGGCGCAGCGAGTCACCACTCAACCGGAACTTGGCCATCACGGGCGTGAAGTTGGGGAGCGGGAACAGGAGATTGAATCAAATTTCAGCTGCTCTTGAACGCAGTCGAATTGTCATATTGGTAGGACCAAGGCAGTGCGGGAAAACCACCGTTGCTAGAGAGTTTGTCTCTCCTGAGTCGATAAATTATTTCGACTTGGAGGATCCAGTCAGTTTAACACGATTGGAAGAGCCGATGACGGCCCTTCAGTCGTTGTCAGGGCTTATAGTTATCGATGAAATTCAAAGAAGGCCGAATTTATTTGAAGTACTTCGAGTTCTGGTCGACCACCCGGCATCAAAAGCTAGATATCTAATACTTGGAAGTGCGTCTGGAGACCTTTTGCGTCAATCTTCTGAGAGCTTGGCCGGGCGAACCGAGCGAATCACAATGGGAGGATTTACTTTGGGCGTACTGGGGCGAGACTCTATCGAAAATCTATGGTTACGAGGAGGATTTCCGCTGTCATATTTGGCCAATAACGAGCAATCAAGTAGTATATGGCGTAAATATTTTGTTCAATCGCTTATAGAAAGAGACTTTCCCCAATGGGGAATAAAGGTATCGGCTGTTGCTTTAACCAGATTTTGGCACATGTTGGCTCACTATCATGGTCAAATCTGGCAAGCATCAGAACCGGCAAGATCATTGGGAATCTCACAGCCAACAGTCCGTCATTACTTGGACATACTAACAGATGCGATGATGATTCGCCAACTTCAACCGTATTACGCTAACATTAAAAAGCGGCAGGTCAAGAGTCCCAAAATTTACATCAGAGATTCTGGATTACTCCACAATTTATTAGGTATTGATTCATCGATTTCGCTTCTTCGGCATCCAAAAGTAGGTGCTTCCTGGGAGGGTTTGGTTGTTGAACAATTACTTTTGACCGTGCCACATGATGAATCCTTTTTTTGGGCGACGCATCAACAAGCAGAAATCGATCTGATCTTGCGACGGGGAGATAGATTAATTGGAATTGAATGCAAGCGAGAAGACGCGCCAAAGATGACAACGTCAATCAAGAATGCGTTGGATGATCTTGAGTTGTCTGAAGTAATCGTTGTTTACCCCGGCAAGAAGGCCTACCCAATTTCCGAAAACGTTAGAGTCATACCTGCCACCTCGCTAGCGGAGGCAAACAGTGGGATCGACTTTTGACCACCGCTGACCGATTTGGCGGAAGCCTGGTTCCGTTGTTGTTTATGATTGGTACAACCACCGTCATGCGACTTAGAATTCTTCTGGCCTCCTCCACCGAATTTATGAGTTGATTCACCGTTTCCAAACTTCGCGTAGGGATCGTTTTAAGGCACTGCCCGTTATGGGCGCGAGCCAAAATCCGAACCACGAAAACCCACCCCAATGCACGCACTTCTTCTTGTGACCCTGATGATGTTTCAGCAGGTGGCCCACCTCGGAACTCAAAATAAAATTGAAGTCGATATTCCTCGAATTGAATCCACAGCGGTGGTCGACGGAAATTTAAATGACGCTGTTTGGAGCCAAGCGGCGCTTTTAAGCGGTTTTTCGCAGTATCAACCAGTCGATGGTCGGCCAGCTGTAGAGACCACTGAAGTCTATGTTTGGTATGCTGAGGATGCCATTTATTTTGGTATCCGGGCCACCGAAATGCACGGGGATGTGGTGCGTGCAACGCAGGCAAACCGAGATAATATTGCCAGCGAAGACCAAATTCAGATCATAATTGATACCCAAAACGACAATAAAATTGGGTACGTGTTCGCTTCGAATCCGCTAGGTGTTCAGTCGGATGGGACGCGCGCGGATCAGTTTGGTGGAGGTGCCGGGGGAAGATCCGCATCGGGTGGTGGGTCCAGCAATATTAACTTTTTGGATGGAAACGTCGACATCAATCCAGACTACGAGTACACTTCAGCTGGGCGTTTGACGGCGACGGGTTATGAAGTCGAAATTCGGATTCCGTTTAAATCGCTTCGTTACCAAGATGCCAATGTGCAGGACTGGGGCTTGCATGTTCTTCGTAAGGTTCAGCACTCCGGTTTTCAGGATTCGTGGGCTCCGGCCGTACGCGCAAATTCTACTTTTTTGGGTCAATCTGGTACGCTGAAAGGCCTCCGGGACATGAAAAGAGGTTTAGTCTTAGATATAGTGCCTACCATTACCAGCCGATTTGATGGAGGAGAAAACACAAAAGGAGACTGGGAATACGATAATACGACGGAATTTGGAGGGGACGTGAAGTGGGGGATTCGGCAGAACCTAACCCTTAACGGCACCATAAATCCTGACTTTTCGCAGGTTGAAGCCGACATTGGACAGGTCGTGTTGAACGAGCGATTTGCGCTGTTTTTCCCCGAAAAGCGGCCGTTCTTTTTAGAGAACCTAGAGTTGTTCGATACGCCGGGGCAGATGATCTACACGCGCCGGATTGCTGCGCCTTCCGTAGGGGCTAAACTGGCTGGAAAGGTCAAAGGGTTAAGTGTGGCCACTATTCTTGCTGCTGATGACGAAAAATATTCGGCTTCTGGCTCCGACTCTCCCATATTTGGCATAGTAAGGCTCCGGAAAGACTTAAAAGGCAATAACACGGTTGGTGGGGTGTTAACCACTCGAGAAGATGGAGGGGATTATTCCCGACTCGCTGGTGCGGACTCACGGATCTATTTTGGCCAGAAGTATTATCTAGCGCTGCAAGGAGTTACCTCTTTTTCTGACGCGGGATCGGGCGCCACATCGGGGTCATTCCTGGAAGCAGGTTGGGATCGTACCGGCCGTGCGTGGGGATACAACTATAAACTGACCGGCATATCACCCGACTTTGAAGCGGCTGCTGGATTTGTTAACCGGACAGGCATTATAACCGCATCTGCATTTAACCGGGTCTCGTTTTACGGGGAAGAAGGAGCTCTCGTGGAGACGTGGGGTGGATTTGGTGGTTTTAACAGGATTTGGGACTACGAAGACACCGGCGCCGGCTCGATTGAAGGCGGCGAGTCGCTGTTTCCATCGGCAACCCTTCGGGGTGGATGGCGCCTGAGCGGCTCGATTACCCGCAACTTTTACACCTATAGTCCGCTCGCTTTTTCAGGTTATAGCGTGGTCGATCCAAACGGTCCCGATGTATTTTTCTATCCAGAAATGGAGAACGACCAGTTTGGTGGTTCTGTAGGGGTTACTACGCCAACGCTGCAATTGCTGACCGCCTCTTTCAATGCATCGTGGGGCGATACCCCCTTGTTTGCCGAAGCCACGCCGGGCCGTTCGAGCCGCTATAGCGTGGTGATAGACCTGCGTCCAACGTCTGCGCTCAGAGCGTCACTGCAGGTGACCCACCTAACATTGGAGCGTAAACTGGACAATTCGCAGTTTTCTCAGGAGATTATCCCCCGGATTAAGCTGGAATACCAGCTTAATCAAGCCATTTTTGTGCGTGTTATTGGGCAGTATTCTGCGCGTGAACGGGCGGCGTTGGAAGATCGACAAGGGAATCCGATTCGGGTGAATGGCTCTCTCGTTGATGCGTCCAAAACCAATGATATCCGCACCGATTTGCTCTTTAGCTATCGCCCGAATCCGGGGACGCTTTTCTACTTGGGATATGGCGCCACCATGGACGACGCGGGCCAAAAACGCTTCGAAGACCTCCGCCGCCAAGCCGACGGCTTCTTCATGAAGCTGACGTATTTGTTTAGGGTCTAATCTGCGGTTTGGTCTTTTGATTTAAATAGGGCGGGGCCGGAGGACAATGTCCTCCGGCCCCGCTTTTGTGTGTTGGCCGGGCCGTACGGCCCGGCCAACCCCTTTTCTAAGGCCGATACGTGGTTTTAGTTGAAGATGTAGCGCAAACCTAGCTGCATCTGCCAGCGAGACAACAAGCCTAGGTCGTTCACGTAGGTGTTGCGAACGCCCGTGAAGTTGAAGACCGGTTCGCCCGTATTGTCAAAATGGCTCAGAACCAACGGAGAAGTAGCTCGAGGGTCAGCAACTTTGCGAACTCCCCACTCGCTGTTGATGAAATTGCCGATGTTCAAGATGTCGAGGCTGATCTGAACACGTTGCGTTTTGCCCTTGGCCATGAACGCGATGTCCTGCATTACGCGCACATCGACATTCGAATACCATGGATTCAGCGCACCAAAACGCTCAGCGATTTTGCCTTTGTTGTTCTTGAGGTAATCGTCCTGATTAACAAAATCAAAGAAGGCATCGGCCTGATCAGGGTTGACAAACTTGATTTCATTCCGGTTTTTCGGAATGTAAATCAGGTCGTTTCCACCAAATCCATCGCCGTTAACGTCGCCAGAATACGTGTACGAATAGCGATTTCCGCCACCGCCGAAGAACGTATTGCCTTCAGCGACTTCAAGGAATGCGCCAAAATGGGTCGCGTATCGGTCAGACCATTGATGGGTGTAGGTGGCTCCGCCAACAATGCGGTGTCTGTTGCCAAACTCTGAGTACGACAATCCAGGGCGGTTAGGATCGCCTTGAACAGGGCTTTCAGAGAACAACACGGAGGCAATTTCAGTCGATTTGAACAGGTTTTTGGCCTCCATAAACGTATAGGCTAGGCTCGCATTTACACCTGAATCAAATTTCTTACGAGCTTGCGCCGTGAAGCTGTAGTTATATCCTTTGGAGGCGTTATCAATTACAAACACGCCATTTCCGAAGAATTGGTCGTTGAGTTCCGATACCCCAAACCCTCCGTAATAAGGACGGCCATCGTTCAACGTGCCCACAGGAGCGGCTAGGTCGGCATTTCGAACGTAGATCGAATTCAAGTCCTTGCTGTACACGAACTCGACGGTTCCAAGAATGCCATTAGGCAGCTCGGTGTCTACGGCCAAATCCACCGTGAATACCTGTGGCCACTTGAAGTCGTTGGCCATAGCATTCATATCGAACGAGGTCTGTAAGACCGAATTGGCCTCTGGTCCGCCACTTACGTTGGTCGGGTCCTTAGACTCTCCCGTGCGAGTAACTTCTGTGCCATGAAGATTCGGGTTGAAGCCAGGATTGGATATGACGTTTCCTGCCCAAACAAAAGGAATACGCCCGGTAAACACGCCTAGGCCCCCGCGTAGCTGTACTGATCGATCTCCGTGGATATCGTAATTGAAACCAACCCGTGGAGAAAAGAGCGGCGTGGCGCCCGGTAGTTCCGCCTGATCGATGGTCTCGGGGTTATCGTTTTCATCCAAGAGGTTGAGTCCGGTTGAATACGGATTGGCTACCGGATCCGTGAAATACATGGGCACATCGACCCGAAGACCATATGTCAAATTCAGACGGTCATTGACTAAGAACTCATCTTGGGCATAAAACGAAACCTGTCCCAGATCAATATTCTCACCCTTGAACGGCCCAGAGCCCTTCATGGCATTGAAATCGATGAAATTGGGGCTTGTTCGGTTGGTCACGTCCCAGAATTGATCCAGCGAAAACAGGGTCGATTCAGCGAACGGCAGGCCAAAGAGTCCGTGACGGAAGATGTTAAAGGAGTTGAAAAAGCTGAACGTTTCCACGTTAACGCCCACGGTGTAGACGTGGCGATTCCGGAAGTAGCTAAAGTTGTTGGTCAGCTGAATCACGTCTTGATCCAAGATATTGTGGATGGAGAACGGCTCATGGCCAATGGTGGTGTAGGTAGCCCCACCTTCGCCCAACTCTATAGTTGGGAAATCGGTTGAAAATGGTTGCCGGAAATCTCGGAATCGGTTATAGCTGGCAAAAAAACGGTTAGCCCAAGAAGTCGATCGACTATTCAGTTCAAGGGCTACCGAATGCAGGTTATTATTGATGCGATAACCAGCATTTTGGAACGGTAAACTCGTTTCGTTTGGACCACGACCCGTTGCGTTAAAGCTCAAGACAAACGGATGGGGACCCTGCTCGCGATACGCGTCCATGTAGCTATAGCGCAGGGACATCGTGTGATTGGCACTGATGTTCCAGTCGAGCTTTGCGAGTAGTTTTTCGTTGTCGGTATTATGGGTGTACCCCTCGAAGTCGCCCGTGTCGTACCCATACGAAGACAACATCCGATCCCGGATGGCCTGCATGGTAGCAGCGGAAACTCTGGATTCGCCAAATCCGACGGTGCCGTCGTTCGCCCGATAATTGGTACCTGGGTCTTCGCGGCGCTCAATTTCGCCATTGACGAAAAAGAACAATTTGTTTTTGATGATCGGACCCCCGAGCGAGGCACCATATTGCGAAAACGAAAGCTGGGGATTGGCAAAGACTTTGTTTTTGTCAATTTGATTGCCAACTAGGTCTTCATTTCTGTTGAATGAGTAAACAGAGCCTTTAAATTCGTTGGTTCCAGATTTGGTTACCTGGTTGATACCGGCTCCTGTAAAACCACCTTCTCGAACATCAAACGGTGCTACGGATATTTGAACCTGCTCAATGGCGTCGTAAGGTACCGGTTGAGCACTCGATTGTCCTCCTGGTTCAGGCGCATCGAGTCCGAACGGATTGTTGAAGTAAGATCCATCGAGCGAAATGTTGTTGAACAACCAGTTGCGACCACCGAAACTGAGATTGCCATCGCTTCTTGGATCCAATCTTGTAAGATCCCGCGTGGAACGCTTCAGCGACGGCATCAATCGCACTTGTTCGATGCTGATGGTGGTGGCTGCTCCGGTGCGATCGGCATTCATGACATCATCAATTTCGCCCGTCACCACCAGTTCTCCTCCTTCAACTGCCTGGTCTAAAAGTTGATAGCTAAGTTGGCGGTTTTGAGCCAAATTGAGGTAGACGTCTCGTTCTACGCGGGTCTCAAAGCCAATAAACGAAACAGTTATGGTGTACGGCCCACCGACCTTCATATTGGGAATGTTATAGGTTCCCCCGGTTCTAGTGGCGGCTCCATAAGTCGTGCCTGAAGGTT
>CALEEY010000013.1 GCA_937877085.1 uncultured Bacteroidota bacterium
GGGCCTCGAACTAAAGTCCCGAATCGTTCTTCGGCTACTAAACGTCTTCAGCACGTCTACCGACCGAGCCAATGCTTCTTCTTCAGATAGCTGAATGGGGTGAGTAAACGGGATGAATGGATCAGAAGAGGTCATAAAACCACTAAATTGGTTGCCAAGTCATTCAATGTAGTGCAGTTTCCTTCATTCAAATAGACCATGTTTTCGATCCTTATGCCGAAACGACCATCAAAATATACCCCTGGCTCTATTGTAATGACGCAGCCTGAGGGAAGTCTGTCCAAGTTTCGAGCAGAAACAGAGGGCCATTCATGTATTTCTAGGCCCACACCATGGCCCAAACTATGGCTAAAGTAAGATTCCAAGTTCGCTTCTCTGAGTACAACTCTTGCCGATTCATCCAATTCTCTGCCTGTTAATCCGGCTTTGGCGTTCTCAGAAGCAACCGTAAGCGCTTTGTTCACCGCTTCATAGGCCTCTAGGAAGTCTGCGGCGGGTTCACCGAAATGTATCATTCGGGTCATATCGGATGCGTATCCGTCGATAACGCAGCCAAAATCAAGCAAAATGGGCTCTCCCCGACTCAACTTCTTGCGACCAGGTCGCGCATGGGGCAGCGCAGAACGGGATCCAAACGCTACAATCGTATCGAAGGAATTTTTCTCGGCCCCCAAGAGGCGCTGTTTGTAATCGATTTCTGCTGCTAAATCCAGTTCGGACATGCCATCCACAATGGCCGATTGACAGTCCTTGAAAACGCGCTCCGTAATGCGAAGCGCCCGGCGTATACAATCTATTTCGATCGCTTCCTTTGTGCTCCGCAGGCGATCGATCAACACAGCAGAGCTTCTACACGGCAAGTCGGGAAAGTCTATCGCCAACGTTTGAACGGTTTCATAAGATAGATTACCCCCTTGAAACTGAAGCTCTCGTAGGCCCAATGACGCCGCATATGCGGCAGCACTTTGAACGGCGCCTCCGGAGTCAACGTGTATGACACCGTCGGTTGTTTCATTGGCTATTTGGGCACGGTAGCGTCCATCAGTAAAAATATGGACCTCACTTCCTGTGATCAGCACCGCTCCGTTTGAACCAGAAAACCCTGTTAGCCAGCGAACATCGGCCTCATGCGAAACCAAAAGGCCTTCACCAGGAGATAAAGCTACTTTACCGCGTAATTTTTCGGTTCTGGACACGCTCATTTCGTACTCAGGACCGGGTGCTGTAATTCGGAGCTTCTTTTGTAATGGCGATATTGTGAGGATGAGACTCTAAAAACGACGACGCGGAAATACGCACAAACTGCGCTTTGTCGAACAGTTCTGAAACCGTATTGCAGCCGCAATATCCCATGGCAGAGCGAAGACCTCCCATCATCTGGTAGACCACTTCGTGCAGGGACCCGCCATACGGTACGCGCCCTTCAATTCCTTCCGGGACCAATTTGCTGATATCGTCTTCTACGTCTTGGAAATAGCGGTCTTTACTTCCGGCCTGCATGGCTCCAAGGGAGCCCATACCCCGATAACTTTTGTATTTCCGCCCCTCATACAGGATGGTTTCTCCCGGGCTCTCCTCTACTCGTGCAAACAATCCTCCGATCATCACGCTATGGGCACCCGCAGCGAGCGCTTTAGGGACGTCGCCCGTTTGTTTGATGCCGCCGTCGGCAATAATGGGAATGCCCCTACTCCGTGCTGCTTCCGCGCATTCAATTACGGCGCTTAGCTGCGGGACTCCTACGCCGGCAACCACTCGCGTGGTACAAATCGACCCGGGACCGATCCCAACTTTTACACAATCCGCACCCGCATCAATAAGGTCTAATGTGCCTTCAGCTGTGGCCACATTTCCAGCTACAATATCAAGCGTTGGAAATGCCTTCTTGACCGTGGACACCATATTGAGGACAAATATGCTGTGCCCGTGGGACGTATCAATGGTTATAAAGTCAACTCCTGCTTGTACTAGAGCTTCCACTCTTTGCAAAGTGTCGCTGGTTACGCCGACCGCTGCTCCAACTCTAAGTCTGCCGTGTTGGTCTTTGCAAGCATTCGGAAATTGCTTCTTTTTTTGGATGTCCTTGAAGGTGATCAGCCCCGTTAGCCGATTATCGGCGTCCACCACCGGCAATTTTTCAATTTTGTGGTGCTGAAGAATGGCCTCTGCTTCTTCTAAAGTGGTTCCCGCAGGTGCCGTTATAAGCGGGACCTTAGTCATGATATCGGATAGCGGAACCGCTCCATCCAATTGAAACCGTAGATCTCGGTTGGTCGCAATGCCTTGCAAGATGTTTTTATCGTCAACAATTGGAATGCCGCCGATAGAAAAACGAGCCATTAATGCCCGCGCATCGGCAACCGTGTCTTTCGCTGAGAGCGTAATGGGGTCCAATATCATTCCACTTTCGGATCGCTTCACACGACGCACTTCGGCAGCCTGCCGTTCAATGCTCATGTTTTTGTGAAGCACCCCTACCCCGCCCTCTCGTGCGAGGGCAATCGCCATATCTGATTCCGTTACCGTATCCATGGCAGCAGAAACGACCGGGATATTTAACGTAATGTTTTTTGTCAGTTGAGTAGCCGTAGAGACACCCCTAGGCATGACATCCGATTTGGCCGGAATTAGCAACACATCGTCATAGGTGAGCCCTTCACCCTTAAATTTTGGATGTGAAGAATGCAACTCGGCACCGTGTTTAAATTCTTTGCGTTCAGCAGATTGCATGCGCGTCTTTCTTTTATAATTTTACTTTGCGGTATAACATCGTCACTTCTTCTCTCGTTAGACGCTTCCACTTGCCTTTTCGTACGCCTTTGGCCGTAAGTCCGGCATAACGTATCCGTTCCAATTTCTTAACATCCGCTCCTAAAGCTTCAAACATACGCCGTATTTGCCGGTTTTTGCCTTCGTGAATGCTAAGTAAGAAAAGATTACCAATGTGGGGATCCGCCCTTTCCACTCGATCGGCTTTGGCCGTTCCATCTTCTAATTCGATACCCTCTGTTAGTCGTCCCATGTCGCTGTCCGAGACAACTGCGACTGTTTCAACGAGGTACTCTTTGTCAATCTGGTAGCTGGGATGCGTCAATCGATGGGCCAGCATTCCATCGTTGGTGAGAAGCAATACGCCCGTGGTATGCCTGTCAAGGCGTCCAACGGGAAACATCCCTTTCATTCCGTGCTCGTCAAATTCGATCAAATCCATAACGGATTTGCGGCCTTTTTCATCCGACGTGGTCGTAATCGTGTCGGTCGGCTTGTTGAGCAACACATATTGCTTGTCGGTAGGGACAATTCGCTTGCCGTTTACCTGTATCGAGTCCCCATTGGACACCTTCACGCCCATTTCAGTGACGACTGTCCCGTTTACAGAAACCCGCCCCTGTTCAATTAGCTCATCTGCTTCTCTCCTAGAGCAGATGCCGCTACGAGCAATAAAGCGATTGAGGCGAACGGGCTCACTAAGGTCCAGCGTGAATTCAAAGGGCCGAGCACCAGGCTCGGCCTTTTGGGGATCAGCTTTCTTTTTAGGTCGCTGTTTTCTTGAACTACTATCCGTCTTGCGATTCTTCATCAGTCTCCAATCCTTCCCCTACGTGATCTTCATTTCTACCCGTCCCGTCGACATTCAACGGTAACTGAGCAGTAGAAGTCATCAACATCCTTGCCTTTTCTTTCTGGAACGCCGGATCATCCAAAATGGACTCCAATTCTCGCAAATTAGGTAGATCAGCAATCGAAAGCAGGCCGAATAACTCTAAAAACCGTTGCGTCGTTCCGTATAACAACGGCCGCCCAACCGATTCTGACCGTCCAACGACGTCTATAAGTCCGTATTCTAAAAGTTTTCTAAGTGCGTAATCACAATCCACCCCTCGAATGAATTCGAGTTCAGCTCTGCTCGCAGGTTGTTTATAGGACAAAATAGCGAGAGACTCCATGAGCGTTCGAGACAGTTTCCGCTGCCGATCCGTTACGAACAGGGCCTTTATAAACGGAGAAACAGAAGCCAAGGTGGCAAAGCGATACCCTGCGCCCCATTTTTCGATTTTAAATGCCCGATCGGTTCGTTGGTAATGAAGATTAAGCCGAGCTATCACGTCTTCAATCTCACCAACACTCGGAGCGTCCTCACCGGTCGCCTCTGCAAATGTTTGGGCGAGGATCAGTGGGGTAATCGCTTCATCCGCCGCGAAAATGAGTCCTTCTACAGCACTTTCCAGCCGCGTAGAACCAATACCCTGGATTCGTGGGGTCGTGTTTTCGTTTTGATCCGCGGTCATTCGGCTTGCGTTTTACCTTTACCCTCGAAATCCTCTTCCAATTCTGCAACGATACCCGTCAACTGAATAAAAAAGTCGTTGGGTTCGCTAGCAATAAAGATATCGATTTCTTGGAGCCGAGCCATTTCAAGAATGGCTAAAAAGGTGGTTATTATGAACTGTTTTGAATTTCCTATCAGTAGATCAACAAACGAGCGACGTTCACCGACCTTCAACTCTATTTTAAGGAATGCCCGTTGCTGTTGCAGCGTATAGGATTCGGCCTTTATTTGGTGAAAGATCTCGTCCGGAGCATCTGTTAATACTCTTTTGAGCGCCAATATGAGGTCAAATACGGTGGCTTCCACCAGCTCATCTTGACCTTTCACGTCGTCTGTACTGACAGCAGATGCCGCTCCTCGGTCAAACCGGAGGCTTCTCTCGTCGAAACGTTCAGACAAAACGTCCGTTGCTTCTTTAAAGCGAATGTACTCTAAGAGCCTTTCGACCAATTCCTGGCGCGGATCTAGCGGCTCCCCATCTTCGTCTACTTGCTGGTTGGGAAGCAGCATCTTGGCTTTGATGCTAATGAGAACCGCTGCCATGTATAAAAAATCCCCAACGCCATCGAGATCCACTTCCTTCATGTACTTGATGTACTCTAGAAACTCGTCGGCAATCGAAGAAATTGGGATATCCTGAATATCCAGCTCGTCTCTTCGAAGAAAGAAGAGCAACAAATCGAGGGGGCCTTCAAATTGTTGTAACCGAACTCTATACATTCCAACCTACTTTAGTCTGCCTGCCTTAAACCAATTTGCAACTACCCCAAGTCCTTGTGTCACTTCTACTTGGGGTGTCCACCCAAGAATTGACTTCGACTTAGAATAATCTAACACCGATCGCTTTTGCTCGCCTGGTTTGCCAGGAGCGTAGATTTCGCTCAGGGTGGGATCGATTACGTCCCGAAGGGCTCGAAACAGCTGCACAACATTCGTTTCGACTCCCGTACCCACATTGAAAATGTCGGATCCCTTGTACTCGAGGGCCTTCATGTTGGCGGCTACCACATCGGAGACGAACACATAATCGCGCGTTTGAAGACCGTCGCCGTATATGAAAGGCTGCTTTGCATCCAACATGCGCTCACAAAAAATGGCAACTACGCCTGCCTCACCATGAGGATTTTGACGTGGACCGTAAACATTACCGTACCGGAGAGCAACATATTCAATGCCGTACGTTTCTCTATAAAAATGAAGGTACTTTTCGGAGCACAGTTTCGTGATACCGTAGGGTGACAAGGGTTGAAGCGTGTGATCTTCGTCTTGAGGTACGCGCTCTGGCTCCCCGTAAATGGCTCCACCAGTTGAAGAAAACACGACTTTCCTCAATCCGTTGTTTCGGCCCGCTTCCATAAGATTTAGCAATCCACCAATATTGATATCAGCATCATATCTGGGATCGGCTACCGACTTTCGCACGTCCATTTGCGCGGCTAAATGATACACAACCTCGAATCTATGCTTTTCCCAAAGCCCCTCAACAGCGTTGTCTCGGATATCCAATAGATGAAAAGTCGCTTTAGGATTGACCTGCTCCCTTCTACCGCCGGACAGATCATCAATTACATGCACTTCATCCCCTTTTTCAATGAGCGCATCCGTTACATGGGACCCAATAAATCCCGCTCCGCCAGTGACTAAAATTCTCATTACAAGCAACTTGGTTTAATTGGCTTACGCTTCAGGTAAAATCTTGATGACAGAATAACGCGAAGGCTCGAGTATTTCCTGTGTTACTTCAACAATTTCATCCATGGTGACGGCTTCGATCATCGCCAAAATGGAATCAAGCGAGTAATATCCTTGATAATAGAGTTCTTGCCGGCCAATTCGCATCATCCGGCTCCCCATGCTTTCCAGTCCTAGCATAATCGATCCTTTGGCCTGACTTTTTGCCCGATCGAGCTCAATTTTGGTCACTGACTTTTTCAGAAGTTTATCAAATTCCCTGAAAATAAGCTTTACCGAGTGATCTACTTTCGAGGCATCAGTGCCCATATAAACGCCGAAATCGCCTATATCAGAGTGCAAGTTGTTAAACGAATAGATGTTGTAACAATAACCGTGGCGCTCGCGAATATTTTGGTTGAGCCTGCTCGACATGCCGCCGCCCAAAATCGTGTTTAGCACAGATAGCGCAACCCGCTTAGGATCGTGCACATCGAATGCCGTAGTTCCTACAATAAGGTGGGCCTGCTGAACGGCCCTCTTTTCCATAAAATGATTCGGCGTATACAGGGGCAACGCTTCTCTTTCTTTGTGAAGCGATAGCAGCGACGGATTTGAATAGTGTTTTTCGACCAGGCTTACAGCCTTTTTGTGGTTTACATTGCCTGCGATCGCAATAATGGTATTGTTTCCTGCGTAATACCGATGGAGAAAATCCATCAACCCGTCTCGCGTAAAGGAACGAACCGACTCTTCTGTGCCAATAATGGGCCTTCCTAGTGGGTTATCCGAATAAAGTGACCGATCTAAATGATCAAAAACCCGATCGTCCGGAGTGTCCTCATACATCTTCATCTCTTCAACGATTACATCCTTCTCCTTCTCAATTTCCTTCTCTGGAAAGGTAGGGGTGTGTACTAGATCGATGACGGTATCTAGTGCCCTTGGTAGGTGTTCATCCAGACATCTAGCATAAAAACAGGTGTATTCTTTTGAAGTAAATGCATTTAAATAACCGCCCACATTTTCCATGCGCTGAGCGATGTGGTGCATCCTTCTTTTTTTGGTTCCCTTAAAGACCATATGCTCAATGAAATGGCACATTCCACTTTCTGTGTCACTTTCATCTCGGCTTCCGACGGCAATCCATGCGCCAACGGATACGCTTCTTACCGAAGGAATATGTTCTGTAATGACTCGAACACCGTTTGGGAGCACAGTCTTTTGAAAAGAATCGGTCATGTTGTTGTGTTATAGTCGAAAATGCATCTGTTCTATAATAGAAAAGCGGAGGCCAATTGGCCTCCGCTTTTCCAGGGTATAGGCCCTTTGCAGACTGGAAGAATTAACGGCGTCCGCCTCGACCGCTATCGCGGCCTCTACCACCACCATCTCTACCTCGGCCACCGTCGCGTCCACCCCCGCCACCGCCTTCGCGGCGTTCACGTGGGCGTTCTTCATATCCTTCAGGTTTTTCGAGGAAAGGCTTGCGGCTGAAGCGAAGCTTACCGTCGTCCCGAACTTCAATAAGTTGAACCTTGATTTTGTCTCCAACTTCCAAGTAATCATGGACGTTGTCAACATAACCGTAGTCTAGTTCAGAAACGTGTAGCAAGCCTTCTTTGCCTGGAAGGATCTCGACAATCGCCCCAAAGCCTTCGACTTTGCGGACTGTTCCTTCGTAATCTTGTCCTTCTTCAGGTACCGTTACAATGCCACGCACAATTTCAAGTGCCGCTTCGGCATCTTCACCGTTTTTCGCAGCGATAACCACAATACCGACACCATCTTCCTCGCGGATTTCGATAACGGTGTTTGTTTCGCGCTGAATGCCCTGAATAACTTTACCGCCTGGACCAATGACCGCTCCGATGAAGCTGGAATCGATCGTGATCTGGGTAAGTCTAGGTGCATAAGGCGATAGATCGTAACGCGATTCTGCGATGGTTTCTTCCATCTTGTCCAGAATGTGCAAACGTGCATCTTTCGCCTGATGAAGTGCTTTAGACATCAAATCGTGGCTAAGGCCAGAAATTTTGATATCCATCTGACATGCGGTAAGACCATCCCGGGTGCCGGTCAATTTGAAGTCCATATCACCTAAGTGATCTTCAGTGCCGAGAATATCCGTTAGGACGGCCGTACGCTTTCCATCGCTAATCAGTCCCATCGCAATACCAGAAACGGCTTTGCGAAGTGGAACACCCGCGTCCATCATGGCCATTGAGCCTGAACAAACGCTAGCCATGGAAGACGAACCGTTGGATTCCAATACATCGGCGTTGATGCGGATCGTGTAAGGAAACTCATCTTGTGGCGGGATCATGCTTTGCAAAGCACGCTCTGCAAGCATTCCGTGTCCGATTTCACGACGACCTGGGCCGCGTAGAAATTTAGCTTCTCCGACGCTAAATGGCGGAAAGCTATAATGGAGATAGAAAGATTTGTCCTTGGTGTCAAAAATTTGATCCACTGGCTGAACGTCTTTTCCCGTGCCCAGAGTAACGCTTGAAATTACCTGAGTTTCTCCGCGAGTAAACACAGCTGAACCGTGTACGCGAGGTAGATACCCTACTTCGCTCCAAATATCACGCACATCGGTAAGGCCACGGCCGTCAATACGACGCCCATCGCGAAGGATGAGTTCGCGCATAACGTCGGACTCAACCTTGCCAACCGCCTCTTTAATATCAGATTTGGTCCAACCTTGTTCAGTCGCTGAAACGGCATTTTCGCCTTCACCCAAGAAATGAGTAACAACTTCGGCTTTGATTTCCGAGATGCCACCATAAAATGTTTCTTTAGAGTATGGCTTCAGGATATGGGCTTCCAATCGATCGTTAGCAAAAGCTCTAACGGCTTCCACAACACCTTCAGGAAGGCCGACTGGTGTGTATTCAAATGTTTTAGCGCCAAAATCAGCCACTAAATCGATCTGAAGCTGACAAAGCTTTTTAATAGCTTCATGTGCAACGGCAAGGGCGTCAAGCATGTCTTCTTCAGACACTTCCTTCATTTCGCCTTCTACCATTACAATCGCATCACGTTTTCCCGCTACGATCAAGTTGATATCAGAATCTTTCAACTCTTCAATTGTCGGGTTAACGACGAACGCACCTTCAAAACGACCAATCCGAACTTCTGCAATCGGACCATCGAATGGAGCACCTGCCAACATCAAGGCCGCAGAGGCACCGACACCGGCAATTACGTCTCCATCATTTTCGTCATCAGCAGAAATAACGCTGCAAATAACCTGGACTTCATTAAAGAAGTTGTCCCCGAAAAGAGGACGCAGTGCGCGGTCAATCAATCGTGAAGAAAGCGTCTCTTTATCGGTTGATCGCCCCTCCCTTTTGATAAAACCACCGGGAATCTTACCTCCGGCACAGAATTTTTCGCGATAATCGACAGTGAGAGGGAAAAAATTCTGTCCTTCTCTGACTTCTCTTGCGAGCACAGCGGTACACATTACCATCGTGTCTCCGATTCGAGCAACTACGGCTCCATCGGACTGTTTAGCGAGACGGCCTGTCTCGATCGATAATACTTTACCGGGTGCGTACTCTACTTCCCGGATTGTTGCTACTGACATGTTCAATTGTCTGTTTTTCTTCCTTTCCTACACATACAATAAAGCGGAACCTTGAAATGCATTGTGTACCAATTGGTTACGATGCTCTAAATCCTAGTTTCCACCATTCCACGCCTTACCAGGAAAAGATGTTGGAAGGCGTGAGAATAAACGATTGCGGCGCGTTCGAGATTTCGAACGCGCCGCATGACGTTACTTACGAATATTTAACTCAGCAATGACTGCTCGGTACCTTTCAATGTCGGTTTCCATCAGATAGTTTAACAATCTGCGTCGTTTACCAACAAGTTTCAACAAGCCACGGCGGGTTGAGTGGTCTTTTGCATGAATTTTCAGATGCTCTGTCAATTCTTTGATACGGGTGCTAAAGATTGCAATCTGCACTTCAGCTGTTCCTGTATCGGACGTACTCTTCCCAAACTGTTCAATCAGTTCTAATTTTTGGTCTTTCGTTATCACCTGAGAACCTCTTTAGATTAATACCATCGTAAAGAAGAACCCGTATTTCGAGTAGCATTGTAGCTATTTCGAAATCGAATCCTATCCTATTAGGCGAAATGCCTTTCCAAACTATGGGCTATTTGCCCCGCCAACCTTCTGGGATATCTGACAGGCTAATTAACTATACAGACATCCAAGATCTGCTAAAGTATTTCTTTCAGCAATCCGTTACAACGCTCTTGATCTAGATTAAGTTGCTCCATTAAGTGAGCGACAGATGCAAATTTCTGCTCATTTCGGATTCTTTCTACAAATTCAACACGAACTTCACGGTCGTAGATATCGCGATCAAAATTTAAAATGTGGACTTCCAGGGTTACTGAAGAACCATTATTAAAGGTAGGCCGGGTACCAATGTTCATCATCCCCCCAAATCTCCCTGCTATACCCTCCACTTCTACATAAACGGCATAGACGCCGTTTTGTGGCACTAATTTATGTGCGAAGGCCGATTGCAAATTCGCCGTAGGGATTCCAATACTTTTACCCCGACCATCTCCATGGACAACCGTTCCCTGGAATGAATACAGTCGACCTAAAAGCTGAGCGGCCGTTGCCACTTCTCCTTCCGCAAGTTTATCTCTGATACTCGAGGAAGATATTTTAGCGCCACGTAAAGACGCTTCAGCAGCCTCCACAACGGTTATCCCGTGTTTTGACCCAACGGTACGCAGCAGATCCGTATCACCCTCGCGATTGCGGCCAAAACGGTGATCATAGCCTACAACAATCGTTTGGGCCCGTAGTTTGTCGATTAGAACTGCCTCGATATAATCGGATGCCCCCATTGAAGCCATTTCTTTATCGAACGTTATAAGTGCATGTGCCCCAATGCCCTGAGCTTTCAACAAATAGGTCCTTTCGTCTTTTGGAGATAACAGCAATGGGCTCTGGCCTGAAAGAACCTCCCGTGGATGTGGTTCAAAAGAGGCTACCAAAGACACGAGTCCCGATTCATGGGCTATCTTTTTTACCCGCTCCAAAATGGAAAGGTGACCGGTATGTACGCCATCGAAACAACCGACCGCAACAACGGAACGCTTGCCATTTAAGCTTCCAAATTCGAAATCAACTTTCATGGGCTAACGAAGTCTGAAACTCCAAAAGTGCCTCTAATTTCCACGCATTCGATGCTAATAGCGCTCCGGAAGCTTCCCTTCGCAGAGCCACCAAATGTCCACCAACGCCGAGTGTTTGACCGAGTTCATGGGCCAAACTGCGAATATAAGTGCCGCTGGAGCATTCCACTTCAAATCCAACGTCAGCGCCCTGTTTCGAGGTAATGTCAAACCGGTAAATAGTCACGTGTCGAAATGGCAAAACTACTTTTTCGCCCCGACGAGCCTTTTTGTACAGTCGTTCTCCGCCTATTTTTACGGCGGAATAGACCGGTGTTTGTTGCGTGATGTCTCCAACGAATTGAGGCAACGCGGCCTCTATCTCCTTCATTTCGATTGCAGATGCGTCCTTCCGAACGGAAACCTCCGTTTCTGCATCATAGGAGGGCGTGGTTTCACCCAATCGGATCACGCCGGTATAAACTTTGGTCTGACCCATAAAATGATTCATGAGTCGAGTGGCTTTGCCCGCTAAACAAATAAGCAGGCCCGTTGCCATGGGATCGAGCGTACCAGCATGGCCAATTTTACGAATGGGTGAAATTCTGCGTAGCCGACGAATAACGTCGAAGGACGTCAAACCCTTGGGCTTGTCAATCAAGACGACAACTGGATCCCAGGAAACAATCTTATCCCGTGATCCGATTATCGGGACGCTTTCCAGATCGGGAGTCAATGCCATTAATTGCCTTCGGGGACTTCTGCGCTTTCTGAGCCATCCAAATCCGTGTCAAACTCACCAGTCCTAGCGCCTCGTTCTTTTTGGATCTCCCCAAACAATTCCTCCATGCGGTGAGCCGTTTCAAGCGTCTCATCGAGAAAAAATCGTAGCTCGGGAATACTTTTTACTTGATGCCGGATGGCTTGGCCAAGTGTTTTCCTAACTCGAGGAGTAAAATCCTTGAGTTTTGCTAGTACAGCCTGTTTTTGAGGAGCCGAGTCCCCTAAGACCGAAATGTACACGTAGGCAATCGAGAGATCGTTGGTTACCCGAACACCTGTTACGGTCACCATTGGATGTAACAAATCCGAATACTCAAGCGAAAGGATTCCAGCGATTTCACGCTGAAAAAGACTCGCCACGCGTTCTGTTCGAATACTCATGATACCTACGGAAATTTGATCGCTGACAGCGGCCGACTATCTTTCTAGGAGTCGTTTCGTTTCAACTATTTCGTATGATTCGATTTGATCACCGACCTTAAGATCGTTGAAACCGTCAATTCCCATTCCACAGTCGTATCCATTTAGCACTTCTCTAACATCGTCTTTGAAGCGTTTAAGCGAAGCAAGCGTTCCATCATAAATGACGACGCCGTCTCTGATAAGATGGATCTTGTCCGGACGACGAATCTTGCCTTCGATCACGTGACAACCTGCAATCATACCTAATTTCGGCACTTTGAACGTCTCACGAACCTCGGCGACACCGTTAATCTTCTCTGACCTTTCAGGAGACAGAAGACCCTCGAGGGCATCTTGTACTTCCTCAATGGCGTTATAAATAACCGAGTAGAGTCTGATATCAATCTCTTCGCGCTCAGCCATTTGACGGGCGCTAACGACCGGACGTACCTGGAATCCGATAATGATAGCATCCGAGGCTGAAGCCAGCACAACGTCGCTTTCATTAATGGCGCCCACGCCTTTGTGGATAATGTTAACTACCACTTCTTCGGTGCCAAGCTTCATCAGCGAGTCCGAAAGGGCTTCAACAGATCCACCTACGTCCCCTTTCACGATAATATTAAGTTCTCTGAACTGACCCAAAGCGAGGCGTCGGCCGATTTCGTCGAGCGTAATATGTTTACGCTGACGCATGGACTGTTCGCGCTGAATTTGTTGGCGTTTGGATGCAATCTCTTTTGCTTCCTTCTCATCGTCCATTACAATGAACGAATCGCCCACTTTAGGCGCTCCATCCAGACCAATAACCACAGCGGGACTTGATGGCCCAACTTCGTAAATACGACGATCGCGCTCATCAAACATGGCCCTAATGCGACCAAAGCAAACGCCGGCGACAAACGGATCGCCAACTTTAAGCGTTCCATTTTGAACCAATACCGTGGCAACGTTACCACGGCCTTTTTCCAAACGCGACTCGATGACCGTACTCACGGCATTTCTGTTTGGGTTTGCTTTTAGATCGAGCATTTCTGCTTCCAGAAGCACCTTATCTAGCAATTCGGGAATACCCTGGCCTGTGTGCGCTGAAACCAACTCACACTGTATTTTGCCGCCCCACTGCTCAACAAGGATGTTTTTGTCCCCAAGTTGTTGCATTACACGGTCAATATTGGCACCTGGTTTATCAATCTTGTTGATAGCTACAACCATGGGCACGCCTGCGGCCTGCGCATGGTTTATGGCCTCTATGGTTTGGGGCATCACAGCATCGTCAGCCGCTACCACCAGAATGACCACGTCTGTAACCTGGGCGCCACGGGCACGCATGGCGGTAAACGCTTCGTGGCCCGGAGTATCGAGGAACGTGATATTTTTCCCGCTTGGAAGTACTACTTGGTAGGCTCCAATGTGCTGGGTAATACCCCCTGCCTCACCTGCAACCACATCTGCTTTTCGAATGAAGTCCAGCAAGGACGTCTTTCCATGGTCGACGTGGCCCATGACCGTAACGACAGGAGCCCTCGGCTCTAAGTCTTCAGGACTATCTTCTACAATTTCAATATCACTAGAAGTGAAGTCAGTAATGAACTCGACGTCAAAGCCAAACTCATCGGCCACAATAGTAATCGTGTCCGCATCCAGACGTTGGTTTATGGAAACCATCATACCGGCTGCAAATAAAGAACTGATCACCTCCGTGACCTGAACATTCATCAGGTTCGCCAATTCGCCGGTAGATAAAAATTCAGTAACCTGCAGGGTACTTGATTTTTCCTGCATTTCTGCTTCGGCCTTGTCGCGTTCCTCTGCTCTCGTATCGCGTCTTTGACGGCGTCGCTTTGAACGGGCTCGACTCACTCCATCCTGGAGTTCGCGAAGCGTCTCGGCCAAGGTTGCTTCTACGTCTTTCTCGTCAACAACGGGACCCTTCTTCTTTTTACCTTTTCCTTTGGCTTTGGGATCTTCCTTCTTGATCGGAGCCTTAGCTTCACCTTTGATTTTAACCTCTGGCTCAGCCACCGCTCCTACTTTCTTTCTCTTCCGCTTGCGTTTTCTTTTGGCGCCCGGCTCAGAATCTTCAACGGCCCCTAAGTCAATCTTACCTAATACTGTCGTTCCACTAAGCTTGTAACG
>CALEEY010000014.1 GCA_937877085.1 uncultured Bacteroidota bacterium
GGGGTGGCTTTTGCTGAGCGATCGTTCGGTCATCTCCAGCGCCTGCTTGTAAGACGACTCTGCGAGGTCCAGGTTATCAATATCTAGATAGACCGTTGCCACATTGGTTAAGGTCTCAATAATGTCTTTATGATCCGCTTCCAACAGTTCCATTCTGGTATCTAGGACCTGATTCCAAAGCGTCAGCAACGTGTCGTTCGGGTATTCACCCGATGAATACATCGCTGCTGTGAGGTCATTAAGTGACTCCGCTGTCCGAATGTCTTTTTGGCCAAACAAGGCCATTCTCATATCAAATGAGCGTTGAAGGAGTGCGATGGCGCTGTTTTGCTCGTCCAACTCATCTTCTAAATACCCCATTCCGTACAGGCTTTGGGCTAAACCGGGGGTCAAACCGTTTCCCGCTAGCTCTTCTTCTATTTGAAGTGAGCGCTCCATTAGGGGCCGCGCCTCTTGGTAGTATCCCAAATCAGCATAAACCAATCCAATGGTATACAGCATTTCGCTTTGAACAGCTGGCTGGTTGGCCAATCGTTCCATGATATTCTCTGCCCCCCGCTTCAACAGATCATACGCTGTTGGATCGACGCCTCGATTAAATTCGGGATTGGCCTGTTCAAATAATTCGAGCAAAAAATCTCTTACCTGCTCGGCTTTTTTAGCCTCCAGCGCGATCAGGTCTCTTTGGTGAGAGGTGTCGACAGCGTATCGAACGGATTGAATGGATATGGTAATGAGCGCAAGTAAAGCGAACACACCGATCAATACCATCCGCTGATTTCGCTGAATAAACCTCGTTGCTCGATATTGAAAGGTATCGGCTTGGGCCATTACGGGCCGACCGGCCCTGTAATTTTCGAGGTCTTTCAGCAGTTGATCAGCCGATTGATAGCGCCTATCCGTCTCTTTCCGAAGGGCCATCAAGACAATGTGATCGAGATCTCCCGACAATTGTTTGCGCAGGCGTTCGAAGGGTGTGCGACGCTGATGCGAGACCGTTTCCGGATTCAGGGTTGTTTTTTGAAGCGTTTCAATCTTTGAGATCATTGTGGAAGGCTTTTCAGGCGGCACTTCCAAAATAATTTTCTCGATCTCACCCCTGGCCTTCGTCTCAAATGTGAATGGCCGATGCCCCGTTAGCAATTCGTAGAGCAGGATTCCGAGTTGATACACATCGGAGGCGGTCGTAACGGAGTTCCCCCTAACCTGCTCAGGGGACGCGTATTCTGGCGTCATGACCCTAATTTCGGTTCTGGTCATCGGAAGCGTATAGCCACTCAGGTCTGGATTTAAAAACTTGGCAATACCAAAGTCCAAGAGTTTAACGGAGCCGTCCGTAGTCACCAGAATATTCCCGGGCTTCAAATCTCGATGCACAACCAAATTTTGGTGCGCATAGTGAACCGCAGAAGCCACTTTTTCAAAAAGTTTGAGCCGTTCCTCAACCGAGAGCCGGTGTTCATTGCAAAACTTGTCGATCGGCTCTCCATCGACATACTCCATAACGAAATACGACTGACCATCTTCTGTGAAGCCTCCATCCAGTAATCTCGCGATATTGGGATGGGTTAAACTGGCCAAAATGTGTCGTTCGACCTTAAATCGCTTGAGAATGTCCTCGGAGTCCATTCCCTTTCGGATGACCTTTAGGGCGACATATCGTTTAAAGGCTTCATCGTCGCGAACAGCCAAATAAACTTGGCCCATGCCGCCGCGGCCAATTTTGCGCACCAGTCGGTACGGACCAACCATCCGCCCCTCGTCGTTCTCTGTCTCGTCTTTCTTCACAACGGAGGCCATCTTGGCTAAAGCGTCGTGTAAATGGGACTGGCTGGACGATTCCAAGAAAGTGCCGGCGTGGTCGCTCGCTGCCAACAATTTCAATACGTGGTCAACTATGGCTTCGTCAGATCCACCTTCACTCCGAACAAACTCCTCGCGCTTTTCGATGGGCATTTCGAGCGCTTTGTCCATTAAGGCTTCAATCTTAATCCATTGATCAGGACTTACCTTTTTCATTACTGGAGCTTTTCGTCAAACAAGGTTGGGAATACGAATGGCGAAATTTATTCGCCCTGCAACGCAATGTACAGAAAGGCCTTTGCCTTTAGCCAATCCCGATCGATGGTACGCGAAGAAACATCGAGCAAAGCAGCCGTCTCTTCAATGGACATTCCTCCAAAAAAGCGACATTCGACAATGGTTGCCAGACGTGGGTTGAGCTCGGCAAGCTGTTTAAGCGCTTCGTCCATTTCCAAAATGTCCACACTTCCTTTCGTATCGCTGATGATCGACGCGTTGATTTCCGTGTGCTGAGCCCCTCCTCCACGCTTGTCCGCTTTTACCCGCCGGGCGTAGTCGACCAAAATTTGCCTCATGGCCCGCGCTGTGACTGAAAAAAAGTGGACGCGGTCATTCCAACCACTTTCGTCGCGGTCAAACAATTTGAGATAGGCCTCGTGGACCAGCCCTGTTGTGTTAAGCGTTTCGCCGGGACTTCTAAATTTGAGTTGTCTGCGCGCCATCTCGTGGAGCTCATCGTAGACAAGCGCGAAAAGCCGATCGCCGGCAAGCCCATCGCCATTGCGATGAGCCGAGATTAACTGAGTAACCATTCCCTCATTGGGCATGAGGTTCACCTGATTCTGGGGTTGGCGGAACGGTTGGTAGTCTACGAAATGACGACCATAAAAAATACGGGGCGGACAGAAAACGAGTGGTACGTGAACCGGGACGATCTGTGGGCGCAGCCAATAACGGATAATCAAAGTAAAATGGATGATAAATATTTCCTCTATCTGTTTTATTTACAGACCTTTATAACACGTCTTATAGGCCGCTCACTTTGTTGATAACTAGATTTGCAAAACGGCTATAATCTCGGTTTATTGGAAGTTGGTCGAACCATTTTCACTGTACCGATCCTCAAATGTATTTAAGCAAACTTGAACTCCACGGGTTCAAGAGTTTTGCCGACCGAACGGTCGTCGATTTTTCTCCCGGAGTCACGGTCGTGGTCGGACCGAATGGCTGCGGAAAGTCTAATATTGTAGATGCTGTTCGTTGGGTCATTGGCGAACAGCGTGCCCGTATTCTGCGCTCGGACAAAATGGACAGCGTTATTTTCAACGGCACGTCAAAAAGACGCTCCTTGGGGATGTCCGAAGTTCTGTTAACTATTGAAAATACCCGTGGTATCCTTCCAATCGAATACAGTGAAGTCACCATTGGAAGACGCCTATTCCGCTCGGGTGAATCGGAATATTTGCTCAATGGAGTCCAATGTCGCCTGAAGGACATTACCGACCTGTTTATGGACACCGGGATGGGGTCGGGTGCTTACTCGGTCATCGAACTTAAGATGATTGAAGAAATCCTGTCCGAAAATGCTCTGGACAGAAGGCACTTGTTTGAAGAAGCCGCAGGGATCACCAAATACAAAATTAGACGCGGACAGACGCTTCGAAAATTAAAAGGCACCCAGGCCGATTTGGACAGGGTTCGCGATTTAACGGACGAATTAGATAAGCGAGTGGTCAGCCTCGAGCGTCAAGCACAGAAGGCGGGCAAGTACAAAAAATATGAGACGCGTTTACACGCTCTCGAGTTAATGCTTGCAGGGATTGAATACCGGCAGCTTGCAACTGAAACTGATGGTATCAAGAGAGAAATCGGACGGTTTTCAGAAGCGGGAGCGCAGTTATCGGCTAAATTGGCGGCTGAAGAAGCTGGTTACGAATCCTTCCGGACCGATCATGTGAGCCGGGAAAAGGTGGTCATCGACGCGCAAACGGCCTTGGCCGATCACATGGAATCGCTCCGTGCCCTAGAATCTGATTTACGTCTCGGTACCGAACGCCTTTCTACCATTTCAAGAGATTTAACTCGGCTCGAGGAGGAACGAGCAGCCGCCACCGGACAACGGGAGACGTTAATGGGCCTTCTGGAGCGGGCCGAAAAAGAAATGGCCGACGTTCTTCCGGCGGCTGAAAAGGCCGAAGGGGAGCTTACCGATGCCAAGCGGATAAAGGACGAAGCCCAGACTTCCCAGCAGAAGCATCAGGTAATGCTTCACAATTTGAGGCTAGAAGAGCGCAACGCATTTAATTCAAAAACAGACCGTCAGCGACTCATCGATAGACTGTCCAGCCGAATTGAAATTTCCGTTGCCGACCTAGATGCGGCCAAAGGGGCTCTGGCTTCATTGGACGCCTCGACTATAGATCTCGGCGATCGGTACGGGATCGAAGAATCGAAATTAAAAACGGCTCTTGATGCCCGCGACTCTGCTAAAAGTGCCCTTCTTGCAGCGGAAATGCAATTGGTAGACCTGAATCGGGCCTTGGAAAACGCACGGCAAGACATGCGTGTCGCCGAACGAGCTCACGACGCTGCGAATGCCGAGGGTTCCTTGTTAGAGGGTTTGCTTTCTGGTTATGACGATTTCTCCGAACCCGTTCAATTTTTGGCCACCTCTAAAGACTGGACCAAAGAAAAGATGCTTACCGTGGCCGACGTTCTGAGCTGCGATGAAGCCTATCGGATAGCCGTTGACGCAGCGCTTGGGGAATATGCTTCTTGCATTGTGGTGTCTACAGAAGCCGAGGCACGAGCAGCCATTAGCAGTCTGCGGACGCATGAGAAAGGCCGAGCTACTTTTTTGATTATGGAGCGGTTGAAAAAGCTTGATGCCCCTAAGCCGCATGCCACCTATATCGCTTTGGGATCGAAAGTTCGGGTAACGGATGACGCCTTTTCACCCTTAGT
>CALEEY010000015.1 GCA_937877085.1 uncultured Bacteroidota bacterium
CAGGCATGTCCATTTTTGAGTGGTCTATGACCGCGTCCTTGCTAGCCTTTTGGCCAGGCCTCGCTTGTTCATCTATAGTTGGGGAATTAGCTGAGTGGTCCATGTTGGACAAGTCGCCTGGGACCTTTCCGTCCAACCCTGCCTGATTGCTCCGCATTTTTTGAATAGCTTCTTGCAGACGGCTTTCTGAATCAATGAGGAATTGGGCTGAAGTAACGACCTCTTCTCCCGCCTCCAGGCCGCTAATAATGTGGGTTAAACCGTTTCCTGGCCCGCCCTCACCGCCCGTTTCCACTTCCCGGGGCTCGAACGAGCCATTCTCGCTGGAAATGAAAACAAGCGTTCGTGCGCCCGAACGGATAATGGCTTCAGAAGGCACTACCACGACGTTTTTAAGCGTTTTGCCGGCCAATTGCACATTGGCGAACATGCCTGGCTTTAATTCGTGATTGGAATTCGAAACCACAATCCGAACGTGGACATCTCGGGCCTGCTCTCTTAAGACGGGATAGATATAGGAAATAACCCCTTTATAGACTTTTCCAGGCAGGTAGCTCAGTTCTACCTCCACGGACTGGCCCAAATGAATCCAGGGCAATTCATAGTCATAAAAACTGGCATGGACCCAAACTTGCCCGAGGTCAGCAATCTTAAAAAGGTTGCTTCCCATGGTTATAAAACCGCCCTCGGTTATATCCTTTTGAAGAACGATACCTGAAACCGGCGAGAAGATGGTCACGGTCTGCTGAACCTGTCGGGTGTGTCCCAGATGCTCTATAAAGTCAGGCGATATCTCCCAGTTTGAAAGCCGGGTTTTAGCCGCATCAACAAGCCGCTTGGCACCACTTACGATGTTTTCGTTAGATCCGCTTGGAAGAGAATCCAGGTACTCCATCGAGCGAATGTATTCTTCTTGCGTGGAGACTAATTCGGGTGAATAGATTTCGAGAAGTGGGTCCCCTTTCTTGACCGAGGCTCCTTCAAAGGCCACGTGAAGTTGCTTCACCCATCCGGAAATTCGCGCATTCACCATGACCACGCTCTCCTCGTTTACTTTGATTTCTCCAACGGTGCGGATCGACCGAAACAGATCCATACGGTGAACCATCCCGTATCGGACACCCATTTGCTGAGAAACCACGTCGCTTATGACCACGCCTCCTGCCGAACGTTCGACTTCTTCCCCTTCATAAACGGGAAGTAAATCCATTCCCATTTTCGATTTGCCGGGGGCATCATAGATTTCGGTCGGGTCCATGGGGGCCCGCCAATACAAGATCTTTGCCTCGCCTGACGCCATTTCCGACGTGGAATGATCCGCTTGATTTTGACCGGACCGGCCCAACCAGTACCCCCCGACAGTCGTCACGACAACAAGCGCGACCAAATACACATAGTGGATAGATTTCATGGGTTTATACCAGTTAAAATTGTTCGGATACGAGTCTGTTCAGGCGGCCAGAAATACGATCAAGCATGATCTGTCCTTCTCCAAGCCTTCCAAGAATGTCGACCTTTTCTTTCTCCAGTTGGAATCGAGATCTCTCAGAGTCCAGTAGGTCTAACAGGTCACCCTGTCCGTTTGAATAGGAGGCCACTGAAGTTTCCAGAAGGGCTCCTACCGAAGGCAAGAGTGACGATTCGATGTGCGCTATTAAGGCTCGATCGAATTCGTTTCTGGTTTGAACTTCAAGAAATAAAGCCTCAATAGTGCGCTTGGAAGACTCTAATTGTTCGTCAATGGCTTGGATTTGAAGCTCATTTTCCTGCACCCGGGCTCGGTTACCCGCTTGACCGATCGGTATTCGAATGCCCAAACCAACGGCAAAAACATCCCGACCGTCGGAGGCGCCGGGCATTTCGGAGGCCACAATGCCCATCCAGTTGAGTTTTACGGCAAAATCAGGCCTGTTGTAGTAATTCAAGAGGTCGTTACGGGCGCTTGCGAGCTCTCGCGACTTTTCCAGAACGCGAAGGTCGCTTCGACTATCGAAGTCGATTTCATCTGGCTGTGCGCCGACCAAAGGGGGCTGTGGAATTTCTAGTTTCACCGGTTGCTGAACCAATCGAGCAATGGCGAGGGTATTGGCCTCGATGGCTTTGTTTATGGCCAGTAAGTTTTGGTCTAGCCGGGCCCGTTCCAATTGTAGCTTTAAGACCGATTGTTGATTGCCTTCGCCCACTTCGTATTTGCGGATAGCGAGCCCCTCATACCCGTCTAACCGGCCTTGAAATCCGATTATGACGCCACGAACGCGGTGCAGCGTAAAGATTTCATTCAAGGCTATTTGTGCCTCAAAAACGGTTTCAACAGCCATTGTATGGCTATTGTCGAACCCCATGACGGTTTCAATATCCGCCATATTTCTCATCAGCGCCGGTTTGCCCGGATAGGGAATCATCTGTTCCACGCCCAGTTCTAACACCGGCTTCCCCATAGCCGTCATGGCCGGGAAGGGTTGTCTAGAGATCATAAAGGTCGGATCGGGATACACCCCCGCATAATCCCGCTTGTTCGACGTAGCCTCGGCTAGCGTTTGGGCCGATCGAATGCGATAATTGGACGCGACTATGGCCCGTACCAAATCGGTGGCGGATGTAATAGTAACGGTGTCCGCAACGGCATAAAGACCTGAAGTAGGCCGAGGGACGTGGCGGTTATGCGATGGATTACTGCTTGCCACCGAAGTGAGCAGGAGTCCGGCCAGTAACATGACCTGTGACTTTTGAGAAACGGACATAAGTCTGCGCGTGTCTAGAGGAAAAAGAGCCCAAAGAAAAAGGAGCCCAAAGAATAAAGAGCCCAGGGAATACAGAGCCCAAAGAAAAAGGAGCCCAGGGAAAAGAGTCGTCCGGCCGCTGGTAGAATAAGCGGCGGGTTGCGCGGCGCCGGAGCAAGGGCCTCCAGCAAACTCAGCTCACAATCGCAGCACTTGGAGCAGGCGTGGGTAGGTCTTTGACGAAATAGATAAAGCCCCTCCGGAATCGGATGAGCTAGATGCCATGGTCATTGATTTGGATGAAATCAAATCAGAAGCGTGGCTCTTAAAGGATGGGATGGATGGTACGGTACCTACTTGTGGCACGTCTTCCTCCATAAAGCATCTGGAGCACATGTCGGTTAGTGAACCGCTTTCCAAACAAGCCGGGCAGTGGTCACCCATACAATCCGTAGTTGTCGGGGCCAGAACGACAGGCAACGACAGGTGGGTCGTTTTTTTCAGGTTCGCTTCGACTGCAAGGGATTGCACCGGACTTTTCATCACGGAACGCGCGTGCATATCATGGCCTGCATGCAGGTCCTCTTTGGCATACGCGGACGGCGCCAGAACGGCAACCAATAGCGCAAAGTAGCAGAATATGACGAGTAGTCGCTTCACGGGGACAATTTAAGGTACTCTTGGCTGATAACTACCCTTTTGGCGAAATCCTCTTAATTCAAAGACGCCCTGCGTGTTAGCGTAAAGACATCCTGCGTACGAATTCAACGACACCTTGCCTGTCAGTGCAACGACACCGAGCGTAAAAAACGCCGCACAGCGTTTTCCGACCCAATCCATCCCAAGAGGACCCCAGAGGCAATCATGACTGAGCTAAAAGTCAGTATAGAAGCGAAATCCGGTTTGCCTAATTGGGGTACATAGGCCACAATCACGACGTGTATTACCCAAATAATGAAAAGAGCCAATACTGAAGCTATCAATCCCTGAATAATGCCTTCGACAATAAACGGTTGACGAATAAACGAATCCGTAGCTCCCACCAGCTTCATGGTGCGAATCATTAAGCGGCGCGCATAAATGGCCAACCGAATGGTATTGGCAACCAGAAAAATGGAGGCGAGGAGTACCAATAGCCCCACCGCGCCGCCAATCAAGCTTAACATGCGTAGATTTCCTTGCACCTTTACTAGCAAGGGCCGATTAAAAACCACTTCGTCGACTCGATTCCACGACGAAAACTCGGCAACCAGTAGGTTCAAGCTGTCTGAATTTATGTAGGCTGGCTCTACGCGGACTTTAATGGACGCGGGTAGAAACGCATCCTCAAAAAACAGGGTTGCCTCGTCGCCAAATTCTTTTCGGAATATTTCCTGCGCCTCTTCCTTGCTCACATATTCGGCTTCCGCCACACCAGGAGAGGCCTTAGCCCTAAGAAATAGGGAATTGGCAATGTCCTCGGAAGTGTCATCAAGAAAAATTTCCACTTCGCCCACACGTTGTTTGAGCCAATCCGAAACTTCGTTGGCTTGCCACATCATAATGGAAATGAGTCCGACCAAAACGAGCGCTACCGTCATTGCACTCGTCGATGCCACGGCGGAAAAACTAGACCGTCTGAATCCTGAAATTCCTTCCTTTATCGAATATGGGAGCATTTAGGGGTGACAAGCACTAGTTGGAGGGTTTGAGACAAAGTACCCTATTTAAAGCGACATGTTGCATAGGAGTGGCCAGGCTGCATCAGTGAATAACCGAAAATGGACGCGAAACCGTTCGAGACCCAATAGTAATCGAAAATATATACGTTCCACTGGGGAGTCCTTCGATGTCGACGGTTTCATATCTCGAACCAACAAAGCCAGGAGGATAATGACGTTTTTTCACTTCTCTGCCCAATATATCGAATAATGCAATCGTCCAAGGCGCTGGATCGATCGTTTCGAACGAAGCATGAACGCTTTTCAAGGCCGGACTGGGCCAAATTTCGAGATTTAAAATGGGGATTTCCGCACTAGAACCTAGGCTTTCAACAATAAAAAAAATAA
>CALEEY010000016.1 GCA_937877085.1 uncultured Bacteroidota bacterium
TTTACATCGTGTGGGGATCGACCTATTTGGCCATTGCCTTCACTGTTCAAACCATTCCGCCGTTTTTTGCGATCGGCTCTCGGTTTGTGGTGGCTGGATTACTCTTGTTTGCGTTTTTGAAACTGAAGGGCGTGGAATCGCCGACCTTCAATCAAGTAGTCAATGCCTCGTTAGTTGGAATGCTTACGCTGGGGGTGGGAACCGGTCTGGTGGCTTGGGCGGAGCAGTACATAGCCTCCGGAATGGCTGCCTTATTGGTGACATCGGTTCCTTTTTGGATGGTCTTGCTGGACTGGACCATGTTAAAGGGTGAGGCACCCAATCGATTTGTGATAGCTGGTTTGGTGTTAGGTATGGGCGGAATAGTCCTATTAGTGGGGCCGGAGGTGGCGCAGGGAATTCGTTCGCTGAATGGACTGGCTGTTATGGCGGTCGTTTTTGCTTCTGTTTCTTGGTCTGTGGGATCCCTTCGCAGTAAAATGATGGCTATGCCAGTAAACCTGTTTATGTCATCGGCTGTTCAAATGCTTGCAGGAGGCGTTGCGGTAACAATCCTGAGTCTGGTAGCTGGCGAATCTAGCCGGTTTAGCTTTGCTGGATTGAGCACAGATTCGCTTATTGGATGGTGGTACTTAGTCGTTTTTGGATCTCTTGGGGGTTTTTCGTCCTACGTGTGGCTGTTGCGAAATGCACCACCAAAACAAATCGCTTCCTATGCATTCGTAAACCCCGTGGTGGCGGTTATCCTGGGGGCCTGGCTCGCGAATGAGACCGTTCTACCGCGCATGGTAATCGCCATTGTGGTTTTGGTCGTTTCGGTTGCACTGATTGTGGTCTTCGGGAAGGCTAAAAAAGTCAGGGTAATCGAATTAAAGACCACCGCCAAGGCCGAGTTTTAGGCAGAACCGAGTCAAACAATCCACTCGTGGCTATCCTTGTCCATATCACACTGACATCGGGCATGCCGATGACAGCTGCTTTTCGTTGAGCTCGATCATTTGATCTATATTGGGCAAAAGAATGTGAGTGATATGAAAAAGTGCCTTCCTTTGGCCGTTTTTGTTCTGCTTTTTGCAGGCTGCAGTGAGCCTAAAGAACCCAATTTCGTCTTTATTTTGGTTGATGATCTTGGATTCATGGATATCGGTGCCAATAATCCGGAATCCTTTTACGAAACGCCGTCTATTGACAAATTGGCCTCGGAAGGACTTCGGCTGACGGCGGCCTATGCCGCGGCTCCGGTTTGTAGTCCAACACGGGCCAGCATTATGACCGGACAGTATCCAGGACGACTTCAAACAACCGACTATTTTGGAGCTGTTCAGCCGGACGAGGTTGGACCAAATTATGCAGATTCTAGGATGATGTATCCTGCCCCGTACGTGGATCAGCTTCCGTCCGATGAAAAGACGATGGCTGAAGCGTTCAAGGAAGCTGGATACTCAACGTTTTTTGCCGGAAAGTGGCATTTGGGCAATGAAGGATCCTACCCGGAAGATCACGGCTTTGACATCAATATCGGTGGACACGAAGCGGGGGGGCCGTATGGAGGCAACAAATATTTTTCGCCTTATGGCAATCCGCGACTAGAAGACGGACCCGAAGGGGAGCTTTTGCCCACAAGACTTGGCCATGAGACAGCAAATTTCATCAGAGAAAGTCGTAAAAAGCCCTTTCTAGCCTTCCTGTCGTTTTATTCGGTTCATACCCCGTTGATGACGACACCGGAGTTAGAAGCTAAGTACGAAGCTAAAAAACAGGCATTAAATACCCCAACAGTATGGGGCGACGAGGGGTTAAGAAAGGTCCGGCAATCACAGGATCACGCGATTTATGCTGGCATGATCGAGTCGATGGACGCAGCCGTTGGAGAAGTTTTGGCAGCCATTGAAGAGTCGGGAATTGCTGAACGGACCATCATCATTTTTACCTCTGACAACGGGGGGCTAAGTACTTCCGAGGGGCATCCGACATCAAACATGCCGTATCGAGCAGGAAAGGGTTGGCTTTATGAAGGTGGAATTTTGGAGCCCACCATCGTCAAATGGCCTAAAAACACGACTCCAGGCAGTATATCGTCGGATTTGGTGAGCAGTATCGATTATTTGCCGACCATGCTCGAAATCGCAGGCTTGGCCTCGCCCGTTACCGACGGTCAGTCCATTGTTTCGGTTTTAAAGGGGCAGTCCGAACCTGAACGAACGCTGTTTTGGCATTACCCGCACTACGGCAACCAGGGTGGTAGTCCTAGCGGCGCTATTCGAAAAGGACCTTGGAAGTTGATTCAATTTTTCGAGACGAACACAACAGAATTGTACAATCTGAAAGAGGATCCATCGGAGTCGATGGATCTGTCTGGTGTTCATCCCGGGCGTACGGAAAGCCTGTTAGCAGAACTAAAACGCTGGCAGGACGAAGCGGGTGTCTTGTTTCCTACGCAGGTCCCCAAATGAGCAATAACGCCTAAAAACGCCATTAAACGCCTGAAAACGGGCTAGAAGCGCATCGTCGCGCGAACGTTAAACGTGCGAGGGGTTAGTCGGGTAGGAATTCGCTGCCATATGCCGGAGGCGTCTGGGACCCAGGTGTAGCTAACCGTATTGACCATATCAAATACATTTAGGAACTCGGCTGTTAGTTCAATGGCTACACGGGAATTTGTTTGAGCTGGGGTGATTTTCTTGGTGACCCCCATGTCGAACCTGAAAAAACGAGTGTATCTAGCTGAAAAGCGATCTCCTGGTGCTTGAGCCAAAATATTTCCGAGTCGTTGTCCAGGGATAGGTGGCGTGTAGGGAAGTCCCGAACCATAGAGCGCCCTTAAATGCACGCTCCACGAGGGGTCCGAAGCGATGTAGTCTTGAACGAAAAGCGACACCGTATGACGCTGATCGGTTGGTCGGGAAACACGACCTTTGTTCTGCGGGGTTACAAACGCTGCGTCAAACTCCTCTGTCGCATGTAGGTACGAATAGTTAATCCAACTCTCCATTCCTGGCACTAATTCTCCGCGCATCTGAAGGTCTAGCCCGTACATCAACCCTTTGGCGTCGTTTTCGCCGGAGTACAAAACCCGCACATTTTCGATGTCGTATGAAATAAGGTCCGTAATTCTCTTGACGTAGGATTCCCCTCGGATATAGAACCGTTTCGAAGGAATGAAATATTCGCCCCCAATAACTAGTTGAAGCGATCTTTGGGAAGATAAATTACGGTTCAAAGCCCCCAAGATCGTTTCTCCCAGAACGGGCTTTCCTCTCAATTCTCGATACGTAGGCACTTGGTGGTAGATTCCGAGCGAACCAAAATACGTGGTGATGGGGCTTTTCTGGTACGTAAATGAGGCCCTAGGGGACAGGGTCCATTCGTCAGTAAAAGAAAAATGATCTGCTCGAACGCCGCCGGTCAACACCCATTTGCCCGGATCATTGGGTAGTAGGTCAAAGGTATCCTGAACATAAAGAGAGGATTGCCATGCCCCTAGCGTAGCGCTGCCATTGACGCTGTCCGCTACAATTCGGACGATATCTCCTTGCGTGGCTCGACCTACCACTACCGATTTTTCTGATATACGGTCGACAAAGTCGAGATGCCGAAGGGACCAACCCGCTTCCGCTGCATGCCGTTTGCTGGCCACATACCATCTTCCGGAAGCGGTCGATGTGTTGACCTCGATGCGATTGTCGGCGGCGTCTTCTTGCCGGCTTGAGCCCGTTGGAAACAGCCCATCTCCATTCTCTGGGTTGTCGGATCCAAGATCCACTTGAAATAAAATAGCGGTCCCAGAAAGGTCCAAAAACTCAGATTCTACCGTTTTGAACAAAGAACCATCATGTTCTGAACGAAGGTTGCGGGACCATCTATTGGATAGTCTAGCACCCAGGAACTGCGTCTGATAGGAATCTAGCTCTTGGTTGTCTGCATCGAATCGGGTCCACAGAGATTTAAGGTTGGACGGTGCGAGGGCTTCATTTTGGCTAAGCGTTCCGAAGTACGTCTTCCGACCGCTCGGATCCAGTCGAAATTCGTTTTCTGCAACCATCCCCAGCACTTCCAGTTCGTGTCCGGTCGCCATGGTGTACCCCACATACCCCTGCAAATCTGTGAAATTAGGCTGATACTCACCCTTCAGATCCTGTTTTTCAAAAAACCGCCGAGCTTGGGATTTTCTCGCTCCAACCAACCAACCCAGCCGCCCATTTAATTCGGAAGAACTTGCTGAAAGGCCATAATCGAGCAGTGAGGCATAGGCGGAGGCCGTAAGCGGCTGCGAATTTCGTTGGGGTTTTCGATACTCGGCATCCAGAGCTGAAGACAGTTTGCCCCCAAATCGAACGGGGAAGCCTCCGGTGTAAAAAGTCAATCGGCTCGCCAAGTCTCCATTTATCAGAGATAGTCCTTCCTGTTCGCCGGTCCGGGGCCGGAAGGGCAGGAAGATTTCAAATCCGTTGATGAAAAACAGGTTTTCGTTAAAACCTCCACCCCGAACCGAGTATTGATTGGAGAGCTCATTATTGACCACAACTCCGGGCAGTACGCGCAAGGCTCTCAGAGCATCTTTCATGGGCGCAGGGATGGCCTCGAGATCCTCTGGCGTCAATTCATACGCCCCGACCTCGGCGTTGGCTCGGCCTTCAACCGTTATTTCGCCTATCTCAATGAGCTGAGGTTCTAAAAAGACCTCTCGAAAGATGGTTTGACCGGCGGTGACAACCACGGAATCTAGCGCGGATTGAAAGCCGATAGACGAGTAGCGCAGGACGTAATTGCCAATGGGCAATCGTAGCTGAAAACGGCCATCTACATCGGACGATGTCCCAAAGTTAGTGCCGTAAACGACCACAGAAGCACCAGGAAGAGCATATCTGGTATCAAGTGCTCCAACTTTGCCCGAAACAGCGCCCCATTCTTGCCCAAGGGACACTTCGGGGTAAACTACGGTGCCTATTAAAACCAGTAACGCGATCATCCATCGAGATGAAACTGGCCGAGCGACAATCAAGGGGTAGCACACCAATGGGTAATGTTGCAAGGGGTTTAAAATTCGCTTTTCGTCACCGAGGACTTCCATTACACCAGCTTTCGGGCTTCGTTCCAAATATAAGGTGCTAAAACGGGCGCCTAATGGCCCCAAATTAGGGAAACCAAGTAGATTTCAGCTATCGGAACGAACAGTCCAAATAAGGCCCCCAAAAATACTTCTTTCAGATGATGGGCGTTGGAATGTACACGGGCCCATGCTACCAGTGAGATAGCGATGAGGGTGATAGCAAAAAAGGACGTCCCTAACAAATCAGATGCTATTCGGTGGGTGAGTAGTAAAGCTAGGAGAATCGAAAACAAGCCGGATACGCCGGCCACGTGAATTGAGATCTTCAATTGACGATTAATTACTGCCAAGAGGACAGCATTCAGCGCAAGCACGCCGCCGATCAGGCCAAAAACAAAAGGACTCCCGTTTGAGAACCAAATCATAATGGGGATGGCAATGATCACCCAAAATGCACCCCAATACATAGGGGCTTGACGTTTCGATTTATCTCTCGCCTCCAAACTGTCAATGGCTTTAAGCCTAAGCAGGACAACGAGATAAACGACTGGAATAATAAAATAAAGAAAGGTTGCGATCCCTATAATTTGACCTAGTGCTTGGCCCTCCATCCCATTCGAATGTGCCACCAATCCGAAAATGATAGGTGGAACGACGAATGGGTTTAAAATCATCGAAACCCACCAAGCGGCCTTACGAGAGACGGAGTTTTGCACCAGATTACAATGTTTTATTAAATATCTTTGGCGCTCATACAACACCGACTTATATGATACGCCTGACCGTTGTCTTTTTGTCAATTCTCTTGATTGCCGGATGTTCGAAACAGGAACCTGGCGATCAAACAGCTGAACATATTCGCGAGAGTAGATTGGCAACCAACGCTGCATTTCTAGCCTTGGATCAGGGAAACCCGGCAGGATTTCTGGAGGAAATGAAACGGGCAACGACTCTGAGACCAGGCCATCCGACCATTGAGTACCATCTTGGACGCGCCTATTTAATGAATGGAGATACCCTTTCCGCGCTACAAACCTTCGAAAGAGTGGCCCGTATGGGGGTATTTATTACGTTTGATGATCCGGTTTTGATGGGCCTACGAACCACCTCCGTTGGCCGAGATGTAGAACAGCGATTGCAGCGAAACAATATTCCCAAGGTAGCATCTTCCGTTGTTTTTGTAGGAACGGACCCTAATTTTCAGTCGGAGGGGATTACCCGCTTCGAAGGCAAATGGCTCATGGCCTCGGTTCATCAAAACAGAATTGCATGGGGAGATGGTCCGACATGGACGGACACCCGTCCCCGAAGCGCCATGGGGATGAAAAAACATGGCTCTTCTTTGTGGGTGGCGACCACTGGATCACAAGAGGGGGGAGCGCAACCCGAAGACATAGGGTCAACTCAACTGGTGCAAATTGATCTACGCTCAGGAAAAGTTCTATCGACCATTTCCCCGACAGACAAGCTCGATCACTGGTTTGGTGACGTGGAAATCGATCCTTCAGGACTCGTCTATGTATCGGACAGTTTCGCGCCGGGCGTTTTCAAGGTCCAGGATAATCAATTGCTACCGGTGGTTGTTGGCGATCCATTTACGTCTCCACAGGGGATGGCGTATTTAAACGATAGACTCTATGTAGCCGATTACTCCGCCGGGATATTTCAAGTCGATGTAAAGACCGGCGCCACCCAATTACTCAGCGGGGGGGACGGAGAGACGTTGCTAGGGATTGACGGGATGTTGGCCTTCGACGGTGGGTTGGTGGCTATTCAGAATGGTATGGTCCCACCTCGGGTCCTATTTATTGAGCTCCTAACGCCTTCTGAAATGGGTTCGGTTGTTACCCTCGAGTCCAACCACCCCGACTATAGCGATCCAACAGTGGGCTACATCGAAAACGATACGCTTTTTTATATGGCGAATAGTCAATGGCCACTTTTTAGTCCATCGGCCGATAGCACCTTGCGAAAACCATCGGTTATTTTGGGGTTACCGCTGCGTTTCAATGAGTGAAATGAGCGGCCCCAAACGCAGCGGAAGTCTTAGTAAGATCTGGCAAAATAGACGTATCCCTTGGATGGCATACCGGTAATGGGATCCGTTCCCGCTTCCTCGTATCCTTCCAAAGGAATGCAGCGAATGGTCGCCTTCGTTTCTTCCTTAATCTTGTTCTCCGTTTCTTCTGAACCATCCCAGTGCATGCGGATAAACCCTCCCTTTGAATCGAGTACGGATTGGAATTCCTCGTAGGAATCAACGGTTGTGGTCAAGTCTTCCCGTGACTTCAGTGCCCGATCAAATAATCCTTTCTGAACATCGTCCAGCGTGTTTAGGATGTATGCAGCAAGGCCCGTCTGCGAAACAGAATCTTTTGTACCATTGTCGCGACGAGCCACTTCCACGGTGCCATTTTCAACGTCTCTTGGGCCGAGCGCCAATCGAACCGGTACGCCCTGAACTTCATATTCGTTGAACTTCCAACCTGGACGGAAACCATCTCGGTCGTCTACAATGATGCGAACGCCGGCTGCGAGCAATTCCTTCTTGATCCCTTCGGCCGTCTCTAACACCTTCACACGGTCCTCGTCACTACGGTAAATGGGCACTAGAGCCACTTGGGTAGGGGCGAGTTTTGGAGGCATAATAAGCCCTTTGTCGTCCGAGTGAACCATAATGAGTGCGCCTATCAACCGAGTCGAAACGCCCCAAGAGGTCGCCCAAACATATTCTAGCTCGTTGTTTTTGTTTTGGAATTTGCATTCGAACGCTTTTGCAAAATTTTGGCCCAAAAAGTGGCTCGTTCCAGCCTGAAGAGCCTTGCCATCTTGCATCATGGCCTCAATACAATACGTTTCCACCGCTCCTGCGAAGCGCTCTGAAGCGGTCTTAATACCCTTAATTACGGGAACGGCCATGTACTCTTCGGCAAATTTGGCATAAATGTCCAATATGGTCAGCGTTTCCTCGACGGCTTCCTGTTCGGTGGCGTGTGCCGTATGGCCTTCTTGCCAAAGAAACTCCATGGTCCTCAGAAATAGCCGCGTCCTCATCTCCCATCGGACCACGTTTGCCCATTGATTCATCAAAATGGGCAGATCTCGCCAGGATTGAATCCACCGGCTGTAGGTGTCCCAAATAATGGTCTCGGACGTCGGTCTGACGATCAAGTTTTCTTCCAGTTTGGAATCTGGATCGGCGATCAATCCATGCACTGGATCCAGTTTTAAACGCGAATGGGTAACAACGGCACATTCTTTGGCAAAACCATCGACATGGGCGGCTTCTTTTGCCAAAAATGACTGCGGAATAAACAAAGGGAAATAAGCGTTTTGATGACCCGTGGCTTTGAACATATCGTCCAACGCCCGTTGCATATTTTCCCACAAAGCGTATCCGTTGGGCCGGATAATCATACACCCACGAACAGGCGAATAGTCTGCCAATTTGGCGAATTTAATAACGTCCAGATACCACTGAGAATAATCCTGTGCGCGCGAAGTAATTGCTTCAGCCATTTTGCTCTATGTTCGAAAAAGAAAGGGGTAGTAAAACTATGCAGTCCTACCCAAGTAATACTGTACAGTTCTGTGTATGACTGCCTAGAATTGAAGTCACTAAGAGGGTATATACATCGCCTAGGTGACTCTGACACGATTCGGCGCGGTATTTGCCTGAGTATTCACCGAAGGTTTTCACCAAAGGTAATTATAGCAGTGACGCCCTTTCAGATGAGATTTATGAAGGGGCTCGGTGCCAAGCCGCCGATTAAGGGCAACGTGTTTAACAAGGAAACTTTAATTGCACTTGTACTTAATTGAACCTACCAGGGTCGGATTTGCCACAAAGCCACAAAAGAGGATGTATCGATATGCAGACCGTAAAACTGCACAAAACTAGCCAGCGCAACCGCCTGTTGAATCAATTTTTATCGCTCGGAGCAGGACTCTTTGTCCTCGTTTTTATGAGCGGGTGTTATACCCAACTGGTCGCTTTTGAGCAGCCACATGGTCGTCTAGGCCAAGTGGTTGCCGACTATGGCGATGACGGCGATGTAGTGGTTCGGAAATATTATGATGATGGCTACGTAGACGAAGATGTATACGACTCCTACGATTGGTACAACCACGAACCCTACTTATATAGCCAGTATTTCGACTCGTTTTACGGTTTTGGTTACTCCAACTACAATTGTTGGGACGCCATGTACTGCAATTCTTTAGCTGGTTTTTACTCTCCTGGTTGGGAGTTTTCCATGGGTTTTGGCAGATCGTTTGGATACGGCATGGGATATTCCTCGTTTGGATATGGATATGGATACGGACGTGGCGGTTACGGTAGCTATGGATTAGGATATGGTGGTTATGGTTACGGCGGTTACGGTTACAATAGCTATGGATATGGCGGCTATGGCTATCCTTATTACGGCGGCGTATCGGTTGCCAGCAGAGGAAATTATGGGGCCCGCGGCTCCACGATGGCCAGAAGTGCGTTAACCAGCCGACGTGATGACGAAATGAGGGGTGGTCGGGTTGGCGTTGATGGTAATCGAGCCAACTTGACGGGCGGTTCATCTACCGGGTTGGCGGATCGAAGCTCGCGGACCATTGTAAACTCTTCCGGATCGCCCAGTTCGGCTGGAAAATCTGATACACCGATTCGCTCAACGCGATCGACCATTGGAGGGGCTAATGCTGGTAACACCAGTTCACGCACCACCATTAGTACGGGCCGTACAGCAACGAGAACCTCAAATGGGACTCGAAGCGGCGTATCGTCTAGATCTACAGGTACAAGATCGACCGGCAGCACTACCGAAACAGGAAGTAGTACGTCAAGATCGACGGGTTCTTCCACTTCTAGATCTACCGGCACCAGCCGCACACGCTCGAGTGGAACCACGCGTTCAACGGGTACGTCCAGAACGGGCTCCTCGCGTTCCTCGGGAACGGAAAGCTCTAAAGGAACAGGCTCTTCAAGCCGTTCGACGGGCTCATCTACTGGTTCAAGCAGCCGATCAAGTGGTTCTTCTACTGGTTCAAGCAGCCGATCAAGCGGTTCTTCTACTGGTTCAAGCAGCCGATCAAGTGGTTCTTCTACCGGTTCAAGCAGCCGATCAAGCGGTTCTTCTACCGGTTCCAGTAGCCGATCGTCAGGATCCAGCTCATCTGGCAGATCCTCTTCCCGTACCGGTAATTAAAGGTACCTAGCTGGTTCTTAAAGTGATTCCTGGGCTGCTTTCAGACCGACAAGGCCCGACGCTGGGCAGGGAAGAGCTGCAGTCGGAATGAATCGCTGGCATAGTCTGTAAAGTGATAAATAATATATACTTAAGCAATATGAATACTCGGGTTAAAACCATCGCACTCGTGCTTCCAAGGCATTCGGATCTACACATCCTCAGCTGGTTGTTGTTGTCGGTCATTTGGATGTACGCTGGAGTTGCGTTCGGCCAAACAGGAGACGATGCTTATCGATTTGCGCGCAGGACGCCCGGGGTAAATGCAGCCAATATGGGTCTTGCAGGCACGGGTGTTGCCGGCGTAGCAGATGGTTCGGCGTTTTTTACGAATCCGGCCGGCCTTGGATGGGCCTCTGGTTCGAATTTCAGTGGTTCCCTGACCGGGCTCAATACTTCCGATAAAGGTGTATTTACCGCGCCCGGGGTATCGAGCCCCCTTAAAAATGACGTCACAGCCTCTGGAATGGGTAGCCTTTCGTACCTGTTTAAATTACCGACAACGAGAGGTTCCATGGTTGTGGGAGCATCGTTCAACCAAGTGTCCAGCTTTGAAAGGAGTTTGCTTTTCGACGGAGACAATCATTCTAATTCCTTCACCGATTTCTTAATGCCGTTGACGAGCGAGTTTACATTGGAAACCGATGCTACCGGCACATTTCCATCGTTTGATCGCACCTTGTCCTTCATTGGATTCGAAACATTTGCGATTGATCTAGACCAAGAGAAGTTGGATGCGGGAAACTCGATCCCCTTTACACCTGCTGTAACGAGGGGTACGTTGAGCCAAATCGGTTTTGTAGACGAAACCGGGCGCATGTCGGAGATCAATATTGGTGGCGCCATGGAGGTAGCCAAAGACGTCATGGTCGGTGCATCTATTAACATCCCGTTTGGGACGTATTCGTTTTCGCGCGAAATAGCAGAAGATGACTACAACAACGACAACGATGGATTTGGCGGCACGTCGGATTTTGATTACCTGCGTTTTCAGGAACGGGTAGATTCCGATATTATTGGAGCCAATCTTAGATTTGGATTTTCTGCTTTGGTGCAGCCAAACGTCAAGGTCGGCTTGTCTCTAGAAAGCCCTACCTATTATTCTGTTGATGACGCATATAGTACGGTTCTTTCAACTTTGTTCGATAACGGAGATTCGTTCGAATATGGTGGCGAAGATCGCGACGCCGGAACAGGTACGTATTCTTATTCTATTACTACCCCATGGAAATTAGGGTTAGGTGCAACCTATGCCATCGGTGGCGCCCAGCTTTCGGCTGATATTGAATACGTTGATTGGTCTCAGATGGAAATGGATTCCGAAGATTACAATTTCGCCGATGAAAATGTAGCTATTACGCGGGGTTTGGACGCTACGTTAAATACGCGTCTAAGTGTTTCCTACGATTGGGCTAATTCTTGGGTATTCCGAGGTGGAATTGCGATATATCCCGATCCCCATGCAAACAAGTTGGAAGCGGCCGGATCTGAAATCAATAGAGACCGATCGTTTGTAAGTGCTGGAGTGGGGTACAAAATTAGCGATAAGATCCAGGCGGACTTTTCTTGGATGGGAGAATCGTTTAAGGACAAGTATCAAGTCTATTCCGATGTCACCGATGCTCCGTACGTAACAGAAGACGTTATGCGCAGTCGTTTCCAATTGGGTGTAACATTCGGATTCTAAATAAAACGGGGGAATACCAAAGGTATTCCCCCATGTATATCGAGCGGAAGAGGGCTGTGCCGAGGCCGTTTGTTTCCAGCTCTGGACCTTGTGACAGGTTCGTGTTCGAGACATCCATAGCCGCTGCGACTTCAGAGGTGTTGAGTTCTTGATGGTGTCGCAGAATGAATGCCGTTCGTTCCCTAGGAGATAGGGTCTCCAGAGCCCGTTCGACTACTTGTTTTGTGATGGATTCGTCGGCTAGTTGTTCTGGATCAGGGTCCGCAGATGCCCGGTGAACTTCGGCACTATCGTCGCTCAAAAGCCCCATCAAAGAGAAGGACTTCTTCCTTTTGGAATTTAGATACGTGTTAATGGCAATTCGCCGCAGCCACGTGTACATTTGAGCGTCCCCCCGGTAGTTTTGCAATCCCTTGTGAGCTTTAATAAAGACCTCTTGTGAAAGGTCTTCTGCGTCATGATGATTTCCCGTCAGATCCAGCGATAAGAAGTAGACCGCCCGTTTGTGCGTTTCTACAATTTATCGAAAGGAAAGCAATGTGTGGTGCTGGAACACATTGTTAGGTTCTGTGGGGGTCATCAAATGTTCGGGTACCTGATTTGTGCTAATAGACACGAGCAGAAGGACATCGGTTTACAACCTTCATTCAATTTCATGCTAGGCAACAACATAAAAAATCTTTTAACGGGACTCGGATTGCTGGCAATGGCGGAATTGGCCATCGTCCTCTGGTTTATGTACGGTCAAGGATTTGACCGCGTTGCGGCTCAGGTTATTATTGAGGGATATATGTTGCTGATGATTCCGCTAATAGCCGTTACGCTGGTTTGGGTGAAACCTTATCGCGCGTTTATGGCACGATTCTTTGTTGAAAAGGAGGGGCTGCTACGATCCTATTTACCCATGCTCGCGACTTTTACGGCAGCAAACATCGTAGGCATCGGCCTTCCAGCGATCGTAGTGTTTGGTTTTATCCGCCCCGTTGGACCGTTTCAAGAACTTTGGCTCATGATGGGGGGAGTGGCCATCCTCTTTGGTGGATTGCAATTTTCCATTTTCTTACCAATTTCCAACCGGCACTGGTATGGCCTAGGTTTCCTAGTCGGCGCTGCGCTGATTCAATGGGGCTTGAAGGCGTTTGTTTTTAGTTTTTTCTAAGAAGAGCCAGGGAGCGCCCTAGCCGCCATCTTGTCGCTGAATTCTTTCAGGGGAGAGGGGTAGACCAACCCTGCTTGTACTTGCGGAAATAATAAGGTGCGGTCGATTACGCAGACGGCTTTGCGGCAGCTGCCTCTTCGGCACGTCTTTTTTGCATCATTTTATAATAATCTTGCGCTCTGCGGACGTGTTCTTTTAATGTCTTACTGAAAATATGCTGCCCATCTCCTTTGGCTACAAAAAAGAAGTAGCCATGAGACTCCGGTTTTAATACGCCCTGAATAGAGGATAGGGACGGATTGGTAATCGGTCCAGGAGGCAGGCCCTTATTGCGGTAGGTATTGTAGGGGTGGCTAATTCTGTAATCTTTGAAGTACAACCGCCGTTTTTCACCCTCGATTTTCATTATCGCATATTGGACCGTGGGGTCCGCATCTAAGGCCCATCGGTTTTTTAAACGATTCATATACACCCCGGCAATCGTGGACTTTTCGGGCACATAAGCCGTTTCCCATTCTACAATACCAGCCATGCGCATGACTTGGTCCGGAGTAAGGTTTTGGGGAAGGGCGCCTGCTGAGTCACTTGCAGCGGCCATGATTTCGTCAACCCGATCTTTTAACCTCCGGATAACGTCTTCTGGGGTGGTCAACCAGTAAAAGAAATACGTGTCTGGAATCATGTATGCCCAGAGGTGTGTGGTATCGGTCCTAAGTTCGGATGCGAGTCGCTCGTCGGCCAATGCCGTCCTAAGGTCCTCCTCTGAAAAGGCCATATTTCGAGCCATTCTGCGGATCAGCCGTTCTTTTCTGGTACCACCGGGCACTAACATGTGAATGGGCGTCTGAAGCCCCTTTCGCATCATATTGAGTAAACCGCGATTGGAATCACCCACTTTTGCTTCGTAGTGACCGGGTTCAATCGCATCGCCCCATCCGCTGAGATCCGCGAGAACCAGAAAGCCCGTCTTTTTTGCCAAAATGTTATTGGCCACCAAGCTGTCGGCCACTTGTTCAATAGTGGCATCTGGATACACGTTGAACGGGCGATTTTCGGCGTACCCTGTCGTTGCGTCACGAAAAAACTGGTCGTTGACTACATACGCAGTCCCTAGACCGAGTATCGCAACAACGCCCACAAAGGTCCAAATA
>CALEEY010000017.1 GCA_937877085.1 uncultured Bacteroidota bacterium
TCGATATCCGAAGCCTGGCCTTGCGCCCCGCCTAGTGGCTGGTGAACCATAATGCGGCTGTTTGGAAGCGATGCCCGTTTGTCTTTCTGTCCGGCGGCCAGAAGAACTGCACCCATGGAAGCGGCCAGTCCTACACAAATGGTCGAAACATCACACGAAATGAACTGCATGGTGTCGTAGATGGCGAGACCGCTATCTACCGATCCGCCTGGTGAGTTCACATAAATATTGATGTCCCGCGCGGGGTCTTCTGATGTCAAATAGAGGAGCTGAGCAACCATCAAGGTGGCTACGTTATCATTAATGGGCGTTCCCAACATGATAATGCGCTCTTTCAACAGGCGGCTGAAGATATCGTAGGCTCTTTCGCCGCGACTCGATTGCTCGACCACCATCGGCACAAGCTGAGAAATGGGAGTACTCGAAAGTCCTCCGCTGTAAATGCTGCTCGGCATCGAGTAGCTATTTAGACTCTTGGAGAACTTTAGGAAATCTTCAACCATCGGAACACGGATGTTTTTTTGTACAAGAATGCCGTTCGGCACAAGTAAGGTGTCGAACCTATCCTGTTATCGGCTGGTTCCATAGAAGCCTAAGACGGGATCTATGGTAAAATAATAGAACATGCAGACGACCGAATTCCGGGGCTAATTCGGTCAGAAATGAAAGGATTAGCCCTTTTTCATTTCTTTCTCGTAGGCGTCTTTGTCTTTTTCAATCACTTTCATGTTTTCGCCTAGAAACGCGAAAACTTTCTCAGAGATGATGCCTTGTTCCATCTGATCCATGAGCTGTGGCATGGATTTATAATAGGACTTCATCATATCGGCGCCAAAACCACCCTGTGCTGCCATCTTTTCAAAATGAGCTTCGTGGTCTTCTTCGGTAACTTCGATGGACTGACCGGCAATGATCACATCACGGATAAACATCCAACGCGCTTGGCTTTCTGCTTGCGCACGGCGGCTATCTCTAAAGCCTTCTACGTCAAAGTCGGCCGCCAATTTTTTGCTCTTATTTTTGGCCGCAACGTCTTTCAAGAAGGCTTCCAAATACATCTCGATGACCGCGCTCGGCACGTCGAATGTATGCAGTTCGATCAGTTTTTCGATTACGTCCGACTGAAACAACTCATTGGAGCGCTGCTCCCAACCGGTTATTAGCTGCTCCTTGATCTGGGTACGCAGGGCAACCGGGTTTTCCACCTGGCCGTTTGTCACCGTTTTGACCATTTCGTCATCTAGTTCAGGCAGGTCCCGTCGTTTAACTTCGTTCAGGGTGACTTCGTAATGCCGGTCATCATGGCCGTCCGACCCGGGAAAGGTTACTTTCTTTGACTTGCCAACTTTTAGTCCGGTCAGCGCTTTTTTTAGCTCAGGGATCAAGTTGTCGTCAGAAAGCAGAAAAGGAACGTTTTTCTGGACATCGCCCTGAGGATTCTTCCCCTTTTCGTCGAGACGCTGCATATCCACAAGGACGTAGGAATCTTCTTTTGCAGGTCCATCGACCGGAGTCAATTCGGCATGCTGGCCCAACAGGATATCGATTTCCTTCTGGACATCTTCATCCGTTACTTCGTGAACCAAGCGAAATACTTTGGCCTTGGATAGATTCTCAAGTTCAAATTCAGGTCGCACTCCAAACCGGACGACGGCCTTGAGATCGCCCTCAAATTCGTATTCGATGTCGGTAATGACGGGCTGGCCAAGCACTTCGTAGTCCTTAGAATCCAAAACAATGGATTTGAACGTACGCTGTACGGTTTCTTCGGCGATGCCGTATGCCAAGGATTTGCCATACATCTTGCGAACCATGGCCGTAGGTACCTTTCCAGCGCGAAAGCCCTTCATGGTCGTGCGGCTTTTTTGCTTGTTTATGGCTTCATCTATTTCAGTAGCCAGGTCAGCCGATGCGGCGTTGATCTCGAGATCGTACTCGACATCCGTAATTTTTTTGATTTCCGTCTGCATAGTCGTAAAAAACCGGTGGGTAGCCTCTTAATGAGGTCTTGGAATGGTCTTGTGGCCAGTCAGTGCACAATTTGCCAGAGCAGACAACCAACAGAATTAAGCCGTTTTGGTTCAGCTTTCCCGGCCCGGAAACCAAGATGTACGGTTGTTTTCACAGAAACTCTGTGTAAAGGGCGCTAGAAGTCGAGTCCAACGCTGATATACGTGTTCCTATCCCCAAATTCTTTTCCGTCGAAAGGCCATGCGAAATCCAGCCGAACGGGATACCCTAAAAATAGGGTTCGGATGCCAAAACCGGTTCCGATCAACAGGTCGTCATAGCGCCGGCGTCGACTTTCCGTTAGGCCGGTAGCGTTGGATGTGAATTGACTTTCAGATGAACGACCGCCCCAAACATTGCCCACATCGGCAAAAACTTGGCCCTGGATATTGTACAACGGGATCACGGGAATCGGCCCTGGGAGCAAAGCCGCTACCAGAGGAAACCTAAATTCAGCGTTGATGACGGAGAAGTGGGAGCCATTGGCGGCGTTTATGTCAAACCCTCGAAGGGGCATAATGGGCGTGGCAAACACAAAATCGGCCACATCGTCCAGCGGAAACCCATTCAGGTCATCAAAATTCCGGTTAAGCCAGTTTTGAACGCCAGACGTGTAAAATACTTGTTGATAGGGGCCAAAGGATGTTCCAGCAGAAAGCCTCATGGCCCAGGTGTACCTGGCCTTGCCAAACGAAGAATACAGACGGCCATCAAAAAGAACCGTGCCGAATCGGATGGATGAATCCGTGAAACTGGTCGGGGCTCCAGACAGCGAAATGGCCAGGCGCGAGCCATCGACCGGGTAGGTAAAACCAGGAGTGGTGGTATCCTTGGTGTACGTAATGGCCGGCACCAACAAAGTTCGGGAACTCGACGGCCGCGTGACGTCCGTAACATCCGCTTGATTGACACCAACAATGCCAATTCTAGCATCTAAACGGTGAAATTTGTCCATCGGGAAACTGGCTTCGAGGTGGGCCCCGTATTGGCGGTATCGATAATAGGTCGGGTCATCGATCGTAAAATCAGCCAGCAATCTGGAGAGGTGAAAAACGGTTAACGACCAATCGATTCGCTTAGGAAGGAAATGGTAGGCAATGGAATAATCCGAATTACGTAGGTCCAGCAGTAGATTGGTCGCCACAATTATTTTGTGATCCCCCAACATATCGCTGAACTCCATTTGGGTAATACCCTGCACTCCGTATAAGGCATCGTATCCGGCCGCCCCATAGACAATATCGGGCGTAAAGCGGAGCTTGTAGCGCTGCGGAATGTAGTTGCCTGCCTCATCCATAATAGGCGTCATTCGAAGAGCTCTTGCGGGTAACAAGTGGTTCAGATCCGCAGGTTCTGGCCTTTTTGAAAGCGTTTCAAAATCGATTTGGACCCTCTGCGTGAATGAGTCAGCCGGCAACACGACGGGTTTTCGATCGAGTTTGAGGGCCAAAGCAAGGGAATCGGCCTCTATGGCAGGTTTTATCAGATCTTTGAGCGCCAGGTGTACCGGCTGATCGGGGAGCAGACGCTCGCGCCCGCGCGAATAGGGGATACCGTCGTACGCATCGCGAAGGAACGGATTGCCCTGCAAACGGGCGCGGCCAGCGACGGCCAGCGCGGGCGCCACCCGAAAATCGGTTTGGTCCACCCGCTGCGCCCACACGTTTGGCATGAGCGGATCCCGAGGCTGGACTCGGTCAAACGGTTTTTGGATCGTATAGATGGTGGGCGTCCCGTGTTGAAGCGATACCACAGCGGCGATGTCGTTTTTAGACGCCATCGCCACTTGAAGAACCCCCACATCCAGGTCTGTGAGCGGCCTAATTTGGCCGTTTATTAGATGTTTTTCATATAAATTCGGAATTCCATTCCGGTCGCTGATGAAAACAATTCGGTCCGGATCGCGGCCAAAACGGGCGCTTTTATTGGACCACATGTCGTCCATCGTTAGGCGGCGGACAAACCGAGACTCTTCCGTCAACAGATACAGGTTGGTCTGCTCGTTGATGTTTTCGAACATCCGTACGGGGTCACCATCGGTTGTCCCAACCTCGGTGTTCGCCCCACGATCTGAATGGAAAACGATTACATCTCCGGCGGGGCTCCAGGCAGGTTCCAAATCCGAAAACACATCGTTGGTCAGATTCAGCATGTCCTCGGTTGCCAGTGTGATGCGGTAGATATCGCTTTGGATACCATTGGTGGCGCTCACAGCCATTTTGGTGCCGTCTGGGCTCCAAGCTAGGGACAGTATCTGTTCAAGAGCGGGCGTTTCGATGCGCTTGGTTACTCCCGTAACAACATCAATCAAGGCAATCGATTCCACGTTACCGCTCCGAACGGCCACTGCCAGTTGGCGGCCATCCGGGCTCCAAGCCAGTCCCGGTGTGAGGATGGGTAGCGCTTCGAAGTCCCGTGACAATTGTCCCTGAACGAGCCTCTTAATAACCTTTCCATCGGCGGTGTTGGCTATGTAAATGTCAAACAATCCGCTCGTGGTGGTCACGTAGGCCAGTTTGTCCCCAAGTGGAGAGAGGGCGGGACTAATGTTATAAAAACCGTGCTCGCGGGTCATGACGGCTTGAGCCATTTCCTCGAGCGATTCCCTCGCGGTTACTTCGGGGAAATACACTTCGCGGAGGGCGCGCTGCCATCGCAGGTTCAAATCGTCCAGGTCGAGCCCGGTGGAGCGTTCAATGGCCTGTTCTACCGACCTTGAATCTTTCAGCCGTTGAAGAATCTCGGATATCTTTTCTTCGCCATACTGTTCAGCGATATAGTCCCAAACACTTTGTCCACCCCGGTAGGCGTAATAGCCATACAACTCATCGATGGGTGCTAGCTCGTCCTCCAGAATGGCTTCTCGGATGTACAAATCGGAATTCGTATCCCAACCGAGTGCCTGATATTCCGCAAGGCCTTCGCCGAACCACAGCGGGATCCGCATCTTGGTGCCCGTTTGAATGAGGGATTGGATGGTACCGCCGTAGTAAACGGCATTCATTACGGCGTGCACCAACTCGTGGTGAACCACCCGCCGAAACTCGGCATATTCGCCTCCAAACGGAATCGCGATCCGATTTTTGAACAATTCCGTAACGCCTCCAATCCCATCCGTGTACGTGGGAAGGTCCACCGCGTTGGTTACCGAAAAATCGCCATGGTTGGGGTAAACAATGATTGGAATCCGCTCATCCAGCGCAAAGTCAAAAAGCTTTGCAAGAGAAGTAAACGCCTCCTCAGCCGAGCGCGTGGCGAAATCAGCTAGATATTCGCCGTCTCCATAGTAATACACGTTGAAGTGTTCACTTTGAATGTAAAACCACTCCCGATCCTCATAATGAACCTTATTCTTCCCGTAGCGGAAATACTGGGCATGGGCGCTTCCTACTGCCGCCAGACTAATTAAAACACCAATGAATATGGAGAAAAACCACCGTTTCATCCGATTCCAAACCTGTTGCAAAGGGGATTAGATCCCACTCTAGTATTGAATCCGCCTTTGACTAGGAATAAATGCCCACACAGTCCGGAAAATAAATAGTTCAACTAATTTAAAAAGATAGTTGAACTTGCCGATAAAGATAGATGAACTTACTTTATCGAAGAGAAATTGAGTTAGCTGCCGATTGGGTAAAAACCCAGGATCAGAGTGAGTATTTCAAACAATTTGTTGAGCAAGCAAGTGAACAACTTCGAATCGAATTGGGAAGATCTGGGAATTAAGATTGACAAGATCGCAGTAGACCTAATTTGGAATCAGTGGGCCTATCTGGGTTCAATGGCGCGTCCTACGTCTGACCATCAAACTCTTCGAATCATTGATCCAGAAGCACTTGTTCTTGCGTCGGTAGCTTTTCAGTCCAGCGAACGTCGTATTTCAGAAATACTTGATTGGTGGGCTGGAATTGGTACTCCTCTGCTAAGCGTACAGCGAATGAAAGCGATGGCAAAAAAGACGGATGGTTCAAGAATGGACCTTTTTGTTGATTTTGCTAGGTTGGCATCGCAGTATGGGCACAGGAGTTGGTTAAAATATTCCGCGTTGGAAAACGTTGAACCTGTGGAGATTCAAAATTCTGAATTGCTTTTGAAAGGATGCCCTTCGTTGTTACTCCGGCTTCGAGCAGCGTTTGGTGTCGGAGCAAAGGCAGATATCATAGCGCTTCTAATGGGGACTTCGGGAAGTGAGGTCACTGTCTCTACTATCAGTACACATCTCAATTATACCCAAAAAGCGACCAGAGATTCTCTCAAAGAAATGGCTATGTCTGGGATTGTAAGGGAATCGTCTTCAAGGCCAGCAACATATTCCACAAACAGAAAGCCATGGTTAGAATTGCTACAACCCGGTGATCTGGGACATCGCCACTATCCGAAATGGACCATGTGGACTGCGCTTTTCGGCTTCCTGATTGCAGCCCAAAGTATCTGTTTAGCTGCCGTTTCAAAGGATTTGAATGGCTATTTGGTGGCCTCATACGCACGCGATCTTGTTGAATCGCACCTTTCTGCATTTGAGTACCACGATGTATTCGTACCTGATGGTCGTGAGTATCCAGGCCTTGAGTATCAACAGGCTTTTAGTCAAGTGATTGAAAACTTAGAACGGTGGGCGAAGTCTGGGAATTAACTGTCAGCCCTAGAATCCTGGAGATGGCCAAAGCAGAACAAAAGCATCTCCATAAAGAACGTGATCACATAAATAAGTCAGTCTAGGAGGCATTACTTCGTCCTTAAATAGTCGCTGTTTTTTACTCATTATGACAGACGCAGCTGAAGCCGTTTTCAATGGTAGTAAAGAAACAATGCCCCGCCCCGGAATCTCTGTTATGCGTACCTAAGCCACCTGATCAGTTCTTTCAACGAAGGCTTTTTGCCGTAGGACAGGATTCCGATTCGATAGATGCGTGAACTGACCCAAACAGCGCCCAGAAACGCTCCGACCAAAAGTGAAAACGAAAGGGCGATTTGCCAGAACGGAACATCAATCATGGCGATTCGAACCACCATCGGGATGGGTGCCGTAAACGGAAACAGCGATAAGGCTACCGATAGGGTGGAGTTGGGTGCTTCCAAAACGGCCTGAAGAAACATGATGGAGACGATTATGGGCATCATCACGGGCAGCATTAAGCTCTGGGCATCTTGTTGCTGCTCAACCGCAGAGCCGATTCCTGCAAATAACGTCGCATAGAGCAAATAGCCCATCAGGAAGAACAAAACGAACCAAATAAATACTTCTGGACCTAGATCAGGTATGGTGAAGCCAATGGAATCAAGAATCTCAGCCTGCGTGGCGGTATCCGGTAGATTTGAACCGGTGGGGGGGCCAATCAATCCAATAATGGCGCCTGAAAAAGTTGTACCAGCCGCTATTAATATGGCCCAAAACGACATTTGAACGAGGCCCATGGCGCCAATTCCAAGCACTTTTCCCATCAATAGTTGAAACGGCTTCACGGAGGATATGATGATCTCTACGACGCGGCTGGTTTTCTCTTCAATCACGCCTTGCATAACCACCGAACCATACACGAGCATGGTGATGTAGATCAGGAAGCCCATGATGCCGCCAACAATGGCGTAGGCCGCGGTGCTTCCTTGCTCTTCGCCCGCGTCCGAAAGCTGAATAGAGTCGAGTGAAACGTTGGCGTTGATAATCTCAAACACCTCGCGAGAAACGGCCTGGTCCTCCAGCCTTACGAGTCGTACGGCATCCCGCACGATCGACCTTAGATCTCCTGAAAAGTTACTGATGCCCCCGCCCTCGGTCGAATAGTAACGAGCGGACTCGGTGCCTTCAATCAAACCGTTGGGCAGAACGAGATAGCCCGAAATATCCCCGCTCAATACGAGCTTTTTCAATTCGTCATCGCTTGAATCGGTGGCCTTAAAGGTGATTTTCCCAGAGGGGTCCACAAATTCACTTTCCAATCGGCTCGTTTCGTCCCGAAGCGAAATGACTTTCTCATTCGTCTCTAAGGAAGTCGCGGTAACGATTCCCACAACGGTAAAAAATCCCACCATCACAATGGGGCCCAAGAGCGTCGTAAAAACAAACCAACGGGTTTTAACCCTTTTAAGGAACTCGTTTTTAGCAACAACAAAGATTTTGTTTCTAGACATGGTAGTTGGCTTTAAACGGTCGTTGATGCTTGCTGGCTTTGCTGTCTGGAGACGGCGGTTACAAAGATTTCCCGCATGGGTGGCTCGACCAATTCAAACCGGGTAATATTGGAAACGTGAGGCAGTGCCATTTCTAGGATTTGTTTGGGGGTCGTACCGCCCAAAAGGTTCAATTCAGCATGGCGTGTGCTTCGACTCCCCAGCCTGACGGCGCCTTTCGATACCAATTCGTCCAAAAACGCATCGGGTCCTTCGAAATCCATCAGGATGGTATTTTTACCAAACTGCCGCTTGATGTCGGAAAGCGCCCCTTTGACTATGATTTCGCCCTTTGAAATCAGACAGATATCGTCACAAAGTTGTTCAACCTGCTCCATCCGGTGCGAGGCGAAAAGAATGGTTCGACCTTCGTCCTTGAGTTCCATAATGACGTCCTGAAGCAGTTCCGCATTGATCGGGTCGAGACCGCCAAAGGGTTCATCTAAGATCAGTAGGGATGGATTGTGCAAAATGGTGGCTATAAACTGTATTTTTTGCTGCATCCCTTTGGAGAGTTCGTTGGTCTTTTTGCCCACCCATTCGAGGGCCCCAAATCGATCGAGCCAATACCGAATACGATCCCTAGCCTCCGCCTTACCCATCCCCTTAAGCTCAGCGAAGTACATCAGTTGTTCGCCGACCTTCATTTTTTTGTAGAGCCCCCGTTCTTCCGGGAGATATCCCATTTTTTCCTGGGATTTTTCGCCAACCATACTTTCGCCATACCGAATTTCGCCTTCGTCCGGAATAGTTATGAACGTTATCATCCGGATGGTTGTCGTTTTTCCGGCTCCGTTGGGACCGAGCAAACCTAGAATGCGGCCTGGTTTGGCATCAAAAGAGATATTATTGACCGCTACAAATTTTCCGTATCGTTTGGTTACGCCCTGGACGTTTAGATTCGGCATGGCTTATTGAAGCTCGGATTGGGAATAAAATGCGATGTCGTCAACAAAAAGTTGATACGGACCTATCAAATTGGAATAAATCGCAATGTGAGTTACATCTTCACCGGTCCAAGATTTCGGACTACCGAAGCCTTCTTGCTTGAAACTGCTAAATGGAATGCGAAACACGTTCCATTCTTCGGTGACTTCCACATACGAGTTATAGTAGTCAAAATCTGCTATGGAGGCTGTTCCAATTTGGATGATATAAGATCCGGGTGTACCGCTCATGGAAAGTTCAAGTCCATCATAGGCGGTTGCATTGGTAACCGTTTGATGGGACGTATCGGTAATATCGCCCATCGGAATGCGAGCGCCGGATACCCGGTCTCCGGTTGAGCCGAAAGGTCGCATACCGCCAATGGTCAGTTGATAAATGGACGCACGTACACCACCAGGTTCGACAAAAATGGTCGCATTGGTTTCTCCACCACCCGATACCGACACCCACTCAAAACCCAACTCGTTAAATCGATTGCCGTCGTCGAAATCATCTACTTTTCCGTTCAGCATTGGAACGCTGGAAGTAGTAGGGCCGCAACCCATTAACACAATAAAAGCGAGCCACAAGATGCGCATAATCAAACCTATAATAAGCTCCTAGTAGAGGAAGGTATCAAGATCAAGTATTCGGGTCTAAACATGTCTTCATGTACACCGAATTCGCCAGTACCTCGAAAGTCGACAGCTACGAAGCCATCCGACATGTTTTTCACTTCTCCGATACCATAGTACGCTGGATGAGGACCATAATATACCAATTCCCCCTCGTCAAATTCACGAGTAAGGCGAGCCCTTCGATGAAAGGCCGGAACGGTTTGCAACAGTTCCAGTCGGTATGTGATGTCGACGTTCTTCAAGCGTCCCGAAGCATGTTTTCTTTGTCAATTTCAATTTGAAGATATGGATGGAATGCCTTTTCGGCTTGGTTCCGGAATAGAGTTTGTATAAATTAGTACACCCGATAGCCCCACCCCTGATCAAAGTAGCCCATGAAACCCGACCAAAAAATGACCGACCGCCAAGTCGGCCGCAATGCGGATCTTTTCGCCCAAAAAATCGGTGGGTATCCAACTGCTGACGAACGATATGCCTACATCCGTATCCTGATCTCGATTATTGAGCAGGCCCATCCGGAATGGAATCAGGCACCTAACAAAGATCAGCAAATTGCGCATCTCGTGTTTCATATGAGCCACGGGGCGGTTGAGCGCGAGGAAACGGCTGAGATTGTAAGGCTGCGCGACGAAGAACGCGGGTTTACAAATCACTTGCCGCGCGCCGAAGCCTAGTCTTTGTAGCTTTTCAACGTGTCTTTGGTGTTGCGAAGACTACCGTACACGCCCCGGATTTTCTTTGATGAAAGCCGCCCAGTTTTTCGAATGGGCCTTTTGAGTGTCCCCTCCCCGGTGTACATGGCACAAAGCTACCGCCAAGGCATCGGAGGCGTCCATGGTCACAGAACTTCCAGCCGGCATGGACAAGATGGTTTCCACCATGTAGCGTACCTGCTCTTTGGAAGCATTCCCATTGCCTGTAACAGCCTTTTTCACCTCTTTTGGGGTGTATTCAGAAACAGGAATTTGATGATTCAGGGCGGCGAGCATCGCAGTTGCCTGCGCTCTGCCCAGCTTCAACATGGACTGAGGATTGTTTCCGAAAATGGGCATTTCGACGGCGCAGAGGTCGGGAAGGTGGAGTGCAATCAACTCGCAAACGGAATCGTAAATCTGTTTTAATCGAAGTTGGTGATCCGTTCCCACCTTCGACGCGCGAATGACGCCGGAATCGACCAACATGGTTGTTCGCTGCTCGATGCGAATCACACCAAACCCGGTGATGTTGGATCCAGGGTCGATGCCCAGAATAATCATGACTAAGACATCGCCTCGATCACGGCATCGTCTATTTCAAGGGTGGAATACACGGCCTGGACGTCTTGGTGTTCTTCTAGAAGTTCGATCAATTTCATCACTCCCTTCGCCTGGTTTACCTCGAGCCGAGTCGTCGTTGTTGGAATGCGTTGCAGGCCTGATTCAATGATTTTGATCCGTGCCGCTTCAAGGGCCGAGTTCACCGATCCAAACGATTCGACAGGGCAAGTAACCGTGAACTCTTCGCCTTCTTGAGTCAGGTCTTCTGCACCAGCTTCCGCGACCAGTTCAAAAAGGGTCATTTCGTCGTTTCCTTCGGCCGAAATCGTAAATATGCCTTTGCGTTCGAACTGGAACGCGACGGAACCATTCAGGCCCAAGCCTGCACCATACTTACCGAACAAATGTCGCACATCCGCCACGGTCCGATTCGTATTGTCGGTTAAGCCTTCAACAAAAATGGCAATCCCGTGGGGGCCATAGCCCTCATAGGTCGACTCTACATAATCAGCGCCTGCAATTTCACCCGTTCCACGCTTGATGGCCCGGATAATATTGTCCTTAGGCATGTTTTCGGACTTGGCTTTATCCACCGCCGTTGCTAGCCGCGGATTCATTCCAATTTCCCCTCCTCCTTCGCGCGACGCCGTCATAATATCTCTCGTGATCCGAGCCCATATCTTCGACCTACGACCGTCCGTGACGGCCTTTGCGCGCTTAATGGTTGACCATTTACTGTGGCCTGACATACCGTTATAAAAAAATTAGGTGGCACATTTCGTAATTCCTGAATATACGACCGCAATCAGAGCTCTGTTCGGCGATTCTGATCACATTATAATGTGATTAAAGCACGATAACCCGGACTTTGTTGACATAATCATTATGAAATCACAGTATAATGTGATAACTATGGTGATATTTAGGATTGTGTCGTATATTTAAGTCAAAAATCACACTATAATGTTAGTCGAGCAAGTCGGGGCAGCCATCAAAAATCGAAGACATGAGTTGGGAATCACCCAACCACATTTGGCTGAGTTGGCTGAAGTGAGCACCAATACGCTTTATAAGTTGGAACGAGGGCAGGGTAACCCCTCTCTACATGTTTTGACCAAGCTAGCAACCGTATTGGGAATGGAACTCATTCTTGATGTTAAAAGGAGCAGTAATCAGTGAGATCAGCGCAGATATACCGCAACGAAGAATTGGCAGGTCGGTTAACGGAAATCAACCGCCAGCAGTTTGTGTTTCAGTATGATGAGCACTATTTCGCAGATTCAACTAAACCAGCCATTAGCTTAACGTTTCCTAAAACTCAGAAGGAATACCGCAGCGAGTACCTGTTTCCATTCTTCTCAAATATGTTGAGCGAGGGGGCAAACAAAAAATTGCAGAGCACCCAATTACGGATTGATGAAGAGGATCATTTTGGATTATTGATGGCCACCGCACAGGTAGAGACCATCGGCGCAGTAACCGTTAAGCCATTCGAAGCCCCTTGACGGTAAGAGAATTGAAATATTGTCCGGGGACGTTGGCCGAAGGGTATCCTACATACAGTCCCTCTTGCCTTAAGAAGGTGTTCGGGGGTAAGAAAGTAAGCCATGTGCTGCCCTATGAGCGACCGGATGGCGCGGGGGATGTTATAGGGGATGGCGAGGGCCTTGGAGATGTTACGCAGCAGTTTATTGAAAATCGCAAACGCATCTCCATTTCGGGCGTGCAAGAAAAGTTGAGTCTCCTGCTGGACAAAAACAAATTGCGTCTGACTGACCTAGGAGAGCCAGGAACATACCTTCTTAAACCCATTCCCAGGGATGTGAAAATGGTGGATCAGGTTCCGGCAAACGAACACCTGACCATGCAAATAGCCTACCAGGTATATGGTTTAAACACGGCCGAAAATGCCCTAGTATTTTTCAAAGATGGAACACCAGCCTACTTGACCAAGCGGTTTGACACTAAAAAGGGATCGGGAAAGTGGGGTCTTGAAGATTTTGCGACATTAGCAGGTAAAACCAGTGACAATGCCGGGCCGAATTTTAAATATGACTACAGCTATGAAGAATTGGGTTTGTTGATACAGTCGTATGTGCCAGCGTGGAGAGTTGAAATAGAAAAGTATTTCTCGCTGGTGATATTCAACTATTTGATTTCAAATGGGGACGCGCACCTGAAAAATTTTTCGTTGTTGGAATCCTCTAGGGGCGATTATTTTTTGAGCCCCGCATACGACCTTTTAAATACCCGCCTCCATGTGGATGATGCCGATTTCGCGTTAACCAAAGGGCTCTTTAAGGATGATTTTAAAAGTGAGTCTTGCCAGAAATACGGAAACCCCTCCAAGCAGGATTTTATAGAGTTCGCCAGAAGAATCGGGGTTGTCGATGGACGCGTTGAAAAACTGTTACATCCATTTTTGGTAAGGCAGTCGTTTGTGGAATCGCTGGTAAGCCGGTCTTTTCTCAAAGAAGCAGCTAAAAGAGCCTATTTAGTCATGTTTAATACGAAGCGAAATCACTTAAACCGGTAACATGCCGCGGCCGCCACACTCACCATTGGCTCCATCAAAAATAACCGCCAGTCTGTATCACAGCTGCCGCGCCTGACATTTTGTCGGAACATTAACACTGATATTCGAACCTGCGTCGGTATCTTCGGTTGAATCATTCCCACTTCTCGATTGCGGACAAATCGGCAGAGTTAGGCCAACATCGCGGTCGAGAAAGAAGAAAAGACGTTTTACGTTTCAATCCTACTCGATGCCCGCTGTGCAATCCTCCTTTGATATCCCCGTTTTAGACGACCTAGACGCGCCTAAGCAAGTTTCGGCGACCACTTTTGGAAAGAAAATGGTGTATCTGGAGACGTATGGCTGCCAGATGAACGTTTCCGATTCAGAAATTGTGGCTTCGGTCCTAACCAAAGATGGTTATGGATTGACCCATAATGTGGATGAAGCGGACATTGTCCTCATTAACACCTGCGCTATCCGCGAGAATGCAGAACAAAAAGTGCGGCGCCGTTTAGTGGAACTGCGCTCCCATAAGATCAATGTTAATCCGGATCTGAAATTGGGTGTTCTAGGCTGTATGGCCGAGAGACTGCGCGAAAAACTTTTAGACCAAGAAAAGCTTGTTGATATTGTGGTCGGTCCTGATGCGTACCGCGATCTACCCAACCTGCTCAATCAAGCCACAGACACCGGTCAAGCCGCCGTCAACGTCCTCCTTTCGCGGGAAGAAACCTACGAGGATATCGCGCCGGTCCGCTACGCCACCAATGGGGTATCGTCCTTCGTATCCATTATGCGGGGCTGCGACAACATGTGCTCGTTCTGCGTGGTACCTTTTACCCGGGGCAGGGAGCGCAGCCGGCCTGTAGACAGCATTCTCGATGAATGTAAAGCCTTGGTAGAGAGCGGCTTCAAGGAAGTAACAGTGCTTGGCCAGAACGTAAATTCATACCGCGATGAGAAGCAGGGAACGGGAGTGGATTTTGCCGAATTGCTTTATCGGATTGCTCAAATATCGCCCGAATTAAGGATTCGCTACTCAACCAGCCATCCAAAAGACTGTTCGGATGAACTCCTTCATCTTCATGCGCAGCAAGCCAACGTTTGTAACTACATCCATTTGCCGGTTCAGCATGGCAATACGGATATGCTGCAGCGGATGAAGCGGACCTACACGCGGCAGCAGTATTTGGATTTGGTGGACCGCGCAAGAAAAATTGTACCTGGCGTTTCGTTATCAACCGATATTATTGCTGGATTCTGCGATGAAACGGAAGAAGAGCACCAAGACACGCTGTCGCTCATGGCCGAGGTTCGCTACGACCACGCGTACATGTTTATGTATTCGGAGCGTCCAGACACATATGCCGCCAGGAAGTTTGTGGATAATGTGCCAGAAGACGTCAAAAAACGTCGTCTTCAAGATATTATCCAGCTTCAATCTGGTATTTCGCTGGAAAGCAATCGCGCAGAAATCGGCCGAGAGCACATTGTTTTAGTGGAAGGAGAAAGCCGCAGGAGCGATCAGCAAATGTCTGGTAGAACCGACACCAACAAGATGGCCGTTTTCGATCGGATGGACTTTGCGAAGGGAGAGTATGTTCGCGTGTTAGTTACTGATTGTACGTCGGCAACGTTGTTGGCAAAACCACTTGGTCGGGCATAAGGGGCAGAGGAATGGATAGAGAAGCCATGCAAGAGCGATTTGGTATCATAGGCACATCCCATGGGGTGAAGCAGGCCTTGGACCGAGTGCGTTTGGTAGCTGCAACCGAGATTACGGTTTTGATCCAAGGCGAAAGCGGCGTGGGTAAGGAGCTATTTGCTCAGGCGTTGCATGAAATGAGCCGCCGTCGTCACAAGCGCATGCTTGTCATGAACTGCGGCGCCATGCCTGAAGGGCTCATCGAATCAGAACTCTTTGGAAATGAGAAAGGGGCCTACACCGGGGCTGTCGAGCGCCGGCAAGGATATTTCGAAGAGGCCGATGGCTCCACCATATTTCTGGATGAAATTGGTGAAATGCCCCTCAATGCTCAAGTGCGACTCTTAAGGGTATTGGAAACGGGCGAGTTTAGCCGGGTGGGTTCGTCTGTCGTGTTGAAATCGGACGTTCGGATCCTTGCCGCCACAAATAAGGATTTAGGGAAGGAAGTTGAAGCCGGACGGTTTCGCGAGGACCTGTATTATCGGCTCAGTACGGTGCTTTTGCACGTGCCGCCACTCAGGGAGCGCCGCGAAGACATTCTGCCCATTTTTGATTTCTTCCAACATCGTTTCACCCAAAAATACAATACCTCGGCCCCCCGCATGGAGTCCAGCGCGCGGGATCTGTTAACTCGATATCGGTGGCCGGGCAATATTCGTGAACTTCGGAATGTGGCAGAACAAACGGTTGTTTTGCTCCGCGGAAGTGCCATCTCAGAAGAGGACATCCGGCCGTACTTGCGCGGGGTGTCGGCGGGCGGCTCAGGCGTAGGACTCATCCCCATTGGAAGCGGTCAAGGTCCTTCTGAAGATCCCGCAAACGCGCGCGAACGCGAGCTGATCTACCGGATTCTAGTAGAACTACGGGTTGAAGTACGCGAATTGAAAGAACAAATTGCGTTGTTAGTTGCCGCCGGTCGATCGAGCGTTTCAACCGATCCGACAGCGGTTCGTGACCCGAGTAGACTATTGGTTTTACACGAGGACCCCCCAAGCCACTCCGATTTTATTGAAGAAGCGCCGTACGAGTTTGAATCGCCGGGTGAGTTTGAATCGTCCAGTAAATACGAATCGTCCAGGAAGTTTGAATCGCCGAGAGGGTTTGAATCGCCTGGCAAACCTGAAATAGCCGATTCTAAGGCCTCCCATTCTTTAATTTCTCTGGATGGCGACCTCCCAACCCTAGAATTTGCCGAACGCACGCTCATTTTGACAGCTTTGGAGCGTTTCGAGGGAAATCGAAGGCAAACGGCAGAATCGCTGGGTATTAGCGAGAGAACGCTGTATCGTAAGTTGAAGGATATCGAAGCATCTGAGACTGAAACGGCCTGATATGAAGCAATGTATTTCGAATTGGTTGATGGCCGTTGTGCTGGCTTGGACAGGCGTTGTGACCGTGTCCGGCTGCGGGTACTACAGCTTTACCGGAGCCTCCATTCCTGAGCATTTGGGTACGATTGCCATTCCCTTGGTTGAGGACAATACCATTTCAACGGTTACAAGCTTGGATTCGGAGTTGACTCGGTTGATGATAGACCGTTTTGTTCGCCAAACTCGGTTGTCTCTTGAAACCAATGATTCGTCGGCCGATGCGTTGTTGTCGGTCGTTATTTCACGCTATGAAAATTCTCCAACGTCCGTTTCGGGAAATGAGCAAGCCACCCGGAATCGAGTATCTATTTCCGTTACCATTCGATATCAGGATCAGGTTGAAAACAAGGAGTTATTAAACCGTACCTTCTCAGCATTCGAAGAGTACGATCCCTTTGATCCTAGTCAAGAAGAAACCGCCGCCTACGCAGCGCTAGAAAAAATCGCAAACGATGTGTTCACCGCAGCCACATCGAACTGGTAATCTGTTTCATGTCGATACCCGAAATAACCCATATTGTATCGCTTCTTGAAGGCGGGAAAGTAGCTCAAGCCAGGCCCATGATAGAGCAGTTGCTCAGCGAGGTACCCGAGCACATCAGTGCTCGAGTCGTTTTGGCCCGCTTACTGGAGTCCCAATCGGACCACCGAAGCGCCCTTCACCAGTGGAAATGGGCTGCTTATTATTGCCCAAACAACGCAGTTATTGAGAATGGTCTGCGAAAGGCCGTCATGCACGAGCTGTTTTCCGGGGCATTTGAACCTGCGGCTCCTCCAGAAGCTGAATCCTCGTTTGAACGTGCACCTGAATGGCCAGAGGCGGATGCTGCCCCAGATCATGTGGCCGAGTTACCGGTGGAGGTCGTTTCCCCCAAACAACCTCAGGCCTCAGAACATCCTTTGCCTGCTGGGGCTCCTGTTTTGGAGTACCAGGATTTAGATCGGCTCATCCAAGAGCTGGAATCAGCGCGCATCGTGCCGGACCCAGACGTCAAGATGATTCCGCATGGAGAACTGGAGACTGAGATTGACGACGTCGTTTCGGAGACGTTAGCTCGCATTTATGCCAATCAGAAATTCCATGAAGAGGCAGCAGTGGTCTATGAAAAGCTGGCCACTCAACGCCCTGACAAGGCCGAAGAGTTTTTACAAAAGGCGCAGGAATTGAGGCAAAAGCATGTGGCAAAGGATAGATAGTCCTGAAACTTCGCCTTCGTTCACCAAAAAACGAACGGTTATCGGCCTAATGTCGGGTACCAGCCTTGATGGAGTGGATGTGGCGGTGGTTCAACTACGGGGTTCGGGAAACCAACTGGAAATTACTGTTCAAGCGTTTGAATCCAGTCCGTACCCATCGTCACTGAGGGAACGGATTTTGAAAAATTCTGAACCTGAGTCCTCTTCGGTCTCCGAATTATCCACCCTTAATACCGAACTGGCCCATGTGTACGCCGCAGCGGTAAAAAATGCGTGTTTGCGTCATGGAATTGAGCTCAAAGATGTTGATTTGGTCGGTTCACACGGGCAGACGGTTTACCACGACCCAAGGCCAACCATCGGCCCGGCCTCAACACTTCAAATAGGCGATTCAGCCGTATTATCTCATCTTCTTGGAATCCCTGTTGTTGGCGATTTTCGTAATGCAGACATCGCTTTGGGCGGCCAGGGAGCTCCTTTGGTTCCGTATTTTGATTGGGCGATGTTCACTTCGCCGGACGAAAATCGCGTATTGCTCAACCTGGGTGGCATTGCCAATATCACCATCTTGCCTGCGGGTTGCCGCCAGGAAGACGTTCTTGCCTTCGATACCGGTCCCGCGAACGTGGTTATTGATGCTCTAATGACGCATTTTAATGGGGCTACATTTGACGCAGGCGGTAATTTTGCCAAAAAAGGACGAGTTGACGCCGCTTTGCTGAGTCAGTTGTTAGCACACCCCTATTTCGACTTACCGGCTCCCAAATCGACCGGCCGTGAGCTTTTCAATTCGACCTATGTGGCGGAATTGGCCGCCGAAGGAAAAAAAAGAGGCTTGTCCGATAGCGATATCGTAGCCACGGCTACAGAGCTTACCGTTCAAAGCATCGTGAAAGCGGTTGTGGGGGCGGCCCCAGACCGGCTGATTGTTTCGGGGGGTGGGGTTCACAATGACGTCATTATGAGCGGCCTATCGGAGGGCTTGCCCCGTACAAAGGTCGATTCTTTGGCCCAGCACGGCATCAATCCAGACGCCAAAGAGGCCATCTGCTTTGCAGTATTAGCCTATGAAGCCATGAATGGGGTTTCAACCGGTATGCCTTCGGTAACGGGTGCCAGCGGACGTGCATTTTTGGGAAAGATCTGCTTTCCCGGGAAATAAGGGAGGAAAGCTGCGTTCACGGGCATCGCGAGTTCGCCTGCTAAAGCACGTTGTCGCCCAATAAAGCACGTTGTCGTCCAATAAAGCACGTTGTCGTCCAATAAAGCACGTTGTCGTCCAATAAAGCGGGATGTCACCATATAACGCACTATGTCTCCAACGATTGTCGAAACCGGGATCCTACGATTGGTAGGGAGGAAAATAGTACTTCGTAGCTCCCTTACGGCAGTTAATGAAGTGAGTCAAATTCCTGGACTTTGGAAAGAGCTGAGAGCCGAGCTTCACCACATTCCTGGAAGGGTAGGTTCTGAAATGTATTCTTTGATCACCGGCGATTACACAGAGAGGCTTCCCGTGGCTTATTATTATGCGTTGGTTGCCGTTAGGGAGTTTGATGGGATTCCGGACCCGTTTGATCGGCTAGACTTTTCCCACAGACGCCTAGCAAAATTTGTGCACCGCGGGCTTCCAGCCACTTCGGGTACTACGGCCATGAACGTATTGCGGGAGTGGTTGCCAGCTTCGGGCGAAACCATTCGTGATAACGCCGAATTGACTATTGTAGCCGCAGATTATGATCGAACGGATCCGAATGGAGCGTTTGAATATTGCGTGTTCATTTAAACACGCTGATTTCCTATTAAAATGAGCTTTTGAGCCATCAGCCAGTCATATTGAAGAAATTGTAATTATGAGTCAAACGTTTACGCCCATATCTACGCTAGGAGAATTCGGTCTTATTCAACGGATGTCGGATCGATTGGCCGATATCCCGCGATCGGCTGCATTAATTGAAGGAATTGGAGACGATGCTGCGGTATATCGCGCGGGAGAGAATACGCTCCACGTAATTACAACCGATGCGCTTATCGAGGGTGTGCATTTCGACCGAACCTTTATACCCATGTCCTTTTTGGGCTACAAGGCTATTTCGGTCAATGTGAGCGATGTCGTGGCCATGAACGCACGTCCGATGTACGCTACCATATCGCTCGGAATTCCTCGGAATATGTCGGTTGAAATGCTGGATAGTCTCTACGACGGCCTGCGACTAGGGTGCAAAAAGTACGGAATGGAATTAGTTGGAGGGGACACCAGCACCTCACACGCCCTCTATATTTCGATTACGGTTGTTGGAGAAGTGGCCGAACGGGATGTCGTGTTTAGGCGGGGAGCGAACGTTGGGGATTTCCTATGCGTCACAGGAGATGTAGGAGGCGCCTATGCCGGGCTAAAGGTGCTGCTGGATCAACGTCAAGCATTGAAAGATTTGGGTGACAGTTATGAGCCCGACCTGGAAGCTCATCAGTACGTCATTCAGCGCCAGCTTCGTCCAACCGCTAGGCTTGATATGATCGAGGCATTCAAAAAAGCGGGTATCAGGCCAACCTCCATGATCGATATATCGGACGGAATAGCCTCAGAAATCCATCATATTGCACAACGAAGCGGGGTTGGAGCGACCGTACGGATTCCTGCGCTGCCCTTTGATCCCGAAACGAGGGCCGTAGCGGATCAATTTATGGACGATATTGACGCCTACGCACTCTTTGGCGGCGAGGACTACGAACTGTTATTCACCGTCGATCCTTCGCAAGTCGACAAAGTTGACGCGTTGGAAGGGTGCTCCGTCATCGGAAATATTGAAGAGGCAACCAAGGGCATCCGCGCTTATAGCCCAGATACCGGGTTGATGCCACTTCACCCAGCCGGGTATCAACATTTTGACCCGGGCGATGACAACCTTGATGTTTTGGGGCCCGACAACTTTGAGTTACCAAAGTCGAAAAATGACTCTGAATAACATCTAGCAGCGCAGGGAATGATCGGTCCCGAGAGGGGCGAGGCTTCCAACGGACATCGGGTAACTCAAAAAAGTAGCACAAAAAGTAGCTAGAATGAATAGTCGAATGCGCACAGCAACGACGCTTCATTCCAAGCATTCAGCCACGACTCACGTTCAGTAGTTCGAATGAGCCACGCCGGAGCGTCCGAACCAATGGGAGATCCTGGCGGCGTGGTTACCGGATTGGGCTTTTCTTGTACTTGATAGGGGCGGAAAATATATCGGTCAATTTCATCCAGGGCCGCAAATCGATGCGCTCTCGTTTGATCGTCAATCCTATCGGAATTATCGGCCAACCACGCATGAATGTCTCTGAGATGGTAGAGAATACGCGCTTGGGCGGCCGGAGCCTGTGCAGGAGACGCCGCTGCAGAAAGCAATTGATCTACCCACACTTGTTGGGTTAGGCGCTGCAATTCGGCGTCGTATGGATCCCGAGGTACGTCTTCCAGCCACACTTTTTGGGTAACCATAACCAAGACATCGAGCAATTCGGGAAGAGCCGGATCAAAATCTTGTTGGTACGTGAGGCGAGCCGTTCTGGCTGGATCTAGCAAGAGTCCAAACACCTGTTGCGCAACGACTTCGGCTGGGGCATACGGATCAAAAATCAGGCCCGTATGACCGCTAAACAACTCTCGATGGGAGCC
>CALEEY010000018.1 GCA_937877085.1 uncultured Bacteroidota bacterium
ACGTGCGATGCTTGGGCCATGAAGGGAGAATTCGATGCTGAATCCAGATTACAGAGACATGTTGTCCGCTCTGTTCGCCGCGGAAGTTGAGTTTGTTGTTGTCGGGGCGTTTGCCTTGGCTGCTCACGGCAATGCGCGATCAACGGGGGATATTGATATCTATGTCAACCCTACCAAAGAGAACGCCATTCGCGTCATGGAGGCGTTAAAGCAATTCGGAGCCCCCATGGATCAGATTTCTGACGAAGTTTTTTCGAGCCCTGATATGGTTTTTCAGATTGGAATCGTTCCGCGCCGCATTGATATGTTGACTTCCCTTGAGGGTATTGACACCTTCCAAGAAGCCTGGATGAGTAGAATGATGGTAGATGTCGACGGCTTTAAGATTCCCGTTCTTGGCAAGCAAGCGCTAATAAAAAACAAGAAAGCGCTGGGAAGACCGCAGGATGTAGCAGATGTGGCCTGGCTGGAGGCATCGAAGGAATGATCGGCACCACCCTCTCTCATTACAAAATTGAATCCGAGCTAGGCCGCGGCGGGATGGGCATCGTGTACCGCGCGACGGACACGACGCTAGACCGAACGGTGGCGATCAAGGTGTTGCCGAGCGCGGCGCTAGCAACAGAAGACGATCGGGCCCGGTTTTACCGCGAGGCCAAGGCCGCGGCAGCGCTAAATCATCCAAACATTGCGGCGGTGTACCAAATCGGCGAGGCCACCCCTAGTGATGCACCCTACGGCACCCAGCCGAGCCCTTTCATCGCGATGGAGTTCATCGAAGGGGGCACGCTTGAAGACAAAATCAAGGCCGCGCCGCTCAAACTGGGTGAAGCCGTTCGCATTGCGACCCAAGTGGCCGAAGCGCTGAAGGCTGCACACGCGAAAGAAATCGTCCACCGGGATATTAAGAGCGCCAACATCATGCTGACCAAAGACGGTCAGGCGAAGGTGCTGGATTTTGGGTTGGCTAAAACGTCTCATTCTACCATGCTGACCCGCATGGGAAGTACCCTTGGCACGGTGGCTTATATGAGCCCCGAACAGGCCCGCGGCGAAGAAGTGGATCACCGGACCGACTTGTGGGCTCTCGGCGTCGTGCTGTATGAAATGATGTCCGGTCGCAATCCTTTTGGCGGCGATTACGAGCAGGCCGTTGTGTACAGTATCCTGAATGAGGCGCATGAGCCACTCACAGCGGTACGCACAGGTGTACCCTTGCAGCTGGAGTGGATTATCGATAAGTGCTTGGCCAAGGCCGCCGAGGACCGTTACCAAAGCGCGAAGGATTTGATAGTGGATCTGAAAAAAGTGGACATTAAGTCGGGATCCGGCTCAAATCGACCTTCGACGGTTTCTCATTTGAGTGGGAATCCTGCTTTTGTTTCGGCAAGGCCTTCTAAGTCATGGCCCAAGTTGGTCGGATTCTTATTGCTTGGCGTTCTTCTAACCGCTGTCGTGATGACCGTAGTCCGCCCAACAGCGCCTGAAAGAAGACTTACCCGGGTCGATATTGCCGTTCCCAGCTTGTCGTTTGTTCGATTTCCTACAATGTCTCCGACTGGTGAATATCTGGCTGTGGTCGCCCTTGGACCGGATGGCAAAAAGGGCATTTTCCTAAGAAAAATGAATACCGGGGACATTCAGTTCATTACTGGCAGCGAAGACGTCGGAGATCGCGAAATGGGCTTTTCACCTGACGGATCTCGCCTTGCTTTCAACGAGGCTTCCAATGGTGGTCTGTTCATTGTTAATGTACCCACGGACATCCCAGCCCGGTTGACCGATTTTGGTCGATTTGCCTATTGGGAATCGAACGATGTCATTGTCATGACCGACGATCGTGCTGGTGGCTCGGATTCTTATCGGGTTGAAATAGCCAATCCTGTACCCGCAAAAATTGAACAATCGGCCTCCAATGCGCCTGAAGGTTACGGCAACGTTCTTAAAACGAACGTTCCGGGAACTCATAAATCCTTCGGACATCAGCTCGTGAGAATAACTACCGGAGGTATGGACGTAAGTAAGCCTGCCTCCGTGTTTGCGTTTGACAGCGATTCAGGGGATCTCAATATCATTGTTCAGAATGCTCTAAATCCCTATTACATATCACACGGATACCTTCTCTATCAGATCGGAAATGATTATGGTCCAATTGTGGTCAGAAAGCTTGACGATGACAAAATGGACTTCAGCGGTCAGCCTCGTGAAGTATTGGGAGAAGGACAAGCAACCTGGGGAGATTATGGGGTCACTCCCGACGGAGATTTAATCTATGTGAATAGCGGAAGTGTCTACAATTTAGCGAATGATTTATGGCAAGTTGATCTGAAAGACCGAACCATAGGCCTAGTGACGGATGACATTCCAAGCAACAGCATGCCAGGTGACCCCAGTCTATCATTGGATGGCAAATACTTGGCCTATTCCCTAATTGAGGGGTCCGGGCCCTCCAATATCCATTTGTTCAACCTGCAACGCAAAGAGGGACAACAAATTACGTTTCAGGATAACAATCACGCCCCGTTTTTTAGTCCAGACAACAAGTGGCTTTATTGGACTCGCATGTCGGATGGGATTGGTTCAATCTATCGGCAACGGGTAGACCAATCTTCTCCCGCCGAGCTCTTTCTTGAAGGAGCTGGTGGCGGTCAGATATCCCCAGATGGAAAGTCAATGGCCTACACTAAAGGACAGAAAGGCAAAAGGGTTTTGTTGATTAGAAATCTTGAAACGAAAATGGATCGCGTCGCTGATTCTACATCTACTTTCCCATGGGTAAGTTCATTTTCTACCAACAGTAGATATTTGACATTTGCAACCGACATTTCGTCTGCGTCCCAGATTAAAGTGCTTTCGGTTGATGGCAAAGAAAGCTATACCCTGCCCGGAATAAGGGGCTTTAGCGCCCAGTTTACCGCTGACAGTCAGGGAATGATGATTTTAGCGCCTCGCAGTATTTACTATTTGCCGATTCGCATTACGCCCTCATTCGGGGTTCGAGGACCGCAAGTCTTGATTCTCAACGCCCCCAACACCGGTGGTTTTGCGATTCAAGGCAATGACAAACTGATACTTATCGCCTCAACAGCACAATTTTCGGGCGGAGAAGAGAGCGGGATAAACCTGGTTTGGCTTCAGAATTGGTCGTCTCAACTTCAAAAAGAACTGGATCAATGATAGGTTCGACGCTCTTTTAGTCAAACGTCTTGTCCGAATCCGATACCAGGAAGTTTAATTCTTTTAGCTCACTGGGCGTCAGATTGCGCCATTTTCCGACCGGAATGTCGAGCTTGACATTCATGATTCTGACCCGTCGAAGCTGCTTCACCTCGTAACCCAGGTATTCGCACATTCGCCTAATTTGCCTGTTGAGGCCCTGCGTGAGGACAATCCGAAAGCTGGAGCGACCCATTTTTTCGGCCTTGCATGGAAGCGTGATCGTATCCAGGATGGGAATACCTTCGCTCATTTTCTGGATGAAAGACGAGTCAATCGCTTTATCAACCGTAACTATATACTCCTTTTCGTGGTCATTTTTGGAGCGGAGAATCTTGTTGACGATGTCCCCTTCGCTGGTCAAAAAGATCAGCCCTTCGCTGTCTTTATCCAACCGTCCAATCGGAAAAATACGCTCTGGGTGCCCTATATAGTCGATCATGTTGTTTCGTTCACGCTTGGTGTCCGTGGTCGAAACAATGCCCACCGGCTTATTAAAGGCAATATAGACGTGCTTTTGTTTGGGCTTTCCGATGGGTTTTCCATTGACCTTGACGATATCTCGCGGTCCAACTTTGGTGCCCAACTCTGGCTTTTTCCCGTTGATGGTAATCTTACCCTTTTCCAACAGTTTGTCCGCCTCCCGCCTGGAGCAGAAGCCCACTTCGCTCAGGTACTTGTTGATGCGGATGCCTTGATTCTCTTCCATGGGGTCAAATTATCGTGATCTCGGCGCAATAAAAAATCCCGTCCGCACTTTTCGGCGAACGGGACTCTTTAAATGCGTTTTAATGCTCGACTATTTCTTTGCCGGCAGCCACCTTGGGTTGCTGTCCGATTTCTCGTGGTTGGAGAGATTGGCCTCGTTTTGGCCGTCTACGCCGATTATGAAGACCTCAAACACATCGTTCACTCTCGCCGATACGAATGCGATCCAGTTCCCATCGGGGGACCAGGCTGGGGCCAAGTCATTTCCATCGGAGAATGTCAGCCGAACCCAATCCGATCCATCGGAGGCGTTCATGGTGTAAATTTCTGCATCTCCACTTTGAGTCGAACTGAAAGCAATGCGCTTGCCGTCGGGAGACCAGGAAGGATACCGTTCATCGCCCGGGTCGCTAGTGAGCCGTCGAACATTGGATCCATCCGCGTTCATGACGTACACATCCATGGAGTCGCTCATCGGGTTTTCCCGGTTCGAGTAAAAAGCGATTTCGTCTCCCGTTGGCGACCAGAATCCATGGCTATCGGTCGCAGGGTTATTGGAAATGTTCACTGCTTCGCCGCCCCCTACTGGAATCACGTAAATGTCGACATTGCCCGTAGAATCGGCCGAATCAAAGTTCATCCGGGTGCCATCTGCCGAAAATGAGGGATCAATATTGTCAACAGCACCATTCGTTACTTGTCGTTGATTCGCCCCATCTCGATCTGAAACCCAAACCTGCCGGTTTCCAGATCGGTTACTAACCCATGCGAGCATGGTCCCATCTGGGGATCCAATGGGATGATAGTCGAGGGAATCGTGATTAGATATGTTAACCAGACCCGTACCCTCGTGATTCATTACGTACACTTCGCCGTTGCCGTCGCGAGAAGTTTGAAAGGCAATCAAATCAGGCGCTGTTTCAGTCGTCGGAACGCCAAATTGGCGATACAACACAAAAAGCAGTACCCCTAGAGAAAGGATTAAAATAGTGACTCGTTTTCCGTTCATGGCATCACCCCGTTAGTTAAGTCGAGACGTGTTTGGCTAAATCGCGTCAGAAAGTTCGGTCGTGCAGATTTACGGATTCAACAACAGATTGTCAATACGATGTTGCAAAAGCGTTCAAAATCGCCGATTTAGAGCCCGGCACCCTACTCGAATGGTCATCCGACATTCGGAAAAAGGGCCACGAAGCGTTTTTGAACTGCCCATTCTGATTATCCCAGTGGCACTTTTGTGCGCAGTCTCCTCCTGCCTATACCCCGTTATCGAAACGATTCGGAGTTCAGATTAGCGGCAGCGAGTGGAGCAGGATCCAATTCGCCTTTTCTGTTTGGTGATATGCCGACTGGGTTATGCAAAAGTGCGAAATGAGTCTATATTTATGGCATGGACATCGAAACACTAAAGAGCAAAATTGACAGACAGTGGGGCTATCGCGTCGCTGAGGAGTTGCGTGTTCGTGACTTGAAAAATCAGACGTACGATCAGTGGCTCGGCACGATTACGAATGTTCATTATGTAAAAGAACCAACAGGGTATCTATTTCAGGCAGCTGCTAACGTCCAAAAGGAGCTTCACAAATGGGGCATTGTATTTTGCTTCATTGGCGGGATCCCGCTTCAACGTTGGGGTGAAGTTCGCCAGACGAATGATGTTGACTTGACCATTTTTTGCGATCTAGGTGACGAACTAAAGGTTTTTGACGTTCTAGACACCATTTTAGATTCCCGAATTGAGGATCCAAAACAGATGGTTCGATTTGGACGCATGTATTTGGGGAAGACAAAGAGCGAAATTCAAGTTGATATCTCGCTCGGCTTCACCCCGTATGAACGTCGAATGATGGAACGTGCCATTGATGTAGACTACGGTGTGGATATCCCGCTGCATTGCTGCTCGGCAGAAGACCTTGTCATCACCAAAACCATGGCTGGAAGAGGCCAGGATTGGGTTGATATTAACCGCGTCATCCAGCGCAGTGGAATGAATATGGATTGGGAGTTGGTTTACACGGAACTGGAGTCGCTCTTGGAGATGGTTTACGAAGAAGACCGATTGACCCGTCTGAAATCGATGGTCGACACAGAATATCCCAAGGGTTAGTTGGCTTAAAAACGAGGCATATCAAGGCATTGGGGCGTCTTGGTATTCACCGAACCTCCCGCCCCGCCTTGGCTTACAATTAGTGTTTTTCGTCCGGTGTTGGAAGCGGCTTCATTTGGCCGCTGTTTAGTCTTTCCTGGTATTCATTCCAGTTCATCGATGGGATGGTCGATTCCTTTTCGATCATGGTGATGCAGCCGTCCGATGGGCACACAATCGAGCACAAGTTGCAGCCCACGCACGTGTCTTGTTTGATCTCGTATCGGTTGATGTATCCTTGACCCGCGCCAGCGATGATCTGCTTGCCAGCATTGGTCGTGGTGGCCGCAAACCCCCCGTTCGAAGCGTAGTCCTCGGCCATAACCTGAAGCTGGGCAATGGATTGATGCGCTCCGTCTTCGCAGGCAATAAAGCATAGGCCGCAGTGTACGCATTTCGATTGGTCAATTTCGGCGACCACTTTGTAGCCGAGGTCGAGGGTGTTCCAGTTGCCAACCGATTGGACAGAACGCCCTATGAACTGGTCTAGGTTGGTAAATCCCTTTTCACGCATCCAGTTTTCCATTCCCGAGATCAGGTGCTCTACAATTCTGAATCCGTAGTGCATGACTGCTGTGCAGACCTGCACGTTGCTCGCCCCGAGGAGCATGAATTCGATCGCGTCTTGCCACGCCTGCACGCCGCCAATGCCCGAAATAGGGATGCCGAAACCGGGGTCGGAAGCCAGCTTTTGCACCATGTTGAGGGCTATCGGCTTCACGGCCGGACCGCAGTATCCGCCGTGGGAGCCTTTTCCGGCCACATGGGGGATAGGGTTGAACGTGTCCAGATCGACCCCAATAATGGAGTTGACCGTGTTAATGAGGGAAACGCCGTCCGCGCCGCCATTTTTGGCGGCGCGGCCCACCGGCACAATGTCCGTAACATTCGGAGTGAGTTTGATAAGCACCGGAGTCTGCGCCACTTCCTTCACCCATTCCGTGACCATTTGGGTGTATTCGGGCACTTGCCCGACCGCCGAACCCATCCCGCGTTCACTCATGCCGTGCGGGCAACCAAAATTCAGCTCCAAGCCGTCGCAACCCGTGTCTTCGGTTTGCTTAACAATGTCGTGCCACGACTCCCGGTTGGAATCGACCATTAACGAAACGACCACGGCACGGTCGGGAAACGAGCGTTTTACTTCCCGGATTTCCTTGAGGTTGATGGCCAGCGATCGGTCGGTAATAAGCTCTATGTTGTTGAAGCCCAGCATCTTGCGGCCATCGTAGCTCAGGCCGCCATACCGAGAAGACACGTTTACGATAGGCTCGTGGCCAAGCGTTTTCCAGACAGCTCCGCCCCAGCCCGCTTCAAAAGCACGGGCAATCTGATATCCCGTGTTGGTGGGTGGGGCGCTCGCCAGCCAAAACGGGTTGGGGCTACGGATGCCAGCCAAATTGGCTGAAAGGTCGGGTTTTTTTGATTTACCGCTCATAATGAACCCTTTAAATATGCATCGATACCACGCGCCGCCACCTTACCGTCTTGAACCGCGTCTACTATTTCGGCTCCTTTGTGGGTGCAATCGCCGCCAACATAGAGCCCACTCATGGAAGTCGTTCCACCTGGACCCTTTTTAATCGCATCCAGCCCCAAATGGGCCAAAACGGGGGTCTGCCCCAATGCTTTGATGGCCATATCGCACGGTAAAAAGAACTCCGAGCCCGGGACGGGTGTCAGTTTGGCTTGGCGTCCGTTTGATGTGGGTTGGCCGTCTCCAGCGTCCTCGTTCGGCGTAACGCGGCACATCATAATCCCCGTTAACCGACCGGCGTCCTCTAGAAACTCCAATGGCATGGCCGACCAACAAAATTCGATGCCGTCCGACTTGGCGAGTTCGTACTCATAGTTGAAGGCCGACATTTCGGCGGCCGTCCGGCGGTAAGCGATGGTCACTTTTTTCGCCCCCAAGCGAACCGCCTGAGTCGCGGCGTCTACGGCCGTGTTTCCGGCGCCTAGGACCACCACGTTTTCGCCGACCACACACTCAGAAATCGGTCCTGTGTGCGACTGAAAAATGAATTCTAGCGATTCAAACACACCAGCAACGTCTTCACCCGGAAGATTCAACTGGGCTGTTGAACCGAGTCCAACAGCCACAAAAACGGCATCATACTGCTTACGTAACGCAGCCAAACCAGCCGCATCTACCCGGTGACCAAGTCGCAGATCGACTCCCATGTCCAAAATGGGCTGAATCTCACTAAGCGAAAACTCAGTGGTAATTTTATAGGCCGAAATACCAAGGCTATTGAGGCCGCCAGGAACGTCTCGGGCCTCGAATATGGTCACCGCGTGACCCATCATCCGTAAATGGTGGGCGCACGACAAACCTGCAGGTCCAGAACCTATAATGGCCACGGTTTTTCCGGTGGGAGGGCCGGGCTCGAAGAACCACAGTCCCTGATCCGCGGCATAATCGGTTGCATACCGTTGCAGACGGCCAATCTGGACGGGGCTATTCAAAAGCGTTCGATCGACGCACGCCCCTTCGCACAAAACCTCTGTGGGACAAGCCCGCGCGCAGGATCCACCAAGAATGTTTTCTTCCAGGATGGTTTCGGCCGCGCCAGCCGGGTTGTCGTGTAAGATTTGCCGAATGAATTTGGGCACATCGATTCCCGTCGGGCAAGCCCGCATACACGGCGCGTCGTAACAAAACAGACATTTTGAGGCGTCCGTGACCGCTTCATCCCGCGAAAAGGCAGGATGAAGATCGGCGAAGTTGGTTGCCAACTGAGCCGCAGAAAGGGTAGTCTTTTCGATCATACAGTCGGTTCTGGGTTAACGATGTCGAAAACAGAGGACGCGGGCCAGTTCAGTTGGACGTGGGCCAAGTTGCGCGCACGCGTCGCAATTGCCGGGCGGACCCACCAAACCCGCACTAGCTCATCCAATTGGCTTTATTGCTAGCTGACCACTTGGTGGTCACCTTCTTGGTTCTGGACCAGAAATCAATGGCCGTAGGGCCGGTAATGTCCCCTCCACCAAATGCGCTGTCATTCCATCCACCAAAAGCGAATGGTTCGCGGGGGACGGGTACGCCAATATTTACGCCTACCATCCCCGCACTCACCTTATCGGCAAAATACTGCGCCGTTCCTCCGGATGAAGTGTAAATAGCTGCGGCATTGCCGTAGGGGTTCGCGTTCTCAATAGCCAACGCTTCGTCCAACGTCGCGCACCGGATAATGGTGAGCGTTGGGCCAAATATTTCATCGCAAGAGGCTTCGTGATCCGGCGTGGCATGGTCAATAATGCTGGCTCCGAGGTATCGGCCTCCCGATGGGGCTTCGGCCAAGGAAGCCTTGCGTCCATCGAGGGTCAGCATGGCTCCACCGGAGGCTGTGCGCTCCAAATATCCTGTTATGCGTTCGTAGGCTGCCTCCGAAATAATGGCTCCCACATCCTTTCCAACAACCAGTTCTTCCATTTTCAACTTGACCAGGTCCAATATGTGATCGCAGTCACCGACGGCCAACAAAACACTGGCCGCCATACATCGTTGCCCGGCGCAGCCCGTTACGGATGAAACCACGTTCGCCGCGGTCATTTCGGGGTCGGCATCGGGCACCACCACGAGGTGATTCTTGGCTCCACCAAGCGCCCGTACGCGTTTACCGGCTGCAGAGCCGCGCTCATATACTTTCCGGGCCACGTGGGTCGATCCAACAAATCCAATGGCCGATATACCCGGGTGGTCGCACATGGCATCCACGATTTCGCGGTCGCCGTTTACTACCGAGAAAATCCCGGCCGGTAAACCTGAAGCTTCCAGCAATCGACCAATTTCGAGTGCGCTGAGCGGCGTTTGTTCAGAAGGTTTGAGAATAACTGCGTTTCCGAGCCCAATCGACATCGGAATCATCCAAAGCGGCACCATAAATGGGAAATTGAACGGCGTAATAATCCCGGTAACTCCCAAGGGCGCTCGCATCGTGCGGCACTCAACCCCTTTACTCACTTCCAATATTTCACCAGTCGCAATCTGTGGTAGGCTCGCGCCAAACTCTAGGCATTCCACCGCCCGAAGCACGCTTCCTAGCGATTCCGCGTGGGTTTTTCCGTTTTCAAGCGTAACGATTTCAGCTAGATAATCTTTTTCAGCTTCAACCAAGGCCTTCATTTTATAAAAAACTTGAACGCGGTCCTTCAGCGGAACCTCCGCCCACTCGGCCTGAGCTACCCCGGCTACTTTCACGGCCGCATCCAATTCGGCTGCGGTAGACATGGGCAGCTCCGCGATTACCTCGCCCGTACTGGGATTCGTAACCGGCATGCTTCGGAAGCTTTTGCTGATAACCCGTTGTCCGCCAACAATATTTGGCAGAATTCTAGCCGTCAATACGTCGCTCATAATGCTTCCCTTTCAGATTCAGTTAATCCAGCCGTTTTACGGGGTAACCATTGTCCGCGTCCCGCTTTTCCGACCACTTTGTAATCGTCCACAATAACGTCCCCGCGCGAAATAGTGGTGCGCGAAAAACCCGCTAAGGACATTCCTGTGTAAGGCGACCAATCCGCATTAGTTTCCATCGTGGTATGATCCACAACGATCTCATGCGTTGGGTGAATGATGGCAAAATCCGCGTCGGCGCCCACTTGGATCGCTCCTTTGCGCGGCGCCAGACCCATGATTCGAGCGGGGTTGGTCGATAACTTTTCGCACATTTGCTCGATCGTAATGCGTCCGGCGCGTACTCCCGTCGTGTACACAACCGGAAGGAGGGTTTCGAGTCCGGGCATGCCCATAGGGATCTTGGTGAAATCGCCTTCCCACATGGCCTTTTGCTCTCTAGTAAACGTACAGGTGTCCGTCGATACCACCGACACTTCGCCCGTAATCATCCCTTCCCAAAGCCGTTCGATGTCCCTTGGCTTTTTAATTTGCGGACAACAGGCATAGAGGTGGCCATCCGGCCCGGCAAACAGAGAATCATCTAAAACTAGGTACTGGGCGCACGTTTCAGCTATAATTGGAACGCCTCGGGACTGCGCTTCCCGCACAATGTCTGCGCCCTCGGCTGTCGACATGTGCACAATGTAGAGATTGCCACCCGTGACCTCGCTCCATTTAGCTGCACGCTGGATGGCTTCGGCTTCGATAAAGTTGGGTCTAGACATCGCATGGAGCTGGGCGCCATATTTGGCCATCAACTCGGGAGTATGATGCCGTGCAATGAGTTCGTCTAGCACCCGGGAAGACTCCGCGTGCACCAACAGCATGGTGCCAAGCTTCTTCATTTTCTCCAGCGTCCCAAACAGGGCGCGGTCGTCGGACTGCCAGCCTTCGGACTCGTAAATCATGAACTCTTTGAACGTCGAAAAACCGCGTTCGACCATGCCTTCAATCTGATCCTTGTGCTCATCCCAGCGCGTAATACAGATGTGGAACGTATAGTCAATCAGTGCTTTCCCTTCAGCCTTCCTGTGCCAATTATCGGCGGCGTCGTTTAGCGAATCCCCAGCGTACGGGATCGCGAAATCAATCAGGGTGGTCACGCCCCCGCGTGCTCCCGCTCGTGTTCCGGTGTAATAATCGTCCGAAGATGTGGTCCCGCAGAAGGGGAGTGCGAGATGTACGTGTACATCGAGCACACCCGGGAGCACGAAATGCCCCGCGGCGTCTATAACCTTTGCACCCGAAGTCTCGAGCCCGGCGCCAATAGCGGCGATGGTTTCACCCTTAATACCTACGTCGACCTGTTGAACGCCGTCAGGTGTGACTACTTTTCCACCTTTAATAACTGAATCGAAGCCCATCATAGCCTTTTCCTCAATTTCCTGATGCTACTGCCAAAGCCTCGTCAAGCGCCCAGAGGGTATAGTCGGCATCGTCCTTAGTGATACACATGGGGGGTTTGATGCGGAGCACGTTGCCGTACAATCCGCCTTTGCCAACGAGTACACCATGCTCGCGAAGTTCTTCAATGACCACTCCGGTAGCCGCCCCGTTCGGGGTTTTTGAGGCCTTGTCCGTTACCATTTCCATTCCAAGCATCAATCCCATACCGCGTACATCACCCACAATTTCGTGGCGCTTCATAAGGCGCTGCATGCCTTCTTTCAGGTGTCCGCCTACGACGCGGCAGTTTTCTTGGAGGCCATCTTCCTCAATAACTTCCAGCACTGCAAGCCCGGCCGCCATACTAACGGGGTTACCGCCGTACGTGTTAAAATGCAAGCTCTTTGTAAACGCATCTGCGATTTCACGCGTGGTAGTCACGGCCGCCATCGGCACACCGTTTCCAATTCCCTTGGCTAACACCACCATATCGGGTATCACATTCGAGTTCTGGAATCCCCAGTAATTCGCACCCGTACGCCCAAATCCAGTTTGAACCTCATCCGCAATGCACAGGCCACCGTGCTCCCGAATGAGTTTATAAACTTCACCTAGATAATTAGGTGCTCCCGATGTTACGCCGCCCACACCCTGAATCGGCTCCGCAATAAACGCCGCGACTTTACCAGGGGTCGAAAACTTGAGCAACTCCCTCATTTCGTTAACACTTTTGGTCGCGATCTCCTCGGGCGTTCCAGGGAAAACATTCCGATAGGGGTCCGGACTCATCGCGTGATGAACCCGCGTTCCGAGCGGGATATCTCGTTTCCAGGTGTGTAAAGAGGTTAGATCGGCCGAAGACGAGGACATCCCGTGGTACGCATTCCGTAGGGCGATGACGTCCGTGTTACCGGTGTACATCCGGGCCATGTTAATGGCCAATTCGTTTGCCTCGCTGCCGCTATTCACGAAATAGGTCACTTCGAGTCCTTTTGGCATCTTACTAGCCAGTTTTTTGGACAAAAGAGCCAGATTCGGATGAAGGTAAATAGTCGTAGCATGCTGAAGCGTAGCCACTTGGTCCTGAATCTTTTTGACGATTTTCGGATGACAATGTCCGCACGACACCGTCACTATTCCGGCCAACATATCTAGGTATCGCTTACCACTTTCGTCATAGAGCCACTGCATGTGGCCATCCACAATCATGATCGGCTCTTTGTACATCTTGAAGACCGAAGGATGTACATATTGGTTGCGCATGGCGGTTACTTCCGCGCGCGAAGGGCCCGTGTAGGTAGGCGAAACGTAATTCGTTGCGGGCATTGCCACGCGTTCAGCCGTCTGAAGATCACTCATAAAATCTATTCTTAATCGGGTTACCGCCGAATGCTGTTATGATTTGGGCGGGAAAAGTCTGGTCAAGGCTACGTGCGTTCCTCCAGCTAGGAAGAAGCTCACAAACCAAGCGTACGTATATAAGGTGTTGAAGATCTCCGCCACCTGAATGCTCCCATTGGTGGCCTGCTGCAAAAAGCCAGGGATGTTCACTGAGATCCCAATAGCCACGGCAACTAAGGCGCGCCAGTTGATGCCGCTGCTTCCAAACGAGTATTCACCCACCCGTTGGTACAGCTCTTCAACATGGAGCTTCATCTTGCGAAGAACAAAATAGTCGATAATCATGACGCCGCCTATGGAGCCAAGAAGGGCGCTATATCCAAGCAACCACGTAAAAATGTAGTTCGAGAGGTCTGAATAGAGCTTCCATGGGAAGATCAGGATTCCAATGACTCCGGCAATCAGGCCGCCCATTTTAAAGCTGATCCGCCGCGGAGAAAGGTTCGAAAAATCGTTTGCTGGCGATACGATATTGGCCGCAATGTTGGTCGAAAGGGTAGCAATGGTGAGTCCAAATAGGGCAAAACCAATGACTAATGGACTTTCGAACCGACCTAAAAGGATGACCGGATCCCAAATGGCCTCGCCAAAAATGACAACCGTAGCCGATGTTACGGTGATACCAATAAACGCAAACAACGTCATGGTGGTCGGAAGGCCAATCAATTGACCCAGCATTTGGTGGCGCTGGCTAAAAGCGTATCGGGTAAAATCGGGGATATTGAGCGATAGGGTGGCCCAAAAAGCGACCATCGCCGTCAAATTGGGCCAAAATGCGCCCCAGAAGTTAAACTCGGTGGTCAAACCACCCCGCACTTTGGCGACTGTTTCCGCCGAAAGTACGTTTGCAAAGCCGCCGCCAGCCGATACGGCCCACCACAGAAGGCCTAGCCCCAGAGCAAGTAAAAACGGCGCGGCAAGGGTTTCCAGCCACTTTATGGAGTTGATACCGGCCAGAATAACGGCCATGTTCATCGCCCAAAACAACAAGAAACAGGACAATTGCCCGAGCGATAGGCCCAAAATCGGGATCATATCGGCCGCCGTGGCTGGCTCGAAGCCGAAGATAACCGAATGCAACGTGTAAATGGCCGATCCACCAATCCACGTTTGGATTCCAAACCAACCGCAGGCTACCAAACCCCGCATCAGGGCCGGAATATTGGCGCCGATGGTGCCAAAAGATGCTCGTAGAATAACAGGAAAGGGGATGCCGTATTTGGTCCCTGCGTGGGCGTTTAGGACCATCGGAAGCAGGACGATCAAGTTGCCCAGCGCAATAACGAGGAGTGCTTCGCCCCAATTCATCCCCTGAGAAATCATCCCAGACGCCAATGTGTAAGTCGGGATGTTCACGGCCATTCCAACCCACAGAGCGGCAATGGCCCACATGCTCCACGACCGATTCTCCATCGAGACCGGTGCAAGGTCTTCGTTATACAGAGCGGATTGGGTGATGTCGGGTCGTGACATACAGTTCGAAGCTCGTTAGGGTTGGGGGGGGTGGGTTATGGCTTGGTGATCGAAGTGTACGAATCCGGCCTCCGGTCACGGTAAAACGGCCACACGTTCCGGACTTCCCGGATCAGATTGAGGTCGAGATCCGCAACCACCACAGCGTCCTCGGTGCGTGGTCCTTCCACCATGATTTGTCCTCTCGGATTGGCAAAGTAAGACTGGCCGTAAAACTCCCCAATATTCCAGGGCCCTTCCGTTCCCGGACGATTTATGGCTCCCACATAATACATATTGGCGCACGCCGCGGCAGGCTGCTCGAGCTTCCAAAGGTATTCGCTCAAGCCAGCTACCGTCGCAGAAGGGTTAAACACAATTTCAGCCCCATTTAGGCCTAATTCGCGCCATCCTTCCGGGAAGTGCCGGTCGTAGCAAATATAAACGCCTACTTTTCCCACTGACGTGTTGAAAATGGGATAGCCGAGGTTGCCGGGTCTGAAATAGAACTTTTCCCAGAACCCAGGATGGCAATGGGGGATGTGAATCTTACGGAATTTCCCCAAATACGTCCCGTCAGCTTCAATAACAGCCGCCGTATTGTAGTACAAGCCCGTCAAATCCTCTTCGTACATAGGAACCACAATAACCATGTGGTGCTTTTTGGCCAACTCCTGCATGAGCCGAGTAGTCGGACCATCCGGAATCTGTTCGGTCATAGAAAACCATTTCGGATTCTGTTCAGCCCCAAAATAGGGCCCATAAAACAGCTCCTGCATACATACGACCTGGGCTCCCTTGCTAGCCGCTTCTTCGATCAAGGCCACGTGTTTGTCGATCATAGAAGCCTTGATCTTCTCTACCGGCGAAGACGAAGACTCACTTAAAGTGGCCTGAATGAGGGCAGCGCGAACAATACGATCTTCCAAAATAGTTCTCGTTTGATACTAAGGGCTTTGCTGGCTTTCATTGGGTCTAGTCCTATCCGCGGGCGTCGCGAGACCCGATAAGCCAGTTTACGGAAATTTAGTCGCCTCTGCATTAATTGCAAATTAGCGCCCAATATCCAATTCCTATGGGAAAACCGATGGGCGATAAATGAGCGACACGTTGGGCAACCCTTTGGGCGATCCGTTAGTGAACTTTTGACAAGATGCCCGTGATTGGGGCTGAAAATCCGTATTTTGAACGGATGCCTAATTCTCCCCACACAACCGAACAAATTATTGCAGCTTTCGAAGAAGGGCTAAGCGTTGCGGATATTTCCGAAGCTTTTAGCCTAAGTATAGAAGCTGTACATGCTCGATTGGAACGCGCAGGGATCGACTCCAAGCAGCGAGCTCGGTTGGAGAAAGAAAGCCTAGAACTGGAAAACGACTCTCGTGTTATCGCTATGGTGCGCAAGGGCTTCCGGACAACTACGATCTCCACCATGACGGGTATTTCACTCCAGAAAGTGCGCGACCTGGTCATCAAATCGTATATCATTACGAAGGATCATGGCGGAAATGAAGTCCTCATTCCGCGTCACGAAAAGAATAAAATAGAGCGGCCCCGCAATCGCTGGTGGATGTTCAGATCGCGCGGTAACGACTAAACCGGCGCGGCAGGGATTAAACCTTCCACAAGGACTTCAGCACATCCCGCACAATCTCGTGTTTGCCCTCGTAGCGCACGGTCGAAAATGTGCACTGATGGTCCCGCAACGCCTCCTCTGCTCTAATCAGCCGATCTTCTGGGAGATATTCGTCATTCGATCCAGCGACCAACGTGATCTCCATAATATCACTCAAGGAATCCCACTCTTCGGGGCTTAAGTCATGCGCTGGATCGGCGCCCCATAGGATAAGCCGAGCAGGCTGAAACGTGCCATTTCCCATCCATCGGGAAGCCGTGTGGCAGCCCTGGGAAAAGGCGAAAACTTCCACTTTTACGTCCTCGGGAGCATCTTCTAGCAGATCTGCTGCGAGGCCGTCCAAATACGTGACATAGTCCATGATTTCAAACTCCCGATCCTCGCTCGTCATCCAAGTGGCTCCGGCATGGCGAGCCCTATGATTGGTGTAGAATCGAGAAAGAGCTTCTGGGCAAATAATCACCCGGTCTGGCCCGGCCAATGGGAGCAAGTTTTGCGCGAACGCCTCCGCCAGTTGACCATATCCGTGAAGAGCAAAAATTAGTTCTTTGGTACCTTCCGAAAAGTCTCCAATTTGAGCAAAGCGAGCTGTTTTTGGGGTCACAAACCGGTGAATTTGAATCATTATTCGCCTACTCCGAGGCATTTCAATACATCTTCTGGCTCTGAAACGATGTGGAAATACTTCCTACAAGGTTGTTTAGCAAAGCCGGAATCGGTCATTTTGTTAAAAAAGTTGATCAAATCGTCGAAAAAACCATTGGTATTGAGCATGACGATGTTTTTGTCGTGGTAACCCAAGTTACGAAGGGTTAAGACTTCTAGGAATTCTTCGATCGTTCCATACCCGCCGGCCATGGCCACGTAGCCATCGCTACGCTCGTACATGATTTTCTTCCGTTCCTGCATCGTTTCCGTAAGAATCAATTCGTCCGATGCTTCATAGGCCCGGCCTTCAATTTTCTTGAGCGCTAGCGGAATAACCCCAACCACACGGCCACCGTGCTCATGTACGGATCTGGCCATATGCCCCATAAGTCCAACGCTGCCACCGCCGTTCACTAATTGCACGTGTCTTTCGGCGAAATGCCGTCCCAGCGTTTGGGCAGCCTGCACGTACACATCATCAATCGTATCGCTGGAAGAGCAATACACGGCAACCGATCGGTAAGAAGCCACGGTAGTACCTCTTTTTTAGAATCACTCACGACAAGCGTCGTGCAGACGCGACGACGCCTTCAGCTGCGACCAGCCCCAAGGCTAGCCTTCCTCGTTCATAGCAAAATTAGAATATGTGTTTTCAGACGTACTAAGCCACTTGTTGGACGCTTTCCGCCACTTATCATAGCTTTCATACATCGTCCTATAGGCTGGGTCTTTGGCAGCTTCGGCAGCCAATAAGTCAAACGCAATTTCGCGCGAACGGCGCATAACATCGTTCGAAAATGGTCGCAAGACAACACCTTCAGCACTCGTCAATTTGGCCAGTGCGACTGGGTTTTTAGCGTCGTAGGCCGCCATCATGTCCTGCGATGCTTCGGCCGAAGCCGTAGCCAACGCCGCCTGATAGTCCGAAGGCAGCGTTGCCCATGCGTCTTTGTTGATGTAAAAAGACAGTCCCGGTCCTGGCTCCCACCAGCCCGGATAGTAGTAATTTTTGGCGATTTGGTAGAATCCGAGCTTCTCGTCGTCGTACGGCCCAGACCATTCGGCCGCGTCAATAACGCCGCGCTCCAAAGCGGGGTAAATCTCTCCGCCGGCCAAAACCTGAACGTTGACGCCCAATTCTGCCATTACTTGGCCTCCAAATCCTGGGATTCGCATTTTTAAGCCACGAAAATCGGCTAGGGTTTCGACCTGATGCCGAAACCAGCCACCCATTTGGACGCCGGTGTTGCCGCCTGGGAAATTGATGATATTGAAGTCAGAAAACATCTTCCGCGTCAATTCCAAACCCTCTCCATAATACATCCAAGCGTTGTATTGCCTGCAATTGAGACCGAAGGGTACGGTACAGTCAAACGCAAGCGCTGGATTGAGTCCGGTGAAGTAATAGCTTGCGGAATGCCCCATTTGGACGGTGCCTCGCTGAACCGTTTCCAACACTTGGTTGAACGGGACGAGTTCGCCAGCTGGGAAGACGCGGATGCTAAAGCGTCCGTCGGTCAACTCAGAAACCCGCTTGGCCATGACCTCGGCGGCGCCAAAAATGGTATCCAATGACCGAGGAAAACTGGATGTTAGGCGCCAATTAAGGCGCGGCCTTGTTTGCACGGCGGCCGCGCCACCGCTCCCGGCTTCAGCTCCACATCCAACCAACAAAGCGCCCGCTGCGCCTGCAAAAGAAGCTTTTGTAACAAAATGACGTCTTTTCATGCTCTATTTGGGGTCAAAATCGTGTGGCGAAGAGAGATTAAGATAGGAAAAAGGACGGCTATCCCTTAGGTCGTAAGGGGCGCATCACGATTTCTGTAATTAAATAATTGTCCGGGGTTTCAAGCACATGGATCAGGGTTGAACCGAGCTGCTCCGAGGTCATCGGATTGGCCGACATCGGAAGTCCAGCGGACTTGAAAAAATCGGTTTGAATAGAGCCAGGATAAAAACAGGAAACTTTGATGCCGTCTTCTCGCACTTCCTTGAACAACGCTTCGCTGTAGCCTTTTAGCCCAAACTTTGTCACGTTGTAGGTGCTAATATTAGGGTTACCCAACAGTCCCGCAACCGAAGAAATGTTTACAATGTGGCCGCCGAATCCATGAATATCGTTTTGGGCCTTCATGGCTGGGAGAACGGCGCGGGTACACAGAAATACGCCTTTCAAATTGACGTTCATCTGGAGATCCCATTCGTCCATGGTCACGTCTTCGGCCGGGCCAAATATGCCCAGCCCAGCGTTGTTTATGAGGACGTCAATCCGGCCTTCCGCGTCCAGTATCGTTTTGAACGCCGTTCCAACCGCCATTTCACTCGCGACATCGCACTCTATTCCTTTGAAATGGGCGCCAAGTTCAAGCGACATCTCATCCAACAGCGCCTTTCGCCGAGCCAAACCGTACACTTTACTGCCTTTTGCCGCTAGAATATTGCAAAAATGAGCACCTAAACCAGCGCTCGCCCCCGTAATTACAACTACTTTTCCTTCCAGATTCATCGCTCAATAACCTTAATGTGGATCTTGTTTAACACTCCGCTCGTCTACCGCATCCCTAGTGTTGGCATGGGTGTTTCTAGACATCCCAAGGTACAACCCAAAGCTTTGATCAGACTATGGAAAACTCTCGTCTCGAAATGAATCGGATTTTGCGCTCGGGTGGTGTGCGTTTCGACGGATATCAGACCGGAGCATATCGTCTGAGCGCAGAAGAGGTGCTATCGATACTTGAGCCTATGGTTTCAGAAGAGCGCCAGCAAAGAATTATGGACGTCATTGCTGAACGGACGTATTCCATTGCATCCGTAGTCGAGGGGCTGACCAACACCGGCAATGTTAGCGCCGTCATGCGCACTTCCGAAGGGCTTGGGTTTCAGGGGTTTCATGTGATCAAGAACGACGTGAAGTTTAAAAAGTCTGTTCGAACAAGTCAGGGCGCCCACAAATGGTTGGATGTGTCGATTTGGGAGAACACGTTAGAGTGTACTACTCATTTGAAAACGCAAGGCTATCAGATCGTCGTGACGCACTTGGATGCAGGGGCCAAGCCACTCTCGGAAATCGATCTTACCATTCCCACGGCCATGGTTTTTGGCAACGAAAAATTTGGCGTGAGCGAAGGCATGTTAGCCGCCGCAGATTTCACCGCCATTCTCCCGTCGCCAGGATTTGTTCAATCATACAACATATCCGTTGCGGCAGCCATGTCGTTGTTTGCGGCCCACGACCAACGCATCAAACGATTTGGGCAGAATGGAGACTTATCCGAATCCGACCAAACACGGCTAAAGGCCGACTTTTACATGCGCTCGGTGAATCATTCCGAAGACATTTTGAAGCGGCACTTAGGAATCTTTTAAGAAGGATTCGCGGGGTGGAGGCCCAAAACGAGGTGGAGAACTTGGATCCGGGCGCGGATTGGGGCCCGCGGATATGCGTCCTTCCTCGACGGCATTATCGGTTGATATAATACCGCGCTCCAATGGCCGCATTAATCGCAAAGTCAGAGTTGGGGGCGATATCTAGAATCGGGACGATTTCTAGAAAGAGCTCAACAGGGTAATCCCGGAAGGTTTTGCCCACGCCAACCGGAAAACGAATACCCACTGTCGATTCGTCGCCGAGAACGATTCTTCCACCAAGACCATAATAAACGGGGATGCGACCTTCGTAATCGTCGGTTTCGAACAGATACACTCGGTGGTGTAGGTAATCGGCGTGTAACTGGATGTTGGTGTCGTTGGCAAAGGACCACGCAAATCCGGCGTCAATGGCGGTAGTTCTCGATATCCATTGCTTCGCGCTAAGCCCGGATGGTTCACCCAGCATGACCCCAACTCCAAATTCGTTTTGGGCTTGAGCTTTTGGGACGATTAAAAAGAATGCAAAAAGGACGAGTAGGGATCGCATGGGTGAATAAATTTTTGATTGATGAAAGCTATCGAGAAGGAGGCCTTGCCAGAAAGTAGCCGTCAGCCTTTTTTTCTAGATGGAGGTGGGTACCGGCTCGTTCTGAACATCCCTTTCGACACGTCCATCTACGAGTTCAATGACCCTGTCGCCGTAAGACGCCCAGTGGTCCGAATGTGTTACTTGAATGACGGTAACTCCATCTTCTTTATTTAAACGCTTAAACCAATCCATGACTATTTCGCCATGGCTGGTGTGCAAATTGCCCGTCGGTTCGTCTGCCAAAATGAGCTTTGGCTGCATAATCAAGGCCCTTGCCACGCCTACAAGCTGCTGTTGTCCACCGGAAAGCTGGCTGGGAAATAGATCTTTTTTAGCGACCATATTAAACCGGTCCAGCATTTCCGCTACCATACTTTTTCGCTCGGAGCCTTTAATTTTTTTGTAAAGGAGCGGGGTTTCTAGATTTTCATACACCGTTAAATCGTCAATCAGGTGATAAGCCTGAAATACGAATCCAATGTACTCCCGATGCAAATCGGTCCTTTTACGCTCGGAAATTTTGTGGACGGGTTGATCAAAAAAGAAATATTCGCCCGTCGATGGCTCATCCAACATGCCGAGAATATGCAAAATGGTCGACTTGCCGGAGCCAGAAGGACCTATAATGGAGACAAACTCCCCCTCCTTTACCTCCAGACTGATATTGCGGAGGACGAATGAGCGGTTAAACCCGTGGAGAAAGCTTTTAGTAATTTTTTCTAGTCGAATCATGAGTTCTATTCGTATTTGAGGGCGTCGACCGGGTTAGCCATGGACGCCTTAACTGTTTGGTATGCAACGGTAACGAGGGAAATAGCCAGTACTCCAAGTCCTACTATCAACAATGTACCGATACCGAACGATACACGGTAATTAAACGTGTCTAGCCATCGATTCATCCCGATCCAAGCTACAGGGGTAATCAGAACGAAGGCAATGACTACGAAACGGGCGAAATCTTTAGATAATAAAAAGGTGATTTGTCCCATGCTGGCCCCCAAGACCTTTCGAACACCAATCTCTTTGGTCCGTTGTTCCGCTGTAAAGGAGGCCAAGCCGAATAAGCCGAGGCAGGCAATCAGAATGGTCAGAAACGAAAACCCACCAAAAAGTCGCCCTAAACTAAGATCAGAGGCATACAACTCATTGATATCGTCCTCCATGAAGGAGTATTGATAGATGTAAGCTGGATACAAATCCTGCCACACGCGCCCAATTTCAGAGATAGCATCCTTAGTCGAACCCGCCTGAATTCGAATGACCGCGTAAAAATAGGATTGCTCGTTTGCAACGGCTATCAGGGCTGGTTCTATAGGTTCGTGTAATGACTCTGCATGAAAATCTTCGACAACCCCAATAACGAGCCCTTCAAAGTTGCCCCCCGGAAAGGAAAGGCGACGTCCAATGGCAAGGTTTGGATCAGAATCCCACCCAAAAGCGCCTAAGGCGGACTCATTAAGCACAAAGGCTCCCAACGAATCGCTAGGGTGGGCTTCCGAAGGTGCCCGTCCCGCAATAACCCTAATTCCAAGGGTCTCAACGAAATCGTAGTCAGAGAAAAATGTTTGGGCAAAGACGGTTTCTTCTTGGGACGCCTCTTCAGGTAGCACAAGGTTAGTTTGAATGAAAAAGCCCGGTGCAGAGGAAGTACCCGAGATGCTGACCACCGAAGGCAATTCTTCAATTCGATCGCGGAACGTAGGAAAGAGCGCTCTGACACCGACATCCGTAAGCTGCACCACAATGACTTGCTCTCGGTCGAAGCCGAGATCCATATTTCTGGTAAAATTCAGTTGCCTGAACACCACTACCGTGGCAACAATGAGACCGATGGAGGTGGCAAACTGAAATACGACCAAGACCTTTCGCAACATTCCTCCTCCTGCCGCCCCCAATTTGCCTCCTTTTAAGGCATAGGCGGGGGTTACGGAAGACAGGAAAAAAGCCGGATAACTACCGGCCACCAAACCACAGACCATTGCAACGCCGAGGAAAATGGCGACGGCAGAGAGGAAGCCGCTTGAAAGTAATGTTAGAGCCTTTCCGGCAGCGGTATTGAACGTTGGAAGAATGAGGAGAACCAGTACGACCGCCAAAACCATGGCGAGCATAGAGATAATAAAAGACTCTCCCAGAAACTGACGAATGAGTTGCGGGCGCTCAGCACCCAGAACTTTTCGAATACCCACTTCGCGCGATCGGCTTGCCGATCGCGCCGTAGCGAGGTTCATGTAATTAATACAGGCAATCAACAAAATGAACACGGCAATGGCGGCAAGTGCCATTACCGTCCCCTTGCTGCCATTTGGCAATATTTCACTATCCAAATGGGATTCAAGATGTATAGATCGGATAGGCTGTAAAGCCGTATGTATGGTAGCCCCAACGGTCTTTAATATCTCGCCGACCGTACGGTCGATGTACGCATCAATCTTGGTCGCGACAACCGATGGATCCGTGCCCGGTACTAAAAGCGCGTAACTGTACAGCGACATATTTAGGTTCGATTCCAAAAAATTATCCCCGTAAATCGGGGTTCGAAGCGTTGAAAGAGAGGCTAAAAAATCTGCTTTGAAATGGGACTGACCGGGTAAGTCACGTATAATGCCGGTAACGGTAAAATCGTACGCATTGTCCAGACGCAAATTTTGTCCAAGAGCGTCACTGTTCGGGAAATATTTGGCTGCCATGGTTTCCGTTAAAATCACGGAAAATGGCGCGGATAGCGCGGTTTCTTGCGAGCCACGGATAAGATCGAAAGAGAACACGTCAAAGGCTGTGGAATCGATAAACACGAAGCCTTTCTCAAAAAACTTTAAATCGTCCTTCGCTACCAGCCACATTTGCTGCGGTGGTTTCATCCGCACGAGCGCCTCAATTTCTGGAATTTCGTCCATCCATTCCGGCCCCCAGCTGGGAGAGGTCATGGCCGTGTTTACATCGCCGTTGCTTGTGACACCATGCACAGCAACACGATAGATTCGGTCGCTATTTTCGAAGTGTTTGTCGTAGGAAAGTTCATCCGTAATGAACAGCGTGATTACGAAAAAAGCTGCCATTCCAACAGCTAGCCCGACAATATTGATAAAGGCGTAGCCCGGCTGTTTTTGAATGAGCCGTATGGCTATGGAGAGATAATTCCTGAACATTACAAAGTACCAGCAGTAAGGATGGGCTATTGCGCAAAAGGTTTGTTAACGTGAAAAACAGTGAACATGTTACGGGCCCCTATGTGTTTACCATTCTCTTAAAAGCCTTCTTTTGTCCATGAATTGTTTGAAGCCGTTTGCCCTGCTTAGTCTGCTGTTTCTTGTTTTTGGATGCGGCTCAAGCTCTCCGGTAGTCGTTGTTGAAGAAGAGGTTGTGGCCATCGAGCCCATTATTCCACCGAGTCCGAAGTGGAGTGTTTTTGAGAACAGTGACAACCGAGCACAAGAACAATCGCTCAAAATCGTTTTCCCGGGGTCCGAGAAGGAAATTGACCTTGGCCCAGGAGGGAGCAGAACATTTTTCTCCGTTTCGGATGATGGCCAAAAGACGGCATTAGCCATCTCGAATAGCACGGCTTCCCATTTGTATGTCTATGATGCGACATCTGGGATCGTTTCTACCGTACATACGGGTGCATCTAGTCTAGTTTTTACGGGCGATTGGGATTCAAACTCGACCCACTTTTACTTTGGTGAATACCTTCCCGAGGGCAAACGCATGGGAGCGGGGGCCATTCACTCCTTTTCTGTTGAAACCCAAGTCACCCAAAAATTGCCTTGTTCCGCGTCGAGGTCCGTTTTGGCGGTCCTACCCGGAGGCACGTTGGCTGTGCGCAATTCCGATTCGATTTATGAGATAGCAGTTTCGGATTGTGCCACCCTGCAAACGATGGACGCACGTAAAATGTACCATGTTTCGGTGTCGCCCAACGGCAACAAGCTGGCCTACATACTGCGAGATTTGGTGTACGATCGAGTGAAAAAGGCCTATGAACCCGATTCAACCTTGTATTTGCAGCCCCTCAGCGGTGGCGATCCTGTTAAGGTGGTGGGGGATAAGTACCAACCGCGCAACATGTCGTGGTCTCCTGACGGGACTGAACTGGCATTTGATGTAGATGCTCAGGACGGGACGGGTAAAAGGGCTATTTCGATTTATTCCTTGGCATCCGCGGGGTCTTCGTATCTGGAAGCTCCCGCTTCATTCGCAGATTCACGTAGCCGGCCAGTCTTTTCTCCCAATGGAAGGCACATCGTGTTTACGGCGACCAGTTCGAGTGGCTCGTCCAGTGTGCAGCGAGACCTCATGTGGACGAGTACAGGGGAGTCCTTTACCCACGTTGTTCCGGGCGAACCTGCGATGGATTTCGCTTGGATTGGCGAAGATCAGCTTTTTGTGTGGTCTCGTAATGGAAAGGCCTCGCACATCATTGACGTTGCCGATGGGGCTGGCACGGCGGCAAGTGGTGCGGGCAACATCGTGTGGAGCGGTACCGGACAGGCGGTATTTGCCCTGCCCATCAGATAGCGCCACCAGGCAACAGATAGCGCCACCGGGCATCGGAGCCCCGAGCAATAGATAGCGCCACCGAGCATCACAGAGCGCGCCACGCGGTCGATCGTTGACCTTCACGGCGTAGCCTCCCACACCCTTCGACATGACCTAGCCTCCTCGGGCGATAGCCTAGAAGGTGCCTAGGCCGTCTACTCGAGTTCCTTTTCGAGCAACGATTTAACCGTCGATGGATTAGCAGCCCCAGAGGATTTCGCCATAACCTGGCCCATGAAAAAGCCGATCAAGCCGGTTTTACCCCCTTTGTAGGCCTCCACTCGATCGGGATGGGCGTTCAAGACTTCATGTACCATAGCAAGGAGCTCACTTTCGTCTGAAATTTGTTTGAGTCCAAGCCTGTCAACTATTTCAGCGGCAGATTCGCCCGAAGCAACCATTTCGATAAGGACTTCTTTTGCTTGTCGGCCCGAAAGCGTATTGGAGGCTTGCAACTGTACAAACGCTGCAAACTGGGCGGCCGAAAACGGGAATCCATCGATTCCATCGCTCGGAAGCATGGGTCGCAGTTCGTTGATTATCCAGTTGGCCACGGAAATACTCGGAGCAGATTTGGAAGCTTCCTCAAAAAAAGCAGATAAGTGGGGTCTAGTTGCGAGTAAGGCGGCATCGTCCATTCCCAATTCGTACGTACGGTCCAGCCACTCGGCGCGTAGTATCGCTTCTGGGCCGAGTCCCTCCAACGGATCGCGTACCATTTGCGGTGTTTCTGGAGTCGAATCTTTTTTCTGGACAGGGGCCATTTCGGGCGTTTTTGGTTTTTCCCACGTGTCCCGAAGCGTAATCGTCCGATTCCAGACCCGGTTTCTCTTCTCGAGTTCATTCGGATCAAGAAAAAAGAATCCCTGACGCTCAAACTGATACCGATCCAGTGCGTCTTGCGCCGCAGCGGCAGGCTCAATTACGGCCTGCATTATGGTTACGGACTCTGGATTGAGATGGGAAAGAAAGGACTGACCCTCCGCTACATCATCTGGATCGGCCACGTTGAACAATCGGTCATACAAGCGTACTTCAACCGGCACCCCGTGGGAAGCCGAAACCCAGTGTACCGTTCCCTTCACCTTCCGACTGGAAGTATCCCCCGATTTTGTATCCAAGTCCACGGAGCAGAGCAGTTCAGTAATTTCTCCGTGGCTGTCCTTCACGACCTGATCGCACCGAATAATGTATCCATACCGGAGTCGGACTTCGCCTCCAGGGCTTAACCGGTGAAAGTTTTTAGACGGGACTTCCATGAAATCCGACTTTTCGATATAAATCTCCCGCGTAAAAGGCACCACCCGAGATCCTTCTTTTGGAATATCATGTGGCCAATAGGAGGCTTCCAATTCCTCCACGGATCCCGCTGGAACGTTTGTTAAAACGATTTTTAGTGGCTCAATCACACACATCACCCGAGGTGCTCGGGTGTTCAAGTCGTCACGGACAGCAAATTCGAGCATAGCCATGTCGACTCTGTTATCTGCCTTTGCAACGCCAATCATGTCGCAGAATCGGCGTAACGACTCCGCAGTATATCCCCGTCGGCGCATACCCGAAATGGTGGGCATCCGCGGGTCATCCCAGCCATCTACGTGACGTTCTTTTACTAGCTGAAGCAGTTTTCGCTTACTTGTAACGGTGAAATCAAGGTTCAAGCGAGCCGATTCGTACTGATGAGGCCGAGGGGTTGGAAATAGAGCCTCTACCAACCAATCATAAAGCGGCCGGTGTACATCAAATTCCAACGTACAAAGCGAGTGCGTAATACCCTCGATAGCGTCGGAAAGCGGGTGTGCAAAGTCATACAGCGGGTAAATTGGCCAGTCATTCCCTGTTCGATAGTGCTCGGCATGCTTAATGCGATACAGTACGGGGTCTCGCATCAACATATTGGGAGACGCCATATCGATTTTGGCCCTTAGGACGTGAGCCCCGTCTGGAAATTCTCCCGCCCGCATGGCTGCAAAAAGAGCGAGGTTTTCGTCGATGGAACGCTCTCGGTACGGGCTGTTGGCGCCGGCAACGGTCACCGTTCCTCGGTTCGTCCGAATTTCCTCACCCGTTTGGCTATCGATAAAAGCGTTATTGGTTTGAATAAGGCGAACGGCCAATTGGTACAGCTGCTCGAAATAGTCCGAAGCGTAATATTCGTGAACACCCCAATCAAACCCGAGCCAATTGATGTCGCGCTTCATCGCGCGAACGTACTCCATATCCTCGGTTTCGGGATTCGTATCGTCAAAACGCAAGTGACAGCGTCCCTGGTACTCGTCCGCCAGGCTAAAATTCAGGCAGATGGCTTTCGCATGGCCAATATGCGGATATCCATTGGGCTCTGGAGGAAATCGGGTTATGATTTCGCTCGTCACCCTGCCCGAAGACCGATCGTTATCGATAATCTGCTGGATAAAATTTCTGCTTTCCCGCTTTGCGGGACTAGTAGATTCAGGAGAGGTCACCGGCGCTTCCTAAAGGTTTGTACTGATTGTGCAATTACACGCCTCCGAAACTAATAAAATCCCAAACAGTGTATGGTTTATGAAGAAAATCCACGCTCGTACGGAACGACTTTTACTAAGGGACTGGGAAGCCTCTGATCTAGAGGACTATGCGCGCATCATTGCGGATCCTCTGGTCATGGAGCATATCGGAGATGGTAAACCACGTCCCCGTAGTAACGCTGTGGAATTTATTGACACTGTTTTGGCGCATCAAGAATCCAGAGGCTGGACACGATTAGCGGTAGAACATGCAAAAACCGGACAATTAATGGGTTTTTGCGGCGTGGACGACAAAATTGGGCGATTGGATTTCGGTTGGCGGTATGCCAAAGAATTTTGGGGTGGGGGATACGGTTATGAAGCGGCTGCAGCGGCCCTTTGGGTCTGTCAGAACACGTTTTCTCTAACTCAGATTACGTCCCAATCCTATCCTGAGAATGCTGGATCCATTCGAATCATCCAAAAAATGGGTATGACCCAAATAGGAGAGGGGACGGATTTTGGCCGCCCCCTCGTCGTATTTGGATTCGAATCTGAATGGCCCAATGGTCTTAAATGACCTTTTTGGACAGCAAACCCCGTTTTCTAGCTCTTAATCTGAGCTGAAAATCGGGTGCTACACTTACCGACCCTCCCGGATAATAACGTCTCCATTCGTCGTCCGAATCTTGATCTTGTTGCGTCCCCCGTTTACCGAACCGGTTCCCGTAATAACGCCTCCGCTTTTCCAACGGCTATCCGATCTGTTCTTTTCCTGCGATACAGATACGTCGAAGTCAGATTCGATAGTGTATTCGCCATCGTCGGCATCGCGGGTCAGTTTAACTTCGATGTCAAAAGCCATCGACAAACCAGCGGGAACGGTCAATTCAATGGTGCCCCCCATAGATTCTAGGACTACATGTCGGTCGCCGTCTTTGCCTCCAACCATCGTAACCATAATGTCTCCACCCATGGTGTTGGCTTCAATCCATCCATCAATGGCATCCACGTCGATGTCTCCACCCATGGTGGTGGCTTTGACAAATTTGGCCGCCTTGCGGACCCTTATTTCGCCGCCCATCGTGTGAAGATCGGCTCCATTTAGGGCTTCGTCCACATTGACATCGCCGCCCATCGTGTTAATTTTGACTTCACTATTCGAGCCCGCCTTGCCAGATTTTACATTATTCTGGGTTACGTTGCCGCCCATGGTCGTACCCTGAACCGAACCGGTCACATCCGTTATATCGACGTCACCACCCATCGTATGAACAGAGCCGTCGACGGTTGAATTGGTAAGTTGAATGTCTCCTCCCATCGTCGAAAACTCTACAAAGCCGTTCAGCCCGGTGAGCACGATATCGCCTCCCATACTCGAACCTTCGATTTTGCCGTCTATGTTCTCGACGTGAACATCCCCACCAGTTGTAGATACCTCCAAGTCGAACTTGCGAGGAACGCGAATAACCATATTCACGTCAGCACGGGCCCTACGTTTTTGAAACTCCGAAGAGATCTCAACGCCCCTTGAATTTTGCTCGATATTAAAAGAAATGTCGTCTTTGTCGCGGCCTTCCACCGTTACGGTAATGTCGACCTGATTTTTATCCCAGCCGGTAATTGTTATGTCCCCTCCGGTTTCGAGGTCCAGTTCGAGCCGCGAACCGGCCGCCACATCAAATGTGCGGTGAACATTTTGAGCCTGAGCAGCACTAGCAAAAAAGGCTAGGGCAAAGGAGAAAACGAGTAAGCAAGTAAATGTGCGGGTCATGTTAGTGGCGGTAGGTTCGCCCTTCAGTTTTGTACGAAAGTGTTTGTACCGGTTGGACAGAGGTCGCATGTAAAAGGTTGGCACTGGAATACGAATTAATTCGCTTTAATGACCCTTGGGAGCAACCATCTGACCAATCTAGGCGAAATACGTACCAGCCAGGGGGCAAACCGCTCCCATCCGCCGATCAAAAGAACCGGTTGTTGGCGGGACAGACCACGAACTGCTTTTTTGGCGAATACACGTGCGGGCATCGCGTTCCGATGCTGGTCATCCATGTGGCCAAAAGTCGTATTTCCAGAAATCAACGAATGGATACTCAGTTCGGTGTTTATATAGCCAGGACATATCATTGAAAGGGATATGCCGGTTCCGTGGAGTTCCGATCTAAGCCCCTCGTAATATCCGTGAAGTGCGTGCTTGGTAGCGGCATAGGTGGCCCGCCTTGGAGTTGATATAAATCCCCTAACGCTGCTAACCACCGCAATCTGACCGGCATTGTTGGCTAAAAAATGGGGCAAAACGGCACGTGTAAGAGAGGTGCATCCAAAAAAGTTAACAT
>CALEEY010000019.1 GCA_937877085.1 uncultured Bacteroidota bacterium
GTGATTTTGGTCAGCCAGGGAATGCGTCGTATTCCTGTTCAATATGCCAAGCGCGTCGTTGGACGCAAGGTATTTGGCGGCTCTACACAGTACTTGCCGCTCAAAATAAATGCGGCTGGCGTTATGCCGATCATCTTCGCTCAGTCGATTATGTTTGTACCGGCAACGTTCGCGACCATGTTTCCTGAAAGTGCATTTATGCAGCAGATGGGCGTCTTCTTTACTGATATCTCCTCTTGGGGTTATTCATCGGTATTCTTCATTATCTGTGTGTTCTTTACCTATTTCTACACAGCCATTGCAGTGAATCCAAAAGAAATGGCCGACACCATGAAACGCCAAGGCGGTTTCATACCGGGCATTCGTCCAGGAAAACAGACCAGTGAGTTTATTGACAATATCCTGACGCGTATCACGCTTCCAGGATCGATTTTCCTCGGTCTGATAGCGATCCTTCCTGCATTTGCCATCCAATTTGGGGTAACCTACGGATTCGCCCAGTTCTTTGGAGGAACCAGTTTGTTGATCTTGGTTGGGGTAACGCTCGACACGCTGCAACAAGTTGAAAGTCATTTGTTGATGCGCCATTACGACGGGTTTATGAAATCCGGTCGTCTAAAAGGCCGTCGTTAAAAGTTTCTGATCATGATTCACCTCAAAAACGAAAGAGAAATCGAAGGCTTACGTGCTTCCGCCGATTTGGTGGGAAGGACGTTGGCAGCGGTTGCTCCGGCTATTGTGCCGGGAGTCTCGACGATAGAGTTGGATCAGATTGCCGAATCATTTATTCGGGACCACGGTGCCGAGCCCGCGTTTAAGGGCTACCGGGTTGGAAGGGAAGTATTCCCGGCCACTCTGTGCACTTCGGTTAATGATGAAGTAGTTCATGGGATACCAGGTGACACCATTTTGAAAGAGGGTGACATCGTATCTGTGGATTGTGGGGTGTTGTTGGACGGATTTTATGGCGATAGTGCATTCACATTCGCTGTAGGCTCCATTTCCGATGAAACCCAAAATTTGCTAGCTACCACGTACGACTCGTTGATGCTTGCTACCCTGCAAGCAACGACAGGAAAACGGCTTGGCGACATTGGCGCTGCCGTTCAAGAGTTGTGCGAGGAGAGAGGATATGGGGTGGTGAAAGATCTGGTAGGACACGGCATTGGCCGGAGCCTGCACGAAGATCCCCAAGTACCTAATTATGGTCGGGCTGGTAGCGGTCGGAAATTAAAAACCGGTCTGGTGATTTGCATCGAACCGATGATTAATCGTGGAACGGCATCTGTTCGCACGGAGGGGGATGGTTGGACCGTAAAAACGGCCGACTCTATGCCTTCAGCGCATTATGAACACATGGTTGTTGTCCGGCCGGGTGAAGCAGAAGTCTTGACCACTTTTCGATACATTGAGGATGTCCTTGAAGTATTACCCTATAAACAGTACGTCGACGTAGCTCATGGCTAAGCAAAAGTCCATAGAACAAGATGGTGAAGTGGTTGATGCACTTCCCAACGCACAATTTCGTGTTCGCCTTGAAAACGGACACGAGATACTCGGATTATTATCAGGAAAGATGAGGATGTATTTCATCAAGATTCTCCCTGGTGACCGAGTAAAGGTTGAATTGTCTCCTTATGACTTGTCAAAAGGCA
>CALEEY010000020.1 GCA_937877085.1 uncultured Bacteroidota bacterium
CGTTCGCATCCTTTCGAACCTGGATGAGCTGCGTTGTAATTTTAGGGAAGCTTCACGGCGAGCATCTGAGATGATGCAAACATTTTCGTATCATCCAAAGTAGTATCTGTTCTCCGTTCTGCACTTTTGTAATCCTTCAAGTTCACATGGCAAAAACATCGAAATCGATTAATAAAACCAACGCCCCCGCTGGCGATGGTGCGACGCGTTCCGTTGAACTTATTTCTCCGTCCAAAGGAAAAATTAAGTACAAAGGCGATTTTGATGTGATCGAGCTTGGTACCGAACATTTTGAGCCGGACACGTTGGTCGGTGTTTACCGTACGATGCTCATTTCTCGTCGTTTGGATGAGAAAATGTTAAATTTATTGAAGCAGGGTAAAGGATTTTTCCACATTGGATGTGCGGGACACGAAGCGACTCAAGCCGCCATTGGACTTCTGAGCGAACCCGGAAAAGATTGGTTCAGCCTCTATTACCGCGACATGATGATGTATCTCATGTTGGGCGGAGATGCCAATGAAGTTCTGCTGCACCATCTAGCGAAGGCCTCCGACCCCAATTCAGGTGGAAGGCAAATGGCGGAGCACTTTGGTAATCGGTCGAGAAATATATTACCCATTTCATCGTCCGTCGGCGCTCAGTTTTTACCTGCGGTAGGAGCCGGTTTGGCTTTGCAAAGAGACGGTATTACGGATGCCTTCGTTTATTGCTCATGTGGCGACGGTGCAACCTCGCAGGGCGATTTCCACGAAGCTTTGAATTGGGCTGCGCGCGAAGCTGCCCCCGTTTTGTTCGTCGTGCAAGACAACGGATATGCCATTTCAGTGCCCGTTCGTGACCAAACAGCGGGTGGTTCGGCGTTCAAATTAGCTCGGGGCTATGAAGGATTGGCCCGTATCCATGTGGATGGGACGGATTTCTTTGAGACCTACTCGGCGGCCAAACTGGCCATTGAACACATAAAAGCAGGAAAGGGCCCAGTTTGCTTGGTTGCCGATTTGGTCCGACTGCTGCCCCATTCTTCGTCCGACAATCATACCAAATACCGAACGGTAGAAGAACTTGAGGCTGATCAACGTGAAGATCCTATTCTTCAGTTGGAACGACGGTTATTAAAAGACGGCCTTATCTCCCCAGAGGATGTTAAGAGGATACGTAAAGAAGTTCAGGTCGAAGTGGACGAGGCGGCTGCTTGGGCGGATGCCCAGGACGATCCAGACCCAGAAACGGCAACCCAACACGTCCTTTTTGAAGGCGATTTGGGATTGGAATATGAATCTACAGAGCCGTCGGGTCCTCAAATTGTGGTCGTAGATGCTATCAATCACGCACTCCACGAGGAGATGCGTAGAAACGATCGGGTACTGGTCTACGGCGAAGACGTTGCCGGCGGAAAGGGCGGCGTTTTTACAGCAACTAGGGATCTGACCGATGCATTCGGGCCTAAAAGATGCTTTAATACACCTCTGGCGGAAGCCTCGATTATTGGAACAGCTGTCGGTTTTTCCTCTGCCGGGTATAAGCCCGTCGTAGAAATTCAGTTTGGAGACTACATTTGGCCGGCTATGCAGGCCCTGCGTAATCAAGTGGCTTCGTATAGATACCGCTCGAATAACGACTGGGGTTGCCCCATGGTTATTCGCGTTCCGGTTGGCGGCTATATTCATGGGGGCCTGTGCCATTCCCAGAATATTGAGGCTTTCTTTGCCCACATGCCTGGCTTCCAGATTGCCATGCCTTCCAACGCAGCCGACGCAAAGGGCTTGTTAAAGGCAGCCATTCGAATGGAAGATCCAGTATTGTTCATGGAGCATAAAGCCTTGTACCGTTCGGCCGCTGCTAGAAGCCCTGAACCAGACGAGAATTACCTCCTTCCGTTTGGCAAAGCCAGAATCGTGCGGGAAGGCTCTGATTTGACCATCATCACCTATGGAATGATGGTCCATAAATCGACTAATGCTGCCCGTATTTTGGAAAAAGAGGGCATTTCGGTTGAAATTATTGACTTGAGAACATTACTACCCGTCGATATGGACACGGTAATGGCGTCGGTTCGCAAGACCAATCGGGCGCTTGTGGTCTACGAAGATCATGAATTTCTGGGCTATGGGGCTGAACTCGCTGCTCAAATCAGTGACAAAGCGTTTTACGAGCTAGATGCACCGGTGAAGCGGTTAGCAGGCAAGTTTTCGCCCATCGCTTTCGCCGATTCCCTTGAACGCGCATTGCTTCCGGATGATGACGATGTGATCAAAGCGGCCAGAACGTTAGCGGCGCACTAAACCTACCTGGGCACCTACGTTTATTGGCCAAAAGCTGGTCCGCTCCAACGCCGAGCCAGGTTATTAAACCTGTGCTAGCGCTTGTTCTAGGTCGTCAATGAGGTCTTTTACATCTTCTATTCCAACGGATAGCCGGATCAAGGTGTCTGTAAGGCCCGCAGCCTTGCGCTCTTCAGCTGGAATGGAAGCGTGCGTCATGGTAGCTGGATGATTCATCAGGCTCTCTACCCCACCTAAACTCTCCGCCAACGTAAATACCTTGGTGGAAGACATGACTTTGGTGGCGTCTTTGATGTTGTCATTTTTCAAAAGAAAGGACACCATACCGCCGAACCCATCCATCTGTCGTTTGGCCAATTCATGACCGGCAAAGCTGGGCAAACCGGGGTAGAATACTTTCCCGATTTTTGGATGGCTCTCCAAGTACTCTGCAATGGCCTGAGCATTCGAACAATGCCTTTCCATGCGTATTTGGAGCGTTTTGGTACCGCGGAGGGTTAAGAAACAGTCCATGGGCCCTGGAACAGCTCCGGACGATTTGATCAAAAAGCGCAGTTTATCGTTCCATTCCACACTGTTGGTACAAACAGCGCCGCCAATTACGTCGGAGTGGCCTCCCAAATATTTGGTAGTAGAGTGAACAACCAAATCCGCTCCCCATTCCAGAGGCCTCTGTAAAATGGGAGACGCAAAGGTGTTATCCACCGCCGCCACCGCTCCGTGAGCGTGGGCCATGTCGCACAAGGCTTTCAAATCGACGACGCGCACCAACGGATTGGTGGGCGTTTCAATCCAAACCAATTTGGTATTCGGCTTAAAAGCGGCCTTTACCACCGATAGGTCGGACATATCGACAAAATCGGATTCAATGCCAAATGGTCCAAATACCTGTCTCATCAAACGATAGGTACCACCATACAAGTCATTGGATGCCAGAATATGATCCCCAGGTCGCAGGCACCGCACAATGGCGTCTGTGGCTGCGACGCCAGAGGCAAAACAAATACCGAATCTGGCGGACTCTAGGGCTGCTAGGTTGCCTTCAAGAGCCGATCTAGTAGGATTAGTGACCCTCGCATACTCGTGCCCTTGGTGCACCCCTGGGGCCGATTGGGCATAGGTTGAGGTCTGATAAATAGGCGTCATGACAGCTCCTGTCGAAGGGTCAGGGGCTTGACCGGCGTGAACGGCTCTAGTGCCAAGACCAAATTTTCCTATATCGTCTGACTTCATGGGGTGAACCTATTAAGAGAAATGAGGGAGCGTACAAATGATTCGGGGCCGGGCTGTTCACAGCCCGGCCCCGAATTCTACTGGTCAATCTCGCCCAATGGCGTTGGATTTAAGCTAAAATGATTAAACTTTAGCTCCAATATTAACATTATTTGCCTGTATCGGCGTATCCGGCACATTCAGAGATGCTTTGTGCTTTTTCGACTTCGTTCACTTGAACGTAGGACTGGTAAAGAGCCTGACATACGCCAGATGCATCTTCTCCGGCCGCTTCAAACAACGTTTTGGCTTGTTCTAACGGTGCAACTGCAAGTCCGAAAAGCTCTTTGCGCCGCTCTACAAGGGCATCAATTTCCGCTTCTCTTTTCTGAATCTCGGCACGGCTCAAACCACCTCTTTCTGCCCGAAGTTTGTCGTCCAAATCGCTGACCTGGACATTCACATCTACGGCCATATTGATGTAGGCAGCACCCAAATTGTAGTGGGCATTGCTATAATCGCCATCCAATGCAATAGCGGCTTCAAGTTGTGCAATGGCTTCATCATATCGCTCCACTTGAACCAATAACGAACCGTAGTTATATCGGAATAACTTATTGTCTGGTTCGCGAACAACAGCATCCTTGTATCGCTCTAATGCTTTGTCAATTTGTCCGGCAACCTGATAGGCATTCAAAAGCTCTGTTTGAACGTCAATATTTTCCGGATACATTTCACTCGCCTTTTCGAGAAGTGCAATGCCCTCCTCCGTACGGTTGTAGGTTTGGTACAGACCGGCTAGAAAACGATAGGTATCTGGCTCAATATCTCCAGCTTTGATTGCGTTTTCAAAAGGAGCCATCGCGTTTTCAGGTTGATTTGCGTTCATGTACGCATACCCTTCGTTCACGTAAGCACCTGACGAATCTGGGAAAATGTCGCCGGCGGTATGGAAATACTTTGCAGCAACCACAAATTCCGTATCGTCATTTTTACCGCGATTAAATGCCTGAATGCCTCGAGTAAATTCACTCGCGTATGCAAACCGCATGCTGTTGGTAACTGACTCATTGAGAAGCGGATCAACCTGCATCGCTGTTTGGAACGCTGCGATCATATCGTGAATCAACGCAATGTGTTGGTCCGCATCGGGCGTTGCAAAGGCTTGCTCGGATAGAACCCGTCCTTTAAGCTCTAAAGCTTCTGAATTGGAAGGATTTTTTTCTAGAGCGGTATTTAAATTTTGAAGCGCGCGGTCGTAATCTTGATTACGAAGATCGAGCTTGGCGCCTTCTACGTTGGGGTCGCTAGAGCAACCATCGGCTCCTGCAATCAAAAACACACCGAGAAGAAGGCTAAGGAGAATGGGGAATCTCTTCATGACTACCATATGTAGGTATCGTTCAATCGTACTGTGAAGGTTGCCATCTTCGATCCTGAGAGGTAACAGGTCAAACAAAGGATCGAGACTTTCGAGTAATCTCGATCAAATGGCACGGTTTTTCCAAAAACACCCGTTCAAGTTTGAACTATCCTATAGATATTCCGCCTTTAACTGAGCTTTTTCGGTATTTCAAGGTAATATTACAATCTAGTTCAAACAAGGTTTAACCAAGAGTTCTTGGTCAAGAC
>CALEEY010000021.1 GCA_937877085.1 uncultured Bacteroidota bacterium
CGATGATACTGCACAAGCATTGGTTGAAGGGTTTGTTTTGGGTTCGTACCGATTTGATCGATACAGGACGGGCATCCTGAAGGGTGAAGCGGCTCAGCGTTTGGTTATACAGACCACGGACCACGACAAACAGGTTCGTCGTGGGGCAGACCGGGGTCGCATCATAGCGGAAGCCGTGTGCTCCGCCAGAGACCTTGTAAACCTTTCTCCCGACGAAAAGACGCCTACCCTTCTCTCCAAGGCCATCGAAAAATCGGGCAAAAAGCATGGCTATGATGTTTCCGTTTGGGATAAAGCCCTGATTGAAGAGGAAGGAATGGGTGGTCTGTTGGCCGTAAACAGAGGAAGTATTGAACCTCCGACCTTTTCCGTGCTAGAATGGCACCCAGAAAACTCCAGAAATACGAGACCCGTTATTTTGGTTGGGAAAGGGGTTGTTTTCGACACCGGCGGGCTTTCGCTAAAGCCGACGAAAGACTCCATGGATTCTATGAAGTCCGACATGGCGGGTGCAGCGGCGGTAATTGGCGCCATGGAAGCGATTGCTAAACTCGATTTGCCACTATACGTCATTGGGTTAATTCCTGCCACGGATAACCGTCCGGGAGAGAATGCATACGTGCCGGGCGATGTCGTAAAAATGCATTCAGGCAAAACAGTCGAGGTGCTCAACACCGATGCCGAAGGCCGCATGATTTTGGCCGACGCGCTATCGTATGCCTCATCGTTTTATCCAGAGATCGTAATTGACCTGGCTACGCTGACCGGAGCCGCCGTGATTGCCCTAGGCGATTTTATTGCCGCCGTCATGACGAATGAAGAAAAAGGCGCCGAAGAGCGGCTCGCAGACATCATGTTGGCAGGCACGGAGTCGGGCGATCGCGTTCATAATCTGCCTATGTTCGATGAATACAACGAACAGATTAAAAGCACGATTGCTGACCTGAAAAATGTTGGAGGAAGAGGCGCCGGTTCGATTACGGCTGCTAAGTTTCTAGAACACTTTGTGGATTATCCCTGGATTCACGTCGACATTGCAGGACCATCCTTTTTGGCCCAAGCCCGAGGATATAGTCAGGCAGGCGCCACCGGGTTTGGAGTTCGGCTTTTGACTCGTTTCCTTCAGCAAATGTCTGAAAGGAAGCGGTAACGAGTCGTTTCTGAACCGTTCGAACATAACAATGTCTTCAAAACCCAAAATCGCACTTTCTATTGGAGACCCCAATGGCATCGGTCCTGAGGTTTTGTTGAAGTGCCTTTCGGACCCGTCGCTTACCGATCGTTTTCATTTTTTAGTGGTTGGCCCTTCCGAAGTTCTGTCCTTTTATCAAGCCCGGTGGGGTCTTGATGGGAGTTTCGATCGAATGGAATGCGATCTTCCCTCTGGTTTCCAGGTTCAACCTGGCCAGATAAATGCCGATTCCGGTCGAATTTCGATGGAATCCGTGGCCTTAGCTGTGGATCTGTGCAGCTCCAACAAAGTGGACGCCATGGTTACGTGCCCTATATCCAAGGAAGCGATATCGTTGGCTGGCTATCATTTCCCTGGTCATACGGAATTTATAGCCGACCGAGTGGGAGCTTCAGGGCATTTAATGATGATGGTATCGGATCATTTGCGGGTAGGCCTGGTGACCGGGCATATTCCGATATCTCAAGTCTCCCAAGGGGTTACGGGGGATAAGATCCAATCCACCATTGGTATTATGCGTCGGTCCCTGATGCAGGATTTTGGCATTCCCAATCCACGTATAGCGGTGCTAGGATTAAATCCACATGCCGGAGATGGTGGAGTATTAGGAAACGAGGACCGCGACGTTATTTTGCCAGAAATCATCAAGGCCCGAGAAGCTGGATGCGAAATTATTGGGCCCCTGCCTGCCGATGGGTTTTTCGGAAGCGACACATGGAGGACGGCCGACGGCGTAGTCGCTATGTATCATGATCAGGGCTTGATTCCTTTCAAGGCGCTTTCTTTTGGCTCTGGTGTTAATTTTACAGCAGGACTTTCGATTGTACGGACGTCCCCGGATCACGGAACCGCATTTAATATTGCTGGAGAAGGAAAAGCCAACGAATCCAGCCTTAAAAAAGCTATAGAATATGCAGCCCTCATTGTTCAAAAACGAAATTTACTCGCTTGAAATCTGTTAACGCATATTCCGCGCTCGCGCTCGTATATGACATGGTCATGGATCATGTAGACTACGATGGATGGGCAGACTACATTTTGCATCTTTACGATGAGCATTCTACAAAAGTAGATGCACCTGAAGTCCACTTTTTAGAGTTGGGGTGTGGCACAGGGCTGTTTACAGCGGAATTATTGATTCAAACGAGTGCCACCATTTCGGCCGCAGACAGCTCCTTAAGCATGTTGGAGTGGGCGGGACGAAGATTCAAAGACGATTCTAACAGAGTATCGCTTTACCAATTAGATTTTGAATCGGGGTGGGACGAATTTGAATTGAAAGGCCCTATCGATGTCATTCTTTTGTTATACGACTGCGTTAATTACGTACAATCCGAAGAAGGCCTCAATCGCTTGCTTTCAGGCGTTAAATCCCGCATGGGGCCCGAGTCTATCTTTATTTTCGATCAGAGTACTCCCTCGAATTCGATTAACAATGCCGAATATTTCGAAGACGAGGGTGAGCAGGACGGGGTGACCTATACTCGTAAGAGTTCGTTCGACTTAGAATCGCGCGTCCACACCACTCAATTTGAGATTGAAACGCCCGAGGGCAGATTCCAAGAAAGCCACATTCAGCGCGCGTGGACACGCCCAGAAATCCAATCGGCCCTCGACAGAGCCGAAATGACGGTACTGGCATCCTATGATGGTTTTAGTCTCGATGAAGCGCACGATGAATCGGAACGCATTCATTGGGTCATTGGACCAGTGGGTAATTCGGCTAAACCATTGGCCTCTTCCCATAAAAAAGGTTAGCAAAGCCGTGATTGACCTTAAAAACGTATCCATATCGTATCCACTTCCCGACGGAACACCCAAAGCGGTACTTGAGCATGTGAATGTCCACATCGATCGCGGTGAGTTGGTGTACCTGGTGGGACCGACGGGTAGCGGGAAAAGCTCTTTGTTGCGTTCATTATACATGGAAACGCTACCCCAAACGGGCTCGGTGGAAATCGCCAACTTTCACAGCGATACCATGAAGGCTTCGGACATTCCTTTTTTACGGCGTAATCTAGGAGTCGTCTTTCAGGATTTTCAATTGCTTCCCGATCGAAATGTGTTTGATAATGTTGCTTTCGCCCAATATGTGACTGGAAGTCGTGGGAAAGTGGTCACCAACAAAGTTCTTCATGTGCTCTCTAGGGTCGGACTCAGTCATAAACGGTTGCGTTTCCCGCACGAGCTTTCCAGTGGCGAACAGCAACGAGTGGTCATAGCAAGAGCCATTGTAAATGACCCGTGGGTCATGTTGGCTGACGAACCTACGGGAAATTTGGACCCTTCCGTGGCGGATGAAATACAAAAACTGCTCATCGGGCTGCACCGAGCGGGGATGACGGTCCTGATGGCCACCCACGACTATCGGATGGTGCGCAATTTTCCTGCGCGAACGTTAGCCGTGTTGAATAGGCGGATTGTAGAAGTCGATCCCAAATCGCTCACGTCCTAAAAGAGACACTGGTCCGTGCGTTGTCCCATCGGTTTGTACTGCGGCGCACGCTGCGCTGCTTTGCGCCGCGCCGCGTTCCAGTGCGCCGCGTCGAGTTCTCTGACTATGGCACGAGGTTCCAGTGCGCCGCGTCGAGTTCTCTGACTACGGCACAGCGTTCCAAATCCAAGCCTTTTCCACATGGTTTGCAGAGCGGGTGCTCCTCGTTTATATTGAGCGCTAATCTTTATTTCGAGCTTCAACCGCTATTTTTCGAATTACTGTTGAGGTTTGTCGATCGTTTTTGCAGCTCGCTGCGGGCGTATTCCCAATATTATTGTGCGATTTACGCTTTTTGTCCGTTCCACCCAGAATAAAAGTCACTGATTCATGGAATTCTTAGAACACTTTATTGAAGTTGCCAACAACCTTCTGTCACCGATTTTGGTTGTCGGATTGTTGGGCGCAGGGGCCTTTTTGACCATTCGCTTAGGCCTTGTTCAGATTCGTCGGCTTGGCCACGGGTTTGCCGTGACTTCGGGCAAATATGACGATCCCAATGAACCTGGCGATGTTTCTCATTTTCAGGCGTTGACCACGGCTCTTTCCGCGACCGTCGGAACAGGTAACATAGCCGGAGTGGCGTTAGCCATTCACTGGGGAGGTCCTGGTGCCCTGTTTTGGATGTGGGTAACGGCACTTTTAGGTATGGCTACTAAGTTTTCTGAAGTCACACTGGCTCAGCACTACCGAATAACGATGGATGGTACCGCCAAATGGGAAGGCTCCGTAGCGGGCGGTCCGATGTACTACATCGAACGGGGTATTAAGGATGTTTTCGGTTGGAATTGGAAGCCTGTTGCGATGTTTTTTGCATTCATGCTTATGATCACGTCCTTTTTTACAGGGAATGCGATTCAGTCCAACACCATTGCCACACAGGTCGCCGATAACTTTGGCATCGCCACGTGGATTACCGGCTTGTTTACTGCCGGTATCGTTGGG
>CALEEY010000022.1 GCA_937877085.1 uncultured Bacteroidota bacterium
GTTTACAGTAAGATCTATCAGTCCTCGATTTCTATCGCGACCATATTCAAATCGTCAATTCGGAAGGCGTCGGAAGCTTCAACCGCTTCTTTATAGGCCACCCACGGCATGGCCAGAAATCCATTTACATCTGAAATCATCTCCATTAAGGCCTTTTTACCATGGGACATAGCCCACTCTTCCGGGGTATTGGGCGGACGTTGGCTCGAAAAGATATAGCCCCTAGCTTGCCCAAAAATCGAACTGACCGTGTTCGGATCACGGTAGATGCCCTGTTTTCCTTGCTCACCGTAGAATCGATCTTCAAAAGCGGAGAGTGAGTCCGAAATAGTCTTACCATGCTTTTTGAGATCCTTGGCCACATCGTCCTTTCGATCGCCGAGGTTCGTGTTTACCCTGGTAACCACATCCTTGGCCTCTCTAATACGATCCATCATAGTTGCCGCCGCCACGTTGAGCTTTTCAAACTCGGCGTAAAGCGCCAAACGTGCCCGCGCGGCGTTCAGATCGACTTCAAACCGTGGATCAGATTCTACGGTAATAGTGGTTTCTGACACGGCCGCTCCGTAGGTAACCCGTACCACGTAGGTGCCTGGCAGAACGGTAGCCCCACTTGGTTCGTCGTCCGTCAATCTTGCCGCCCGACGACTCGGTCCCCGAACTCCTTTCCTTGTGAGGGACCACGACGTTTTGTTCAGTCCTTTTTTAGCCGGACCATCAAACGTTCGAATCACTTCTCCATTTTCAAGGATTTCAATTTTCACTTTATCGGGTGCCTTGGTTTTTTTAGCATCGGCCCCCTTCGTAGAGTCGGTTACAGCCCCCGAATCCGTATCCGAAGCCACAGAATCTGCTTCTGCGTCCTCATTTTCCTCTGTTTTTGCCCCTTTTACAAAGGCATCCGGATGGATGGAATAGGTAATCTGACCTCCCCCGGTGCGCCTGTTTTCTCCGACATATATGGCGTCGGCTCTAAAACGAGTGCCTTCCGCTTGGATCGTAGACGCTTGGTACGCAATGGGTCCCGGAAATACATGCACAGCTTCGTCCAGTACCTTCGCACCCTTCAAAGCCAATTCCCTCAACGGCCGAATATCATCCAAAATCCAGGCGCTTCGACCAAACGTGGCAATGGCTAAGTCGGCTTCCCGCTCTTGAATAGCCATATCCATGGTCGAAGTCGTAGGATAGCCCTGAGTCCATTTCGTCCATTCCTTTCCGTCGTCAATGGACACGTACAATCCGAACTCCGTGCCTAAAAACATCAAATTTGGAGCTACTGTGTCCTGGATAAAGGATAAGGCGAAGCCGTAGACGTCCTTTGAATCGACCATGCGTTCCCAGCTACGTCCCCAGTCGCGTGTGCGATAGACATAAGGCTCCCAATTATTCTGACGATGATCGTCAATTACGACGACAGCTTCAGCTGCATTGTGAGGAGAGGGTTTAATCTGGTGAATCCACGACTTTGAGGCGACTCCTTTAATGTTGGAGCCGACCTCTGCCCAAGTCGCTCCTTCGTCCCGGCTAAGCTGAACATTTCCATCGTCGGTACCTACCCATAAAACGCCTTTTTGGACCGGGCTCACTCCGATAGACACAATAGTGGTGTGGTTTTCAGCTTGGGTCGCATCGTAGGTCAAGCCGCCAGAAATCATCTGTTTCTGCTTCTCAGGGTCGTTTGTGGTCAAATCGGGCGAAACAACCTCCCAACTTTGCCCGCGGTTCGAAGATTTATGCAGATATTGGCTACCGTAATAAATCGTCCCCGACTCGTGGGGGCTTTGAGCAAAAGCGGCGTCCCAGTTATATCTGAGAAACACGTCCGGATCGGGGTGAAGGGGCTGAATATTGTCATTTTCGCCGGTTTCCTTGTCATAGCGACTAATACTTCCCCCCTGACTCATGGCATACCCGTACCGAGAGTCGTCCGGGTCGGGAGATACATCAAATCCATCTCCAAACGCTATTTCTTGCCAATACGAGTTCCGAATGCCACCCGCTTTCCACACGTACGCAGGCCCAATCCACGATCCATTGTCCTGCATGCCCCCCATCACGTTATAGGGAAACTCATTGTCTACATTAATATGATAAAACTGGGCAACGGGCAGGTTTTCGACAAAACGCCACGACTTCCCTTTGTCCCGCGTAATGGACATCCCACCGTCGTTTCCTTCCATGATGAAGCTCGGATCCTTAGCCGATACCCAAAACGCATGGTGATCCGGATGAACCCCATTTAAAGCATATCCAGGTTGCCACTGGGAGAAGCTCTTTCCGCCATCTTCGCTGACATTTATGGCCGTTTGGACAGAATATACTCGGTTTTCATTCTCTGGATCGACATAGATTTCGCCG
>CALEEY010000023.1 GCA_937877085.1 uncultured Bacteroidota bacterium
TCATGCCACACGACCGTAGGATCCTCGGCATCGTCAACTCCTCCGGTTCCGAAGAGGATCATATTGGAGGTCGGAAAGAAAAAGGAATCGTCGCGCGTGAGTCCTTGAGGATTAACCGAAAAAGGACTTGCTAAACGCCCTTGAATTCCCAGACTTTGAACATAACGTTGGCTCTTGTCGACATGATAGTAGGCGTTGACCGCTTCAAACCCGGATTGAGCCCGCGTGTACTGGAATCCATCAGGGGAGGCTTCCGCTGGTACCACGTAAACTTCTGTTCCGGATTGATTCAATCCCGTAATCGACACGTAGGGCCCTTTCAAGACGTACCTATTGGCCGTGTTTAGTGAAATGCCCTTTAGGGTAACCGAGGTTCTAGCTGCATCCAAAGCACTGTTGGTGGCATTATCCGCATCGACGTATGGCGCGCCATAATTCACCCCAATAAGGTGAAGCGGACTTGGATCGTAGACCAACCCAACACCGTCGGCGCGGCTTTCACTGGGGTAATCTCGGGCCAAAGAGGTAGTTTCAACAAACTCGAACTTCCGTGCCGTCGAAATTAAATCGGCATCCACGTCCCCAAAACTTCGAAAGGTAGACCGTTCCGTGGGATGCACGGGGAACTTGACCAACTTCCCTTTCTGTGTTGATAACTGCTTGTCGCCCAACGATATAGCCTGATTAATAGCCCTGGCTATCTTGCCATTTATAGCATCCACTTGAACTCTGTACTCGGCGGGTTCATTTTCAGGCCAAACGATGACCTCCCAGACCAATAGGGGTGCATCGGGCGCAATAATGCCCAATTTGGGATCCGTATGACGCCCAGCACCTGCTGCCATTTGATCGATGGCCAGCTCGGCAGCCGCCGCAGCCGATATTACGGGCACGGAATTAAAGGACGCTTCGCTCATGGAGATGGGTGAATAAGCATTCATAACCATGCTTACACGACCTTTCCGATCCATATTCACCCGGACCAAATGGTCCAAAACAGGGAGGCCCTTAAAGGTTTGTTGGTAGGTGATGTGGCGGCTAGATGGCGCCTGCCAATCGCTGATGAGCCTCAGCTCCGTATCTGGCTCTTTCCAACCAAATACTGCGCGTTCCGCTTGAAGAAACTGGCTTGGAGAGCGATACTCTTTAGATTCAAACTGCCGAAACCTCGATCGAACGAGACCCGTCTGCAGCTCAATGCTCCCATTCGGCCTACTATCGGTCTCGAATTCCAACTCGCGAACGCGGTCCACTCTTTGTGAATCCTGCGCCTGTGTTGTCAGGACCGTAGCAAGAGTAATTACAATTGCGAACGCGATTCTAGGCAGCAAATTTGGTACCAGATGGGGATTCTTAGCCATAAAGTGAGAGATACGCCCCCATAAGGTTATACAACCGAGTGGTAGTATAATCGTGACTTAAAAAATACCCTACCGATGGAAGGGACCTACGATAGTACCTGTGCTGCCTGGCGGATGTCCTCAACTTTGTTTAGAGCTTCCCAAGTGAATTCTGACCGACCAAAATGGCCGTATGCGGCTGTTGGGCGGTAGACTGGGCGTAGCAAATTCAGGGACTGAATGATGGCTTTAGGGCGCAAATCAAACACTTCCTTTACAATCTCTACTAACAAACGATCAGAAACCTGACCGGTTCGATAGCTATTTACGTGTATGGAAACGGGATCTGCCACGCCAATAGCGTACGCCAATTGAACCAATACTTCGTCAGCAAGCCCTGAAGCTACAAGATTTTTAGCCACGTGACGAGCAGCATATGCAGCGCTCCGGTCCACTTTAGATGGATCCTTGCCCGAAAAAGCACCGCCTCCATGGGCTCCTTTTCCGCCGTACGTGTCCACAATAATCTTGCGCCCGGTCAATCCCGTATCTCCATGGGGACCACCAATAATAAACTGGCCCGTCGGATTCACGTGCAGAATCATTTGGTCATCCATCAAATGCGCTGGAATAACTCTCGGGAGCAAGTATTCTCTTACGTCCGATTTAATCTTGGAAATCTGAACATCCGGTCCGTGTTGGGTCGAAATAACGACCGTATGGATGCGTTTGATGGTTTTACCGTCATCCTCATATTCCACCGTGACCTGACTCTTCGAATCGGGTCTGAGATAGGGCATGATCGACTCTTTCTTACGAATAGCGGCCAATTCCCTCATCAACGCGTGGGAAAAGCTCAGCGCCATAGGCATAAGCGATTCAGTCTCACGGGATGCATAGCCAAACATCATCCCTTGATCCCCTGCTCCCTGCTCGGCGTGAAGACCTTTGTCGTCGTCAACACCTTGAGCGATATCGGAGCTCTGCTCGTGAATCGTGGTTAACACCCCACATGAATCCGCGTCAAACCGCAGTAGGGGGTCTGTGTACCCAATTTCACGAATAACACCTCGTGCAATTTCCTGCACGTCCACATAGGCACGCGTAGTTACTTCACCAGACAAAACAACCAGACCAGTCGTACATAGTGTTTCGACTGCGACCCGACTGTTGGGATCGTCTTTCAACATCGCGTCCAAGACCGCATCTGAAATTTGATCCGAAATTTTATCCGGGTGTCCTTCTGAAACCGACTCCGACGTAAATAAATAAGACATCCTGCGGGGGCTTTTTTTAATTGAAGCGTATTAACGCAAGATAAGACCAGAATATTCTTTTAATTACGAAGTCTGTATCAAGTACAATCCTAAAATTGCTTCTACCCTATTAGACCCGTAATTTTGCGAGTTGAACGTAGTGCAGAAGTCACAACTTTAGCCTACGTCGTAACATTTAAGAATGCTCAAACACCTATCATCATAAGCAGGAGAACAGGATATGTCCGAAATCGCAGACAAGGTACATGCTATTATCGTCGAGAAACTTGGCGTTGATGTATCAGATATTTCACCTGATGCGTCGTTCACCAATGATCTGGGCGCAGATTCCCTTGACACTGTTGAACTCATCATGGAATTCGAAAAGGAATTTGACTTAACAATTCCCGACGAAGATGCTGAGAAAATTGCAACCGTTGGCGATGCAGTTACTTATTTGACAGCGAATTCTGGCAAATAAGGCGCCTCGTATTTCGAACATCACCCATTAATTTTTAATTATTGGACGTTAGGTATGAGCCGACCTACTCGGAGAGTAGTCGTTACGGGCATGGGCGCCCTTACTCCCATCGGAAACGACCCCAAGTCATTTTGGGATGCGATGATGGCAGGAAAAAGTGGCGCCGCCCCCATAACGTATTTCGACACGGAAGCGTACGCGACTAATTTTGCGTGCGAGTTGAAGAATTTCGACGTCAATGACTATCTGGATCGCAAAGAAGCGCGCCGGATGGATCCTTTCTGTCAATTCGCGATGGTTGTTGCGGGACAAGCCATTGCAGATGCTGGGATTGATCACGAGAAACTAAGTACGGATCAGCAAGCTCGAATCGGGGTCATTTTTGGCTCAGGTGTCGGAGGTCTGCAGGTCCTATTTGATCAAGCTCGAAACTTGGTTGATAACGGACCTCGCCGAGTATCTCCGTTTTTCATCCCCATGATGATTTCAGATATAGCGCCAGGGCAGATTTCTATTCGGTATGGCCTAAGAGGACCCAACTATTCTTGTGTAAGTGCCTGTGCTACAGGTAATAACAACATTGCTGATGCATTTATGCTGATCAAGTTGGGACATATGGATGCGGCCATTACGGGTGGAAGTGAAGCCAGTATTTCGGAGCTCGGCGTTGGTGGTTTTAATGCCCTCAAAGCACTTTCAACCAGAAATGACGACCCTAAAACAGCGTCTAGACCCTTCGATGCCACTCGAGATGGGTTTGTCTTAGGAGAAGGTGCTGGCGCATTGTTTGTAGAAGAATTGGAACACGCTAGGGCCCGTGGCGCACGGATCTACGCTGAAATCTTGGGAATGGGAATAGGTGGTGATGCCTATCACATTACCGCTCCAGATCCAACTGGACTTGGCGCGAGGGCTGCCATGATTGCCGCGTTAAATGATGCCGAGCTCACCACAACAGATGTGGACTATTTGAACATGCACGGTACATCGACTGGGCTGGGCGACATTGCTGAATCCAATGCCATCAAGGCCGTATTCGGTGATCACGCCTACAAAATGAACGTGTCCTCTACGAAAAGTATGACGGGGCACATGTTAGGAGCTGCAGGTGCTGCTGAAGCCGTAGCCACCATTGGTGCGATTACCCACCAAATTATACCTCCAACCATCAATTTTGCTCATCCCGATCCGGAATGTGATTTGAACTACACGTTTAATACGCCGGTGAAACGCGAAGTAAAGGTGGCTATGTCCAATGCTTTTGGATTTGGTGGACACAATACGAGTGTGATTTTCGGCCAATATTCAGAGTAAGCTTATGCCAACGCTTCTTACGTCGGCTACCGTTATTGAAGCGGCTGGATCACCCCCAAAAAGAATCGCGGAGTGGATTGGTAGGATTAATTCAGGCACTTCACAAGTGAGCATAGCTCACATGAATAGTCCGAAAGGTTGGAGCGAACCAGGCCAAACGCCTGTGTTTGATGAGTATACCCTCGTGTTGAAGGGGTGCCTTCGAGTGGAGTCTACCGGAGAAACACTAGATGTTCAGGCTGGTCAGGCTGTTCATTGCGCACCAGGTGAGTGGATTCGGTATTCCAGTCCCTTTGATGAAGGCGCCGACTACATTGCGGTTTGTTTGCCAGCATTTTCTCCAGATACGGTTCATCGCGACGACGAATAAGCTGGACTATGGGCGGCTGGCTGCCGTGTTTGAGCTGGCTGCCGTGTTTGAGCTGGCTGCCGTGTTTGAGCCGGCTGACGTGTTTTAGCCGCTCCCCGTGTTTGAGCCGGCTGCCGTGTTTGAGCCGGCTGCCGTGTTTGAGCCGGCTTC
>CALEEY010000024.1 GCA_937877085.1 uncultured Bacteroidota bacterium
TAATTCGTGAGCTTCGGCTTCAATGGGTCAGCAACAGCTATTGCTTTTAGTAATGGGAGTCATTGTCGCCTCGGTCGCGGTTGTGGCCGGAATAGTCGCATTTCAAGAAAAAATGCGTCAATCTGAAATGGAAAATATTATCAGTAGAAATTTGGAAATAGCGACTTCAGCCGTGTTTTGGAAATCCAAATTGGATCCATACAACGGAGGAAATGCCAGTTATGCTGGCCTGGCAACCAATGGTCTGGCAAAGATCTTTATGGATGCGGAAACGCACCATGCCAAGTATGAAATAACTAGTGCTACCAGCTCCCGATTGGTTATAAGTGGAAATAGCTTTCGCTATCCCGACATAGGCGCTAGAACCTTCATAACAAACTTTACGATCGATTCGACCAATGTCAGCTTCAATGGCGACATCGTGGTTGAGTAGTTCCAAAATGCTATTAAACGCTAACAACAGTCATGGCAGTTAAAGAATATAGATTTAACGGTATCAGCCAAGCCGGGCAGCCGGTTCAAGGGACTGTCTTTGCACCCAGCTCATCGGCTGCAAGGAAGAGAGTAACGTCCTTAGCGGAGCGTCACTCCTTTGTTACGGAAAGTATTGAGCAGCGACAGACCTACGCCTACAAAGTGCGCCATTTCAATGGAAAAGTGATTGAAGGCGAGCAAAAGGCGTTTTCAGAGGCCGAACTCCGAACAGCTTTAACAAAAATGGGCCTTGAGGTCCAAAAAATTCAGAAGAAGCTGTTTGAATATCAATCCAAGCCACCTGAAGGGGATTTGATTATGTTCGTGCGGCTTTCTTCCAACCTCCTAAAGGAAAAGCTGCCATTTGATGAGGTGTTGAACCTGCTGGTTAACGATGTGTCTTCCAAAAGCCTAAAGCAGGTAATTCGAGATCTTAATGCGGATCTGAAAGGGGGTATGGAAGCCCAACAGGCGTTTATGAAACAGCAGCACATGTTGGGCAAGTTTACGGCCTACATGTTAGGTATTGCTTCGCAGACGGGTAATATGTCTGAGATTTACGAAGCCACCGCTCGATTTCTAGAACGCCAAAGCGAATTCAAAAAGAGTATTAAAAGCGCCATGATAACGCCGGTTATCACCTTATTGGTGTTGGTGGCCGCATTCGTTTTCTACGTATGGTACATTTTCCCGCAAACAGCTGGATTGTTCGAAAATTTCGGTATTGACCTGCCACCGATGACCAAAAAAACGCTCGCTTTTTCTAAGTGGATGGATTCGAATTGGGGATACGTCTTTTTGGTAGCTGGAGCCGTTATTGGTGGCGTAATGTCTTATTTCAAGTCGGCCAAGGGAGTTTTCATGAGCCACCGATATATGATCCGAATTCCCATTATTGGAGGACTACTCCACAAACTCAACATAGAAATATTTTGCCGCGTGTTTGCCGTGCTATACTCGGGAAGTGGGGAGAATATTTCAGTGATCAAGATCGCTGCCGAAGCCAGTGGCAATAAATATATCGAGCACCGCATCAAAACCGTAACCATCCCTATGATGGTCGCGCAAGGCGCTGATTTGGTTAAAGCGATGGAAGCGGGTGTCTTTACTTCGATGGCCTTAGCGCGCTTTAGAAGTGGTTCGGAGACCGGAAACGTGCGTGCTAGCGCTCGCCAGATGGCCGACTACTATGAAAACGAAACTAAGCTCAAATTGACGTCTGTTGTGGAGATGATTCAAACCGCCGTCGCCTTGATTATTACGCTAGCAATTATGGGTTTAACCATTCTTTCTTCAGAACTCGCTATGATTTCTCCATCTGCGTCCGATTTCATGAAGTAAGAGACTAACAAACACGATCATGCCCAAGCGCCTTTTTGACATATCAAGACTAAAATCCGGTCAACGGACGGATGACCGCGATCCGGTGGACAGTCGTACGTCCAAACGGGAAGGCAAACTCATTAAGCAAGCCATTTCCGAACTTAGTGCGATGTCGCTGGACGAAATGTCCGAAGCTTTACGCAGCCTAGAAGGTGGCGTGTCGGACGGCGCGGATAAAAAAACGTTTACCCTGGAAGAGATTTATGGAACCAGTGGATTGGTGGACGGCCATTCAAGTTTTGAAGACGAATTTAGTATCCCAGATGTAACATTCGAGGCTGAGTTGCTGAATGAAATGCTTGAAGACGGCACCCCGGTGGATGCCCTTCCAGCGATTGAAGAAGAACCAGAGACCGTTGGCAACGACTTCGATGTCGAATCCTGTCCAATCGATTCTGTTGAACACCATATTGCTCAGCTTACTCAGGACCACCTGCTGGAGGAAAACCTTAGCTCTTTCTTGGCCTTCAAAGCCGAAGCCGAATCGGAGGAAGACGAATCATCTTTCTCCAAAATGATCCAAACGGAGTCTTTTTCGCCGGTTTCTGGAGTGGTGAAGGACGAAATCGTGTTGTCCTTGCTGCAAGTAGGCGTCGTGACCATGTCCCAAGTATTTGACGCTATTCGTAGTCGTCAGGACGGAATGGACCTCTGGAGAGTGTTGGCTATGCACCCAGATACCGATGCCATTCAGATTGAAGCGTCAGTTGCTCAGCATCAGGGATACGCGTTTCAACCCTATTTAGATCAAGCTCCAACCGCTCAACTAGTGGACGATTTGTTAAAAATCGTTAGCCATGACGATTTGAGTCGATTGGTTTCGGCTGGATTGGTTCCGATTGGTTTGGATCAAAATGCGGTAAACGGACAGTTGACGCTTGTTGTCTTGTCTTCGGATCCGTTGGATACCCAAGTTCAGACGGCATTGCTTTCTTGCCCAACGCCTTTAGAATGCCGCTATTGCCCGAGTCAAGTCATACAGGATTCCCTAACAAATGTAGCCAAATGGCTCGGTGAAAGGAGTAATAGTGTATCAAGTTTTGAGAGCCAGCAGGAATTATCAGACTCAGAGAATGAATACGGTGATTTTAGCGCGCTCGAAATTACTCCGTCTATTCTGGTTGAACCGGCACCAAAGCCGCTTACTCCGGAAAAACTGGATGAATTGGGCCAGCGAATTAACAAAGACAGGGTAGTTAGAACCCTGCTCTCTGAAGGGATTGTTACGGATGTGCAAGCCGCTCAGGGCTTAAAGTTATTTGACACCGAGGGGGGTAAAATCGCCCTTTGGAGAATAATCGCAGATTTGAAAGGGGTTGATCGTGAATCGGTTTATCAAGCCGCCGCACGCGTTTATGCCTTTAAAATCGAGGAAGTCGACGAGTTTAGGCCAGATCACGATTTCGTTCGTCTGACCATGGAAATCCTCGCAGACGATCATCGCGATGAGTTGATGGAAATGTTACTCGTCCCATTCGAGCACTCCATCGATTTTGAGACGGGGACTGGCCGTATCATTTTTATCACCCCAGATCCAACGAGGCCCGAGATTAACAAGCTCGTTCAGGAGCTAGATTTGGGCCGTTTTGAGCTACGATACGCGTCAGAATCCCAAATATTGAGGTTGTTGGATACCATTTTCCCTCGCAAAAACGAGTATATGGAGAGGGTATCCGAAGATAAGGATGCGTTTGATTTGGGGATGTCGTACGACTCTGGAGAAGATGGTCTTGATGAAGATGCACTGGAAGCCGAGATCAGTCGATCGAAACTGATCAACCTATTTGAAGCTTCGCTTGTGGAAGCTGTTCGTGCTGGCACTTCGGATATCCATATTTTCCCGAATGCTAACCGTCAAGTTGAAATCCATCTTCGGACAGACGGTCGTCTGAAGAAATGGCACGTCGAAGACAAAGTTCACCCGGAAGCCTTTTTAGCGGTTGTTAAGGACAACTCCAGCAACGTCGACCGTTTTGAGCGAGATGCGGCGCAGGACGGTTTTATTCAGCGCCAAATTGACGGTGCCTTGATTCGTTTTCGTGTGTCTATTCTCCCGATTGCATCTGCAAATCAGGAGTTACGAGCTGAAAGTATTGTTATTCGTATTCTGGATGACCGAAAGGTCCTCACTGACATCACGAAGCTTGGGATGTTGGATGTGGCGATGGAACGATTTAACAAAGCCATCCGTCAGCCTCATGGAATGATCATCTTGACCGGACCAACTGGGTCTGGAAAGAGCACCACGCTGGTCGCAGCGCTGTACCAAGTGGTTACCCCCGAAGTCAACGTTTTGACGGTCGAAGATCCTGTCGAGTACATCATCAAAGGTGTGCGCCAGATCAAATTGAGCCACAAATTGGACCTTGAAGGTGCTTTGAGAGCTATCCTTCGTCATGACCCGGACATTGTGATGGTCGGGGAAATGAGAGATAAGCACACTGCAGAGCTCGCTATTAAGTTAGCCAACACGGGTCACCTTACGTTTTCGACGCTCCATACCAACGACGCGCCCGCTGCGGTTAGCCGTTTGTACAAAATGGGAGTCGAGCCTTTCCTTATTGCCTATGCCATTAACCTTGTCGTTGCACAGAGGCTGATTCGCGAAGTTTGTTCGAGCTGTAAGGTTGTAGATACGGATCCCGATTTGGTACTTATGCGCTCGCTCGGCTTTACGGAAAAAGAATTAGAAGAAACCACGGTTTACAAAGCAAATAGGGGCTCAAAATGCCCAAAATGCAACGGAAACGGATACAAAGGTCGCCGAGCCGTCTGTGAAACGCTTTATTTCACCCGTGAAATCAGAAATATGATCGCGGAGTCAGGAGATGCGATCGACGAAGACAAAATCCGCATTCAGGCTGAAAAAGACGGCATGTTGTCACTACAGGATTCGGCCCGTGAACTTGTCAAGATGGGAGTTACTACGGTAGATGAAATGCTGCGGACCACGGCTTCCGAATAACCGTGCGAATGACTTAACTCAAGAAGGAGATACATGCTTCGGCAATGTATTCCTGTTCGGCAGGGCTTAAGTGCGTGTGCATAGGCAGAGAAAGGACTTCATTAGCCGCTTTTAGTGTCTCAGGAAGAGGTCCGAATCGGCAAGAACCTGGATGGTCTTTGTAAATCGGTAAGAGGTGCAACGGAACCGGGTAATACACGAAGGATGGAATGTCCTTCGATGCTAAATGAGCTTGTAGGGCATCTCGTTTCTGAGCACTATTTCCCTTAATTCGAAGCGTGTATTGATGGAATACGTGCCGTCCATTTGGGTGGCGAAAAGGGGTTTGAATGCCTTCTTGTCCTTCAAACAATGCGTCGTATCGGTCGGCAGCGGCTATGCGAGCATCGGTATAGGCGTCCAAGTTCTTCAATTTGACCCTCAATATGGCCGCTTGGATGGTATCTAGCCGCGAATTAACTCCGATAACCTCATTGTGATATTTTTTGCTTGACCCGTG
>CALEEY010000025.1 GCA_937877085.1 uncultured Bacteroidota bacterium
CGTCTAATAAGAGCTGACTTTTGTCGGTTTCCACACCCAATACCAAGGAAATATCCCCTTTAGGGCCTAGCGTAAAGCTGGAAGTAACAAGTCCATCAGAGTTTGAAGAGGGATAATGTATTTCTGTCCACAGCGTATCGACTGTGAGCCCTAATTCGTTTCCAAAACGGATAGATTGCGACATTAGAGCCCCATTTCGAACTTCGACCAAGGTTGAGTCATTCTGCAAAACCCTTGCATGAAGCGATTCGATAGAAGCTAATCCCAGCGAAAAATCGGATTTGGTGGTATCAGAAGGGCTGAAGGTAGGGAGAACAAGTCCACCATCTGGCCGACGTTGAATGTGCGCATTCACATGGGCTGCCGAGACTTCGTCGATGTCTCCACCTATCACTCGAAAAATCGAATATCGAACGGTAACAGAATCGATCTCTACGGTGGTAGAATCGGAGACGGATGCCAACCGAATTCCGCTCACTCGAAGCTCGCTAAATACAGAGCCTTCTACGCGTTCAATGGACAAAGAGGAGCCATCGGTAACCAATCCTCCTAGAACATAATTTCCTACACCCGTCAAGACGTAGGACGAATGACCAAGGCCCCAGACCACGATGAGTAGGAGTGCCGGCGTTAGCCACCAGAGGCGGGAAATATGGGTTTTTAAGGGTTCCAGGCGTTTTAAAAAGTTCGTTCAATGCTTAGTTGGAAATTAAAACGGCGAATAAGCCGCTCCTTTCCCAACGATTCTGAAACTCCAGATTGAAATAGATAAACATCTTTTGCGGATCGCAAATCCTCGTTGGATGGGTTCAGTTTGTAAGCCAAATCCAATCGAAGCAGTCCAACAGGCGTTTGATATCGAATCCCAGCACCCGTTCCAAATTTCATATTCGACAAGGGTAAAGATCCTTTGTCCACAAAGCTGGGAAGACCTTGACTCGTCAAAACGGTGCGTCCGGCCGGATCTTTGACCAACGTTGCCGACAAAACCGCTCCATCTATGAACGTCCCGATACTCCACGAGGACCCCAGACCGGGGAAGGGGAATCGAAGTTCGAGTCTTGAAGACAATTTGGCCTCACCTCCGATGGCTTCGTAATGCGCGTTCTTGACAGAATAGGATCCATCGTCATTAGCAATGAGCGAATCTGCGAGGGCCACTTGTGGACCAAGGGAATTAAGCGCCCAGCCTCGAACATCGGTCGATCCCCCGGCATAAAAACGGATGGGATCAAATCGAAATTCGTTTTCCGCGGTCACCTGATTGCGGCTGTTCCCCGTTGGGATAAGTCTTCCAAGCGTAATCATCAAAAGCGCTGAAGATCGACTAGTTACCGGCAGATAGGCAGCTATGTCAATCCGGCCTTTGATAAACTCAATGCCTGAACCGCCAAATAACCCACCCTTTTCAATTTGCGGGCGCACCAAATACCCTCGCCTAGGGTTTAGAAAATTGTTGACTTTCCCAAAGGTGCCTTCAACGGAAAACAAGCTCAGATCAAAAATGTCAAATCGGTGAACGAAGCTCGTACCTGTCAACGGGACCGTCCGGCTAAAGGTATGTTGAAGTGAAATAGCTCTAAATGGAAGGACCTCATACAGTATACCGGTGGTTAGGCCGACCTTGTAAAATCTGGTGTCCAAATTGGGGTCGTCCTGCCAGGAATAGAATGGAGCTGTGGAGGCGGAGAGTTTGGCCGTTCCGAGATAGGGTTGCCGCAGAGAAAGACTGGTCGAAACGGAGCGGATGGGGCTCGCGTCGTTGGTGGCAGAAGCCAGCCAACCGGTATTGACAGACGCTGCAGCTGTCAACTGACGCGCTCCTCCTAAAAAATTACGGTGTTTAAGATTGGAATCGAGGGAGATACCCGTTTCCCAAGAAAAGCCTGATTCAACGGAGATGAATCGTGGCTTGGCTTCTCGGATAGTATACCGCACGTCAACCGTGGAATCGGCCACCTGATCGGGTAAGTCTGCGAGAGCCAACCTGAACAAACCCATTCCAAAGAGCTTCTGTTGCCCTTCTATAAATTTCCTTCGAGAATATCGATCGCCTGTTTCGAAAGGCAATTCCCTTAACAACAAGCCCTTTGCCAGACTTTCCGAACCCTCAAATATGATATGATCGAAGGTGGTTAGGGGACCAGGATCTACATCAACATAGATAAGAACCGTGTTTTCGACTATTCCCGGCTTCAATTCGCTGGAAACCTTTGCAAAAGCATATCCCCGATCCTGCAATAATGCAACGATTTCATTTTCTATCTGAAGCTGATGTAGATCTGTAAATCGTTGGTCTGTCCGCGACTCAATATTTGAAATGAGCCGATCCCAACGCGAAGCCAAATCGGGATATAGGGGCGTTTTTAGCTGGACATAAACCGAATCCAGCGTCAGAGGAACGCCCTCCACGATGGTCATTATGACGTGAATCGAGTTGTCCGCCTGTTTGAATTGTGAGGCTGGGTAG
>CALEEY010000026.1 GCA_937877085.1 uncultured Bacteroidota bacterium
GTCGCAATAACGACCGGAGTGACCACACCTATTTGACGAGGTGAACCATTTGGGTGGAAGATTGGCTTTCGGACTGCAATCGAATGATATAAGCGCCTTTGTTTTGCTCGGATGCAGGCCAGCGAACTTGGTGCCTTCCTGGGTTTACCCTTCCCTCAAAAAGAGTTTCGACGCGGCGCCCAACAAGGTCGAACACGTCAATGCGCACATTTTCCCATCCAACCAGTTCGTATTCGACCGTAACCTCGTGCATGAATGGATTGGGGTAAGCCGAAAAAAGCCTAAAGGCGGAGGGAAGGTCTTCGACGGAAGTCACCGACTGACGGGTAAGCACGAACCGACCAATTCGCGGTACACCGCCATTAACCTTGAACGGGGATTCAACCAATCGCGAAATAGCAACCGGGGGCTGGGTGACCAAATTGGCCGAGGCATAGCTTTCTCCTGAATCGGTTCCGGCGTCGTAGGCGTACAAGTCAACTTCAATGCTTGGAATCCAACCGTTAGCGTCCATCAGAGAAAGCCCCGACACGCCTACAAACCAGTCGGGGCTAGGCGCAATCATGGATACCAACGTCAGTAAGGGATGCGATGCCGACGCAGAAAAAGCGAAAGCAAGAGAACCCGGAGACAATCCTAAGCCCCCTTCGCTGATCCGCGTGTCGGAAAGTTGACTGTCATCGGTGGTATTGAATATCTGGATCAATTCCGATTTAGAGCCCGTCTCCGCCATCTGTTTTATTCCTCCCGAAGCTACCTGCCCGGGTGTCCAGTAGGAGACGGAGGCGTTGTGTGTCGTTCCGATCAGTCCGGAGAAGTGAGCATTGGAGGGGAAGTTGGACGGGTGGGTCGCAGGACTCCAATTACTTTCAAAGGTCAATTGATAGATCGCTGTTTGTTGGGCATAAGAGCCTCCAACCGCTACCTGCGTTAGTAAAAGGGCTACAATCAGTTTTGTGCTGCTTGACAATGGTCTGTCCAAAAGAACTATTAACTACTGGTTTTGATAAGATTTGGATGACAAGTAACTCCAAGCGTTACAGTTTGGTAAAAAAGAATAGGGGCGGCTCGCAAAGCGAGCCGCCCCTACCAAACTTGTAAAAAGACCGAACTACTCGTCTAACTAACCCACTCTACGGGTCGCTGTCGTCGACGGCATAGCTGTCCGATCTTCCCGACGAATACCCGGTCTGGAGGGAGCCATACGGTTCATCAGCCCGCTGCTCATCTTAGAAGCATCCAACGCCTCAGAGGCCATGGTAAGCCACTCTCTAAGTCCCCGATCGCGAAGCAATGCAATAGTGACGCTCGAACGGTCCTGATCGTTAAGCTCACCAGCTAAATATCCTGCAAGTAAATGTTCGTCGATACGCATAGTCTAAACCTAAAAGAAGTTCTTGTCTTTATTGGTCTCTTCTAAAAAGACCTCTCCCTTCAGGTATCGGCCACCGGCAAATCGACTTAAGTACTTTTCAAAAAAAATATTCGGCCCTTAGGCCCTCCTAGAAATCGAATGGCAGGAGGGGATGCTTTTTCATCGATGAAAGCCTATTGAAATTCCGTTCGTGCGACTTCTGCCAGGCCCACCCTCAAAAAATCTCTCACTCGAACGGGCTCATCCACTCTTAATCCAGCGGGCATTTCTATGTGCAAAACTGGGGAAACCAAGGATAACATACCAAAGGTCTTAGATGCGGTCGCTCCAAGGGATATGGCGTCGATCGGCTGAATTTTGATATCAATGAATCCTTGTCCAGGGCTATTTAAAGCACTAAGGAGTGCCACCTTGATTCGCGCTGCCTGTTGCGGGGAAACTCCAACCGTAGCAATTTCGATCGTTTCAATACCTGCACCGTGAATTTCGACGTATAGTTTCAAATCCTCCAAATGAGACACCGACCGAGCCATTTGGACGTAATAATCAAACACACATTGGGAACGGGCAGATCGTATTTCATCGTTGGGCGCTAGGTTGGCCCCTTCAGACGGTCTGTTAACGTTAATTCGGACGCCTTCGACCGTGTATTTTCTTGCAACAACACAATTCCACGAGAGGCTTTGGCAAATTGATTCGACAATTGGCGCGGTATTAAAATCGAACGTGCCATGAGGAGCTCCAATCAGGTACAGCGCCGGCGTATCGACTGTCGTAATAGACCCAAGCATTCTGGCGTTCAGGCATTCCTCACTGACCATATCTTCGGGCTGGTCTACGGGCTCTTCGATAGACGGGGCATCCCTGGTGTTCTCGGCTTCGTAATCGCAGCCAAACAGGCAAACGACGAGGGCCGATAGCACCAGTAACCGACCGATTGAAAGAATGGAGCGTTTCGTTTTGGGCACGTTTATTTAGCCGACACGGCCCTATTTAGCCCGCCGGGCGAAGCGCTGCACTACGAACATGGCGGAAGTCACTAGCAAAAGTATCCCCAAACCAATGGACTCCTCCTTGGTCATGTTGGAAAGTAGCCATATCACAACCGCCGAGCTCAATAGCGGAATAACAGGCCCAAATGGCACCACAAACAGCTTTTTATCAGTTGTTTGTTCCACTTTTCTAAGCTTCAACACGGCTAGGCTCGTACCCAAATACAACAATAACACGGAACCACTGGACACGATAGCCAGTGTTTTAAACGATCCGCTCAAGGCAAAACCACACGCCAAAACGGAGTAAAAAAGGATGGCCATGGCCGGGGTTTTGTACTTCGGATGAACCTCGGCGAGTTTTTTAGGCAACAGGCCATCGCGTGCAGCGGCGAACAAGGCCCGCGGATTGGACAGAATATGGCCGCTGGTAACCCCAAAAAGGGAAATGCCGGCCCCGATCAGCAGAAATGTCTTACCCCATGGCCCAAACGCACGTTCTGCCGTGGCAATGAGAGGAGCGTCTAGGCTGAAGGCCAAATCCGGTCCTAGGACGCCCTGAGCCACGGTTTGAATTGATAAATACAGTACAAACACCACGCCTATCCCAATGAGCAGGGCAAGGGGGACCGTTCGCTCTGGGCTTTTTATCTCTCCCCCGGCGTTCAGCGCAATTTCCGCACCTCCAAAGGCAAAAACCAACAAAAGGGTACCCGCCCCAAGATTTGAAACGGACGGCATCTCTGTAATGACCAAAAAGTCCCATTGAACAAAAAAGGCGCCGAATAGGACCAAAACAGCCAGTGGAATAAGTTTTCCATACGTAAAGATGGTGGCAACCCGTGCGCCTGATTTAACTCCTATAATATTAATCCAGGCCAATCCTCCAAATAAGGCAATGATGAACAGGGCCTTGGGAACAGCTCCTTCAAACACGGGAAAAGCGATGGCCAGCATCTTGGCAAGAGCAATGGTTACGGCCGCATTTGCGAGCGCTCCCCAACCGAACCACAATAAGGTTGCCGCCAAAAATCCAGCAAACGGCCCAAAAGCGTCCTCGATGTAAGCGTAAGCCCCTCCGCTTCTTGAAACCCGGCTTCCCGCCTCAGCAAAACACAAAAACACCAACGCAACGGCAATTGAACAAATTAGATAAGCCAAGATGGCAGCCGGTCCCAAAAGCGAAGCCACCAGTCCGGGCAGCACAAAAATCCCTGCCCCAATAATCAAATTGATAATTCCGAGGCTCAAAGACCGGGTACCAATGGCCCGCAAGAGCCCTTCCTCAGTAACCGAAGTGTCGGCGGGCAATGGATTACTCATAGATTTATCGGGAGGTTATAATGCGAAGTGGACTCTCCTGAAGAAATTACCTTCTATCGGAATTGTCCGGTGTGTTTATCCAAGCAATGCCAATTGTAGCAAAGCGTAACCGATTAGCCTAATCTCATTTCCGCCCGAGGGCAACTTTTTTGGACACCAGCCCATTTTGGTTGCTATTTCCCGAATCTTCTGCTTTGATCCAGTTTTCTATGGAGGAAGACCATTGATCGACGGAGAGGGAATGGCTACACTGTAGATTCTCTAAACGACCTTTTGAATCGCTCCAATCTCCTCTAATGTCAAAATCGCAACCCAAGGAAGCGTCGACTCGATCAAAAGATTCTGATCGACGTCGCGTTCGGCTATTTTCATGGATTCCCATCGTTTCCATGACATTTGCGCTCCTTTTAGGCGCATTTGCCGCCCCAAAACACCTCTCGCAAGATTTTTCGTCCTACCATTCCTACGACGAACTCACGGCCACACTCAAAGCCCTCGCTAAAACGAATCCGACGCTGGCTCGACTTCAGTCTACAGGCAAAACGCTTGAGGGCCGCGACATTTGGATGATGGAGATCGGTAATAGTGCAGGAACTCCTACGGGGGAGCGCCCAGCACTCTTGGTGGCAGCCAATTTTGAAGGCAACCAAGTGGCTACGAGCGAAATCGCATTAAGCACGATTTCGTATTTGATAGACAACTACAACACAAACGATGCGGTGAAAAAGAGCTTGGACAACCAAGTATTTTACTTCTTTCCCCGTGTTAACCCGGACGGCGCTGAAAAAATGTTCGCCCCCCTACAAACGGGCTCCGCGACCAACGTTTCTCCTTATGACGACGACAACGACGGCCGAACCGATGAAGACGCTCCTGAAGACCTAAATAAGGATGGATACATTACGGTCATGCGGGTGCCGGATCCAAGCGGCCTCTACATGGTCGATCCATCGGATGCGCGTCTAATGAAGAAGGCCGACCCTAAAAAAGGCGAATCTGGTACCTATTCGATCTATTGGGAGGGAATCGACAACGACAAGGATGGTTTTTATAACGAAGATGCCATTGGTGGCACCGACGTGAACCGCAATTTCCAGCACGAATATCCGTATTACCAACGGGGTGCGGGCCTCCATATGGTCAGTGAAAATGAATCGAGGGCCGTTTTGGACTTCGTAATCGCTCGCCGGAATATCGCGATGGTACTCGTCTACGGGCCCAACGATAATCTGATAACCGCATCAACGGCTAAGGGCGAACTGGCCAAAACGGAGGGAATCAACCTGTTTTCTTTTGCCGACGCCAGTTTGGCTGAGGCTGGAACGGTAGGCATGTTTAGTACTCAAACCCAGCGATTCTTTGGCGGTGGTGGCCGTGGCGAGGAAGCAACGACCTCTTCGGGCGGCGGAGGGAGACGTCCTGCGACCACGGTGGCCACAGCAGACCTCGATTATTATACGACCGTTTCAAAAAAGTATGTGGAAATCACAGGCATCAAGAATGCACCGGCACTCGCTGCTCCGGCCGGCGCGTTTTTCCAATATGGATATTTCCAATATGGGGTACCGTCCTTCTCAACCCCTGGCTGGGGATTGATGGCTGCCACCCCCGATTCTTCGAAAGGGGATTCGGGACCCCGTGCAAAAGGTGGGAGTGATGCAGACGAAAAGCCATCCTTCGACAAAAAGCTGGTGAATTGGATGGATGGAGCGAGTGTCGATGGCTTTGTCGCTTGGACGGCCTTCACTCACCCGACCTTAGGGGCCGTCGAAATTGGCGGATTTAAGCCGTATGAAGCCGTGAATCCACCGATGAGCGTAATTACGGACATGGCTCCGAAGAATGGCGAATTCGCCGTTTATCTGTCCACGCTGTTCGCTGACGTCAAGATTGCTAAAACAGAGGTTATCAATCATGGGGGCGGCGTTTTTCGCATTAAAGCGGAAGTCGAAAACGCTGGTTTCCTACCAACCTCGACCGCTCATGGAGTAACCTCGCGTTCAGTGAAGCCTACCATGGTTCAGCTTGGCATAGCACCAGAGGCCCTCTTATCTGGTTCGACTAAAACGAGCTTTTTCCAGGCCATGGACGGCTCTGGCACCCGCCAAAAATTTGAGTGGCTGATTAAAGGAAAGAAAGGTGATGAAATAGAGCTCAAGGTGGCTGCCCAAAAAGGGGGCACCGATACCAAAAAACTTCGTCTCCAATAATCTGCTTCACGCAACATCGCATTTAAACGTCATGAAACGTTTCTCTACCCTTTTTCTCGCGTGGACCGGCTTGGCACTCGTTGCCGCTTTATCCTCGCCCCTGGCCGTCGCCCAAAAGGCTTCGGATCCCCAACACAAGCTTCGCCTCGACTTTAATCGCTGGCACGATTACGGCGAGCTCCAACAGGATATGAAAACCATGGCCGCTACGTGGCCTGAGTTCTTAACCTACTCGTCGTTGGGTAAAAGCTACGACGGTCGCGACATAACGATGGTCACGATCAATAATCCCAAAACCGGCCCGGAACTGGAAAAACCAGCCATGTACATTGAGGCCAACGTGCATGGGAATGAAATTCAGGGTTCCGAAGTCTCCTTGTATACCATTTGGTATCTGATGGAGAACTACGGCAAGATCGAGATGATTACGCGTCTGGTGGACGAGCGGGTGTTTTACATCATCCCAACGGTTAATCCTGATGGGAGGCAATACTTTATGGAAAACAGCGGCAGTGACTCCCGCACTGGACACGTTCCTGTCGACGAGGATAACGACGGTCTCTATGACGAGGACCCTGCGAATGACCTAAATGGCAACGGAATTAGCGATCAAATTCGTAAATACGTCCCCGGAGAAGGCAACTACCGTCTTAACCAGGATGACAAGCGCATTATGGAGCCTGTTCCGGCCGGTGAAAAGGGCGATTGGATCCTCCTTGGAAGCGAAGGCATTGACGATGATGGCGACGGTCAAATCGACGAAGATGGACCGGGTGGTTACGATCCCAATCGTAACTGGGCGTCCGACTGGCAGCCTAATTACATACAAGGCGGCTCGATGGACTATCCTTTTCAACTTCCTACGGCCCGCGCCATCAACGAATTCCTAACGTCACATCCCAACATTGCGGGCGTCCAGTCTTATCACAACAACGGCGGGATGATTCTTCGCGGCCCTGGTGCTGAGTGGCAGGGTACCTATCCGCGTCAGGATATCGCGGTCTACGATGAAATGGGAAAACAGGGCGAGCGCATGCTTCCCTACTACGATTATATCATTATCTGGAGCGGCCTGTACACCGTACACGGAGGTTTTATTGACTGGACCAATGACGGGTTGGGCATTCTTTCGTTCTCGAACGAACTTTGGAACGGCGGGCAATACTTCAACAGTCCGAAGCTTCAAGAGCAACAAAAAGACCCAGACAGCCCGATTGCAGGCCAAGCAGGAAGCTATTATTTCGATGACTATCTGCAGTTTGGATCGGAGTATTCCGAATGGACAGAGTTTGACCACCCCGTTTATGGAAAAGTAGAAATGGGAGGCTGGAGCAAAATGCGCGGCCGGATTCCTCCACGGTTTATGAGTGAGGAGCTATCCCACCGAAATATGGCATTTACGCTGTACCAAGCCGATCAAATGCCTAAAATGCAGATTCACAAACCAGTCGTAGAAAAGGTCGCCGAGGACGTCTACCGCGTTCGGGTTGATCTAGAAAACGATCGAGTGGCACCGACCATTACGCAACGCGCGGCTGAAAACAATGTAGTGGATCCAGACCTGTTGCTGGTTTCTGGGCGAAATGTTGAAGTCATTTCGGCCGGCTGGGTCAGCAGCAAATTCCGTCCGGACGCGACGCAGCTCATTGATCAGCATGACCTGAATCGCATCATGATTCGGAATGGGCACCCTGGTCGAACCACAAGGACCATTGAATACCTTATTCGCGGTTCTGGAGAGGTAAACATAGCTTACGAGAGCCTAAAAGGCGGTGATGTGAAAACATCGGCTTCGTTAAAATAGACGGAGCGATTCTGCCGTTTTTTTAGAGCGACTAGAAGGGGCGGGGCATGCAAAGCATGCCCCGCCCCTTTATTTGAAGCTCACGGTAGCCGCCGGATTTCCAGGAAGACCGATGTACTGAACCGTGATGCCAAGACCGGATGCTGCGCGTTTTGGAGGAAAGAACCCACCTAAACTCAGTAAATCGCCGGCTTTCAACTCAATTCCATCGGCTCGAAGTGCCCGGGCCAACCAGATGGCGGCTTCCATTGGATTACCCATCAAAGCTTGGCCTGTCGTGCGCCCAAGTTCTGTGCTATTGCCATCGGTCATAACCACCGACATGGTACCAAGGGTCTCTACAAATGCTTCGGATGTCTCAACTGGTATCCAATCGCCCAAGACACCGCCCCGAAAAGTAATATTGGCTGCGATTACCTGCATCCCATTGGGATCGCCCATGAGAAGACCATCCGGCAATTCGATGAAAGGGACCACGTAGGAGATGTAGTTCAACGCTTCTAACGGCGTCGTGGCATCCGCCAAGCCAGGCTCCCCGACCACTACCAAAAAATCGGCTTCATACGACGGATAATTTCCGCTTTCAGGCGAAACTTCGGCGCCGCTTTTCACCATCCAGACATCGAACATGGCGCCCCAGGCTGGAGCAGAAAGGCCAAACTTCTCTTGTACGGGTAGGGCTGTGAAGCCAGCCTTGTATCCGATACTGGGTCCCAGGTTTTTTTCAAGTTCACGAATCACTTCTCGTTTGATGGTTTCCGCTTCATCTAGCGAAATATCCTTTCCAAATCCCTCAGTAGGTCGAAATTCGATGTAATCAGTTACGTATTTCTGGACAGGTGTCTGATTGGGAGCCTGAGTGCAGCCTGAGACCAGGCTGAACACCACTAAGACGAAGAAGAAACGAGTGCTATTTATCATCGAAACAGGCTTTTAAGAGTGCTTGAACTTTTTCTGGACCCATTTTCCTGAGCAGCGTGATATTCTGTTCGGGAATGCGCTCGGGCTCAGGATAGTCGGCGACCGCACTTGAAATACTTCGCTCTCTAAGAATGTGAAGGATGGGAAATGGGGAACGGTTGGTGGCATTGGCCACGTCATCGGGATCAGCATCGGCAAACTGATAGTGCGGATGAAAGCTGGCTATTTGAAAAACGCCGACCGATCCGCGGTGTTGAAGAAGGGTATCCACCACGTTCAAAAACTGATTATAGTCACCAAAATCTTCGAGCACCCAAGGATGGATCAGCAACGTGGTGGCCAAGGTCGAATCTCCTTGGAGCAAACTAATTTCCTCATCCAGGTCGACAAGAAGGTCCTCCGGAGTTCGAGCTTCGCTCACCATCATCCGTACGCGATCGCTCACCCACTCTTTTCTCGCAAAAGGGCACAAATTTAGTCCAATAACAATGGTTTCGACCCATTTGATTACTGGCTTGAGGATGTTTTCGTAGTGCAGCGGTTCTTTCACTTGATATGAATGGGTGTTACAGCGTCGTTAAAGAGAGCACATACAATATCCCAACCAATCCGTTCGTTTGGAACGGGAAGGACAACTCTATTTCCGCTATGATACTAAAGATCCCGTGTTTTTTGCTCTTATTGTTGGCCGGTTCAACCAGCTTAAGAGCCCAAGAAACCCAACTAGACGCCGCAGACAAGATTCGGCTGGTCGAAGCGTTTGAACTCTCCCGCCAGATGGGAGACTCCGTTTGGGATGGATGGAGTCAGATTCCGTTTACCGTCCTCCTTATAACAGAAAATGCCGAATTTTTGTTTAACCATCCCAACCCGACGGACGACTTTCAAGATCTTGGATACGATTCCGAGCTGCAGACGAACGTGTATGTTCGGCCTAGTTCCGGCGGCTTCTCCCCTAGTTTTTTGGCCACATTTCCAGCTATTAATGGGCAGAATACGGTTGTAATGGGGCAACCCGCGGCGACGGGGAAAACCTCGACTTATTGGGTTATTACGGCGCTACATGAGCATTTTCATCAACTCCAATTTTCTAGCCCGGATTACTGGAACAAGGTGAGTGCCCTAGATCTAACGGGCGGAGATACTACCGGAATGTGGATGCTCAACTTCCCGTATCCGTACGATTCGCCTGGTGTAGTTTCTGCTTACGAAGCATACGAAAACGCTTTAACCGCGGCCGTCTCCGATCCAGTACTTCCTGCTTTTCGGCTTCTAGAGGCTGCGCGGGTGCAATTGCGCTCGAGCGTGTCAGAAAAGGAGGCCCGGTATCAGGCTTTCCAACTTTGGCAAGAGGGCGTAGCTAGATATACTGAAATGTTGGTGGCACAGTGGGCAGGTGAATCTTTCACCCCATCGCAAGCTTTTGCTTCGCTTCCAGACTACGTTTCGTATTCAGAGGCCTATCAAACGCTCACAGATTCGAACCTTAAGCAGTTGGCTGGGCATTCCATGGCGAGAATTGGCCGCGTGGCATTTTATGCAGCAGGCGCTACGGAAGCGTACCTTTTGGACTTTCAAAATTCAGCTTGGAAACAGTCGTATTTTGACGACATGCCCAGTCTTGAGGCCCATACCGTAAAGTTTTAGACACCTTCTAGAGTCTGAAAACCGCCGGGTCTACCCCCAAACGCCTTCAATAATATCGATATCAGGCCTGTACGATTTTTGAAGTCCGTTGAGGAAATTACGCAGGACCTGGTCTTTACATTCTCTGAAGTGCTTGTGGCCTGGCTTTCTAAAAAATGCGCTCAATTCGTGCTTACTGAGCCAAAAATCGACCGACTGAAGCGTTTCTAAAACATCCTCCGCTTTCAAGTTCAGGGCTATTCTGAGCTTCATAAAGATGATGTTATTATTCAGCTTAGATTCTGGAACGGGCTGCGGGCCCTCTCTTCTTCCTCTTTTGTCGACGATTAAACCGTTCAAGAACGTGGCCAATTCAACATCTGTGCATTCCACATAGGCAGCGTCGTCGTCCTTTTTTAGCCAATTGCTAATCTGAGCACGCGATACTTCAAGCTCTGCGAGGCCGAAAAGCTCGATCATTTTGGTATCGCTAAAGTCAAAGACAAACCGGATTCGGCGCAGGACGTCGTTAGTGGTCATAGAGGCATTTCAGCGTTTCTTGCCGCTGGTGTTTATACTATTTGTGCAGCTATTACTTCAATCTCGATCAGGAATCCATGGTGTAGGTCCCTAGTAGGCACAACGGCGCGGGCCGGCCTATGTTCACCGAATACGCTGGTATAAACGGTATTTACTTGACCCCACAGGTCAATGTTGGCCACATACACCGTTGCTTTGAGGACGTGATTCAAGTCACTTCCAGACGCTTCGAGGACCGCTTGTACATTTTTGAGGGCCTGCCCTGTCTGTTCTTCAATCGATCCAATTTTCTTTTCACCGGTTACGGGATCGATCGGGAGCTGGCCCGACACAAAAACCAGACCGTTGTGGACCATGGCTTGAGAATAGTGGCCCGCAGGAATGGGAGCGTTTTTAGTTGAGACAGAGTTCATAGCTTTGGATGACTGAAGGGTAATGCTCAAGTCGCAGACAACGGACTTTTAGCTTTTCGCGATCTCCACGCGATGACTACCAAAGTAACGAGAGTCAGCGGGATGGCAAAATACAGCAGGGTGAAACTGAAAAGGGGGAGCGCATCATGTGAGGTGCTGGCCATGGTTAAATAGACCACATAGACCACGTAATAAGCAAAAAGCACGATTCCTTCCCATCTTGAAATGATTCCACCAGAGAAAAATATGGGGAGGCAGGCAAACGCCACCACGAACATAATGGGCAGATCAAACCCCGCAAATGAAGCCGTCAAGTCAATCCCAGAGGGGGCCACGAGGCTCGAAAGCCCAAGGACACCCAGAATGTTGAACAGATTGCTACCCACCACATTGCCGACAGCAATATCACGCTCTCCTTTAATGGTTGCAACAATGGACGTTACAACCTCTGGAAGTGAGGTCCCAGCAGCAACTATGGTAAGCCCAATAACGATTTCACTCACACCAAAAAGGGTCGCAATCCAAACGGCCCCGTCAACCAGCCATTTTGATCCTAGCACGAGTAATCCCAGACCGAGGACTACCAATGCAACATTTTGAATGAACTTGGGCGGCGCTTTCGTTTCTTCACTGCTAGGTGGTCCATCCATTCCTACGCTGGGCTCAGGCCCGGAATCCGTACGTTTCCCTTGGTAGATCAGGAAGACGATATAAGATATTAAACCAGTTAAAAAAACGAGTCCTTCAAGCCAGCTGTAGTGCTGATCTAACCCAAAAAACCAGGCAAGCGCGGATGCCCCAATCATGAGCGGCACATCCAAACGAATAAGTTGCTGCGAGACCACGAGTGGCGCAATTATAGCAGACACTCCCAATATGAAGAGCACATTGAAAATGTTGCTCCCAACCACATTTCCCATGGCAATGCCTGCCTGCCCAGCGTTTACAGCATTAACGCTTACCGCCAATTCGGGAGAACTAGTACCAAATGCCACAACTGTTAGGCCAACAATCAAAGGCGAAATTCCCCAAGCGGTTGCCATGCGCGAGGCGCCACGGACCAACATATCGGCTCCGAGAATGAGTAGGCCCAATCCGACAATCATTAGGAAGATTTCCATAACAAAGCCAACCTCGTTGACGAACCATGGGGGTTATTTCTTCAACACGTTTCTGATAAATGCATTCAAAAGGTGTTGATACGGCCTCAGACAGCTACCAATGTACGCTCTGAAACGGAGACAACATCTTCCAGCCCGCGCTGTAATAAATGAAAATCGGAGTGGCAAATAATGCCACTCCGATTCATCCAATCGACCAGCGATGGTAATAGACAACGATCTGAACTTCGCGTCAACCGTATTTGGTGACCCTACCTAGCCATGTGCGGTTATCGCCAATCCGAGGGCTATCCCAAAAACACATGTCAGGCACCTTGTCACAAAAAACTGAGGCGCACGCGCGTCAAAATACGCCGACTTAGTTTAGGCTTGCAGTCGTGTCAACTGGAGCTGCTTCTTCCATTGCAGGCTGCGCGGTCTGCGTGGTGTCAGGAGCAACCGTTTCTTCTTCCATTACTTCAGCTTTGCTGCATGCTGAAAAAGAAAGAACTAAAAGACAGGCAAGACATAGAGACTTTATGGATTTCATTGTATTTGGCGAAAATGTGGGTGTGATAGTTTCCGGGCGGACAATAGTAGATATTATTTTTGAATTTCCAAATACCTCGATTAAGCGTATTTAGAGAAGGTATTTTTTGCAAAGACTTTCATGAGTGCGACCAATCTCTATAAATGGTCCCTTCAATCCGTCATCCAATATTTTATACACCCCTCGAATGCCGTACATTTTCAACGCTTGAAAATGGCCGATTTAGCCTAAAACCAAACCTCCAACCCCTATGAATCGTTTTTTACTTGTGTTCGGATTTTCTCTGGTAACCCTTTTGGGATGTCAACCTGCTGAAATCGAACCCGTTGCTGCTGTGTCCACGGACTATTCCGCAACCCCATCTACCTTAGATGAATTTTGGGTTGAAGCCGCACGAACCGTCGCAGAAGGCGACTTTGATGGATACGCAGCGACGTACCACAAAGACGCCGTGCTCGTAAATGGACTCTCAGGTTCAACGTATCCGATTGCTTCAGCTCTTTCCGGTTGGAAAAGCGGATTTGATATGACAGTTGCAGGAAAGCAAAAATCCAATGTGGAATTTCGGTTTTCTCGGCGTTTATCAGATGCTTCGACAGCGCACGAAACTGGCATTTTCAACTACACGGCCGAGGACTCGACGGGAGCGGTTTCACAATCCCTCATTCATTTTGAAGGACTGCTAGTCATGCACAACGGTTGGAAGCTAGCAATGGAGTATCAGAAATCGGTTGCCACCCAAGAAGAATGGGACGCTCTGCAATAAACAAGTAGAGACTACCGACCGACTCAACGCATTATTTCACGGCGTCGGATCCCGGCGTCGGAGCCTTTCAGTCGTTGGGGACTTCCGCGATGCATTCGATTTCAACCATGCAGTCGAGTGGGTTTTCGCGGACGGCCACGGTGCTCCTGGCTGGTTTGTGGCCGTTAAACGCGGCTGCATAGACCCCGTTCATGCCTTGAAAGTCACGCATACTTCGAAGGAATACGGTCGTTTTAGCCACATTTTGAAGCGTTAAACCAAGACCCCCAAGAACGGCGGTCATATTGGCAAACACCTGGGCCGTTTGCTCCTCAATCGTTTCCCCAACCAGTTTCATGGTAACTGGGTCTACGGGCGTTTGACCGGAGCAAAAAACTAAATTCCCGACCCTAACGGCATGAGAATAGGGGCCAATGGCTGCTGGGGCATTTTCTATAACAAAAGTCTTCATACGTGTATTACTGTTTTTTCTGACTGAAAAGCCAGTCAATCATTTCATCAATTGAGACCCAGTGGTTTAGGAAACCCGTTTCGACGGTTTGGGCGGCTAATTGTCCTGTAATTGAAGTGAACATGAGCAAAACGAAAGCGGCCTTCAAAGACGACCTCACGTTTAGAATCGATGATTGCTTTAATGACATCCTAGTGTGACCCATTGAGTTAAATGGAGGCTTTCTTTGTAAAACAGGCAGTCAGCCTATACTCGGTTAAGAAAGTAGTCAAAAAGGAGCCGACCGGCATCCTTTGAGGGGCCCTCTGAGGTTATTTTGTCTACATCGTAGCCATATTCCCGGAGGAGAGCCTGATCCTTTTTAAAGATTCTGTTTCCAACGGCGCTGGTTACTTCTGGATGAAACTGAGTACCAAGCAGGCGAAGTCCAGGATTTATGGTTGCCTGAATCTCGCTGTGATGGCTGCAAGCAATCACTTCTGAGCCGGGAGGAAGAGCGATTACTTCATCAAAATGATGTTGCCACATTTTTTCAATCGGATGTAAACCAAGCACTTCAATGCCCCGTTGGTTAAACGCTATCTCCCCCCAACCCGCTTCGAAGCCATTGGGAGATGCTCGAACAGCGGACTCGCCGACTAATGCACGGCAGATAAGCTGATGCCCATAACAAATACCCATTTGAGCAATCCCCATTTTGGTTGCTTGTCGAATAAAAGATTCTGCTTTTAGGGTAAACGGGGAGCACTCGGTAATCGAGAGTTCTGATCCGGAGTGGATGACGTGCGTAAACCCTCGATCTACTAGATCGACGGGAAACGATGCTTCCGAATCGATAACCAGCGAAGTCACCTGGTCGCTATCAGGCAACCACGGACGAATGGTTGGGATGGCAATTCGCGATGTTGAATAATCTAGAATAAGAATGGATGGCATTTTCTTAACCGGCTTGTGTTATCCGTTTCCAAGCCGGGGGGCCACACCGAGCAACTTGGATACATATTTCTTGGCTTTGTTCAACTGTATTTCTGTTAAGGGCTCCACCAGAGTGGCCGCGTGCAAATCCAATGTCGCAGACGCCTCTTGGTAGATTTTACGTCCCGCTTTCGAGAGTCTTACAAGGCTTACACGCGCATCCCTTGGGTTGATTTCCTTTTCAACCAATCCGATTTTTTCCATAGGGGCCAGCATCCTGGTGACTCCAGAAGCGCTTATTCCAATTGCTTCGGCTAGATCAATCCGTCGCATCGCCTCACCAGAAGTAGTGCCTAAGTAATGAAGGATCATATACTCAGAAAAGCTAATTCCATGCAAGCTCATACCGCCATCCAATCGTTTGATGAACTTGGCATGCAACCTGGTGTGCGAAAAAATAAAGTCTGCTGCAGTGCTCATATTTTTTAATCTGCTTGTTGGGTGCTATCTGTCCAAGCCTTTGAGTACAGATAAGTCAATCATTATATACTTGCTTAATGATTGACTAGTCAAATATATGTCAAGTATTTACAAGGGTCAAGAGGCGACCTCAAACGACCTGTCTGTTACAAACGAAGAGCGGCCGTTTACCCGAATGGGTAAACGGCCGCTCTTCAGAATTCATCCTAAAAAAACCGAGGTCTTTTATCGGTTGTGCTTCAGTTCACTGAGAAATGCCAATTGTCTTTTGGGCTGCTTCCTCAGATAGCACCCTGAATTACATGGAACCAAGGTCTTTCACAACGCCAGCAAGAGTTTTCACTTTTGCATTCGATGTGTTTTTACCTAGCTCGGAAGCCAGCGCAGAAAGGGCTGATTTACGAGCAGAGCCTGAAGCGCTTTCTGCAGCTGCCAAAGACTTCCGGGTAGATTCGATCTGAGCTTGAGGTAAGCCCTTAGAGCGTTCCAACTGATCGACATAAGCCTGAGCCAAAACAAACGTGGTTGGCCATTTATACGTTGGCTGACCCTGTGCATTGAGGTAGGTTAGCTTGACCGTATTGGCAGCTGCTATTTCGTTCGCCGAAAGGAATCCGCTTGGCTTCAATTCGAAAATGTCCAAGCCTCTGGAAATTTCTGAGCTTACGATAAGTCCATTATACCAATAGACGGACCAGCTACCGCCAGCACCTTGGTGATCGGCAGCACTTGGCCCGCGGTCATGGAATCCAATTTCAAATACGTTGTCCAAATCCGACCAATCAAAGATGGAAATACCACCCTGATACCAGGACTGGACCATGATTTCGCGTCCAGGAACCGGAATCAACGAACCGTTATGCGCAACACAGTTTTCTATGTTGGTTTGAGGTGCGGGCAGCTTGTAGTAGCTGTGGAAATTCATTTTGCCTTTGTCAATGCTGAAATAGGCATTAGCACCCCATTCCTTAGGATCGTCGGCGCGGCACTTAGGCTGGCCACCTCCACCCCATTCGTCGGTAAAGAGCATTTTGCTACCGTCATTGCTGAAGGTTGCCGAATGCCAATACGAGAAGTTAGAGTCGGCAACCGCGTCCATGCGGAAAGGATTAACCGGGTCCGTAATGTCTAGCAACAATCCGTATCCACCACAAGCACCACCTGCGCGGCCAATTTCTGGATACAAGGTAATGTCATGGCACTGCGTTGGGCCTGGCCGCGGACCGTCTGACGGTGGGCCTGGTGGCCGAGGAGGAAAAGCCTCTGCAATAAGTGCAGGAAGTGCCGTTCTGAATGCTGCGCTATCTGCGGCATTCATGGTTTCCATCGTTTTGCCACGATCTTTCAAAAATGGCTCTAAAATGGGGGCTAGCATGCGTCCTGGAAGCACACGTTCTTGTCCAAATATTTCGGCTACGAATTCGCCGCGCGCTTTAGCTTCTGCCATTTCAACCGCATCTGCTGGAGATGCGCCGTGCTGTGGCGGTGCAACTAGGTCTTCAAAGATCTTAGGCTTACTTACAACAGCTGCATTTTCTGGGTGCGCAAGTGGCACTTTGATAATTTCAATGCGGAACAGGGATGAGTTTGGATCTTCACTCGGTTGAGCGGCAACACATCCGGGTACCTCTTCTTCAGAACGAACGCTTGAAGATCCCGAGATGTAGATATACACGTTATCGTTGTCTTTTGGATCTTTTAATACCGAGTGGGTATGTGATCCGCGACACGTCTGGACGTTCGCTACGTTTTTGGGATTATTGAGGTCGGTAATATCAAAAATACGAATACCGCGCAGACGTTCATGGCTTACAGCCTCGGCTACACCCTGGCTTCCGCAGTCAATACGACCCGTAAGCCCTTCGCCAGAAATGAACATCAAGTTTCCATAAACGGAAACGTCGCTCTGAGAAGCAGGGCAGACAAATTCCTTAGCCAATTTGGGGCTTTTGGGATTCGAAATATCCCAAACTTGGACGCCGTTATAGTTGCCCTGAAATACGTAATTCCCTTTGAACGCTAGGTCAGAGTTGGTTACGCCAATAAACGATTCGGATGGTTTCGAAGAAGATACTTTGGTGAGATTCCACATAGCCTCTTCAGCATCAAAAAGACCTGGCTTTAATCCGATGCGAGGATCCGGACTTGGAGCTTTCGTCGACATATTAGCCTGCGAACTCATCGCCATTGAAGAGGAAGATGAGGATGCCATTGGTTTTGGCGCACAAGCAGAAACACCGACTGTAATGGCAATGACCACGACCAGCCATAGCCGACCGACGGTCGTTCCAAACAGGGAACGGTGATTTAAAGGATGACCTTTCATAATAGATTCATGGGTTGTTGTGACGGGGAGGACAGTTACAAGAAATGGCGGAGTTCAAATGTAAATCATTTACACTAAAAAGCCTTCAGGTTTTGAAATCAGTTCGTATTGGTCAATGCCTTTAGCATGAGTTCCATACGAGCAATTTCAGTGAGCTGGTCCACATTTATATCGTTGGCCACCTTGAACGCTAATTCATCCTGACCGGCGCCGTCATGACTGAAAAGTTCTTTCACCATAGACACGGCGCCCTGATGGTGTTGGATCATGTAGGTTAGAAACAATCGATCAAAATCGACTCCTTTGGCCATATCTAGTTCGTCCAGCTGCTCTTGAGTTAGCATTCCTGGCATATGCATTGCGTGTTCACCGCCGCCATGGACCATTAACATCGTGCCATCGATATGAACCTCAGGCACTTCTTGCTTGCGGTCCCGCAACCAATTTTGCATGGTTGCAATTTCATCTTTCTGAGCATTGGTGATTCTTGATGTCAGAATTAGAATTTCCGGGCCCGCGTCATTTTGGGGCGCCATTGCAGACATTATGAGCGCTTGCGCGTGATGTCCGATCATCCCTGTCATAAAATCGACGTCGGCCTTCACAAATTTCGTCTTGGCGGCCTCCATTTTAGCCCAATACAGCTCTTCTAAGGCTTTTGTATCGCTTGAGCTAGCATCATTTGCCGCTGATTCGTCGGCCATTTTACCTGAGGAGGCACAAGCGGACAAAAAGATGGTTGTGAAAAGGAGAACGACGAGGGAAAACGTACGATCATATTTCATTTGTACGGCCGTTTGGAAGGTTTTTATAGTCTGTAAGATAATAATTCGATTCGTTAAACGCTCGTACAAATGGGCCTATTATATCGAGCACGTTTAGGGAAAGCACCGACAAAAAGCGACTTTTTCCGGCCAGCTGTATCGCTCTCATCGTTTCTTCGATGACCTTCGCGATTCGGGCACGACCAGACCACGTAATTATTTGGCCAGCTTTCTAGCGGCATCCAAAAACTCTCTTTTGCGAGCTACTCCTGCAGCGGTGATCGGGACACGGCCGGAGTGCATGGCTCCTACATTGCCCAGAACGGCAACCACTACATCTTCGCCCTCCACCCAATAGAGCGATCCATTGAATCCCAATACGTCGCCCGAGTGCCCGATGGTAACCAGTCCATCGGGGTAGGCTGATTTAAAAACGTTGTGGCCAACCCAGCGGTCCTCCCGAACCTGAAACCAGTCCATCATGAAGGCCATGCTTTCCGGCTTTAACAATTGACCATCGCGTAGCGCTTTTCCGTAGAGCGCCAAGTCAGTCGCAGATGCCACCATACCGCCTGCTGTCCACTCCACAGAAAGATTGGAGCCCGTCGCATCAATCAAATCCGGTCTAATTTCTGCGAACACTGAATTGACCCCGGCATCTGCCCTAAACTCCGGGGTAGCCCAATGATATCGGTGCGGAAGTTGAGCTGCGGGTACCTCTTCAAATCCCTCAAGATGGATGTCCTTTAGGCCCAATGGATCGAGAATCCTCAGGTGAATTTCATCTACGGCTTCCTTCCCAGTCACTTGCTCGATGATCATCCCAAGCAGCGTATAGTTTGTATTGGCGTAACTGTGTTTTTCGCCCGGAGTAAAGAGCGGCTCGTGGCCCTGGATGTAGGGTAATGTCTGTGTTTTACCCCATATTTCGCTCGGATTGAGGGCGTCGCCCCGACCTTCCCGAATCCACAGAGGATCGTCTTCCCAGCTTGGGATGCCACCAGTATGGTTCAAAAGTTGGGCAATGGTGGCCTTGTCCGCATTGGGAATTCCGTTTACAGCATCTCCCAATATGCTTTCCGGCGTGGCATTTAGGTCAAGCTGCCCTTCCTCTGCAAGCTGCAAAATCACCACGTTTACAAACGTCTTGGTTATGCTTCCTATGCCAAAAAGCATTTCCGGCGATATGGGTTTGCCCGCCTCGATATCTGATAATCCTGCATTTCCGGCCCATACGAGGCCTTTTGAGGTAACAACGGCTGCCGAGATCCCCGGCATCCCCGTAATTACTGCTTCGTCAAGGATGGCTTGAAGCTCCGCCGCGGCGGCAACGTGTTCTGGGGTCTCCACATCGGGCTTGGAGCACGCCGAAAAAAACAATAGCCCCATACATAGGAGCATCCAAGTGAGTTTGTTTGGTTTGGTTTGCTGCCTATTGTTCACGTCGATGATCCTTTTTTAATGTGTAAATCCGAATGAAAACGCACGGGTTGCCGTCCCGAAAGGTAGATATCCGACCTATGATTTCTTTTTCTTCCCTTTTTTCGACATTCGGGAGACTTCAATGGCCTTCCTCGACCACTCTTTTAAAGCATCCGAGTCTTCGATGACCGCGACCGGCACTTCATAATACTGCATGGTCCTTCCGTCTCCATAAGGTTCAAAAGCGCCCATGTCTACGGCTTCAAAGTCAGGCCGATTGGAGTCATTCACCTTGAAATATACCCGATCATTATCCAATAGGGCGAAGAAAAACTCTTCTGAGTACACCCCGACCCCTCCAAACATACCTTTGGAAGTAATATGAGGGAGCCCTTCTAGTTGCTCGATGATGTACGCGCGAAAACTTGGGGAAACAGCCATCGTTTTAGTGTATGAGGTGATCGATCCTTGAAGAAAAGGCCCCAAGTGGCTCGGATGAAGGTGACATAAGCATATGAGTGGACGCGACAAGTCAGGCAAACGTACGAAAGTAGATTCCTTTTTCATTCGGTACGATGGGATTTTCAAGGCGCATGCGTCGAAATAGGGAATAAACGGCGTTTCTTCGTCAAACCTCGTTATCTGAATCGATTTTCCTGCCTTAGCTTGCTTTGATATTGGTCCTTTCCCGCCCCAGCTGTCATTTAACCAACCCTGATGAACATTCTTACGATTGAAGGCCTGCGCAAAAATTTTGGGGTGAAGCCGCTTTTGGATGCGGTCACTTTTGGATTGGCAGACGATGAGAAAATGGGGTTGATTGGCGCCAACGGATCCGGAAAGACAACCTTGATGCGCATCATTGCTGGCATTGAAAAGGCTGATGGTGGCCGGGTAATGATACCCAGCGGTTCGAGAGTGGCTTTTCTACCCCAAAATCCTGAATTCGCGGCAGACATGTCCGTTCTCGATGCGGTGTTTGACCAAGGCGATCCCAATCTTCGACTCCTTCATGATTACGAAGAAGCGACCCACGCTTTGACGGCCAGTAACGGTTCGGATGAGGCCCTGCTGGCCCGTGTTTTCGAGCTGAGCCACCAATTGGATGTTACGGGTGGCTGGGATCGGGAAGCCAATGCTCATGCTATTCTGGATAGGCTCGGAATTGTCGATACCGACGCACTCGTAGGCACGCTTTCAGGGGGGCAACGCAAACGAGTCGCCCTTGCCCGCGCCCTGCTTCTTCAGCCCGATTTGCTCCTTCTTGATGAGCCCACCAACCATCTAGACACCGAGACCATTTCGTGGCTCGAAACCTATTTGGCTAGGTATCCTGGGGCGCTGCTGCTGGTTACCCACGATCGGTACTTCTTGGACCGGGTTACGAACCGCATGCTTGAAGTTGAGCCCGGTGGAGTGAAAAAGTATGAAGGCAATTACACCCGATATCTCGAACTGAAGGAAGTTCAGGAGCAGCTTGCCGAGGCTACGGAGCGCACGCGCCAGAATTTGGCTAAAAGAGAACTTATTTGGCTTCGAAGAGGCGCCAAAGCGCGTACATCCAAATCCAAATATCGGCTGGAGCGTGCTCACGCCCTTCAAGAAGGAGGAAGAACCGGTCCTGGTGCTGGTATCGAGCTGTCTGCGGCATCAACCCGCCTTGGTAAGATGGTGTTGGAAATAGATGCGGTGTCCAAGTCCTATGGGGACATAACATTAGTCAAAAAGTACTCCCACCTTCTTACCCGCGAAGATCGTATTGGCATTATTGGTCCGAATGGTTCTGGAAAGACCACTCTTTTGGAGATGATTGCCGGCCGTATTGCGCCTGATTCGGGTAAAATAGATGTGGGACCCACGGTAGTTATCGGCTATTTCGATCAGGAAGTCAGGGCGCTCAATGATTCTCTTCGGGTCATTGACACGGTTACCCAGGTAGCAGAACACGTTCGAACGGCCGATGGCACCCTCATTTCTGCCAGTGTGATGCTTGAGCGATTCCTCTTTCCCTCCGCCGTTCAGTATACGCCCGTTGCCAAGCTCTCGGGTGGAGAACGCCGCCGGCTGCACCTGCTGCTCGTATTGATGGGAGCTCCTAACGTCCTCTTGCTAGACGAGCCTACCAACGATTTGGATATCCCGACGCTCGCGGCGCTCGAAGAATACCTCGACACGTTTGCTGGTGTCCTGATTGTGGTTTCTCACGATCGTTGGTTTCTAGATCGGACTATCGACAATATTTTGCGCTTTGAAGGCGATGGCACCATCCGCCCATACCCCGGCGATTACAGCGCTTACCTGGAAATCAAAGCTCGCGAAGAAAGCGCTGCTGCGGTGGCAAAGTCCGCCCCGGTTCCAGCGGCGCCTAAGCCAGTCGTAAAGCAGGAGCCATCCGCCGCCAAACCCCTTGCCAAGCTCAGTTTCAAAGAAAAAACGGAGCTGACTGAGCTCGAAAAGCGCATAGAAAAGGCGGAATCGCGCAAACTCGCCATTGAAACGGAGCTCGGCTCCAACGCCAGCAATTTTGAAGCGGTTGCTGCGCTTTCCGGTGAACTGGGCGAACTGACCAAGAAGCTAGACCGAGACGTCGAACGCTGGGCGGAGTTGTCTGAGCGGGCATAAACCGACATGTGGCGCCTCGAGCGGCTGTTTTGTGTACGCAGCGCTTGATGCTAGCCCGAATGATGCTGGGCTCGGTTCGTCATAACGACTAGACCTATGGCCGTAACCGCGGCAAATCCCGCCCCCGTGAAAAACGTGGCCGACGCTCCAAAGGATGTCCACAGGGTACCCGCGATTACGCTGGCCAAAAGAAGCGACAACCCGCTAACCAAGTTAAAAATGCCGAATCCGGTACCGAGGATAGCCTCCGGGGTCGAATCTGCTACTAGTTTGGAGAGCAACCCTTGGGTAAAGGCCATGTGCAAGCCCCAGAGGGCGGCGCCTGCGAAAACCATCGACGGGCTGGACGCAAGGGCCAGAACCACGTCTGCGATTATGAGAAGAAGTAACCCCATGAGTAAGAGGGTATGCTTGTCGAAACGATCGGCAGCCGCACCGGCGGGCCAAGCGGCGCCTGAATAAAGCGCGTTCATCACAATCATAACGACCGGAACGTAGGCCATTTCTAAACCAACGCCTTGCGCACGGATCACCAAAAATGCTTCACTAAATCGAGCCAATGAAAACACGGAGCCGAGTAAAACCGTCATCCAAAAGCTCCTTGGAAACCGTTTCATTGACTGGAGGCTAAAATGAAGCCTTTTTGACGCCGGTAATGACGCCGCTGGACGTTCTCGTGCCGGTTCTTGGATGAACAAAAACAAAATGACCACAGCAACAACGGCTGGGATCACGGCAAACCAGAGCACCATTCTGATATCATTCAGGAAGATCAACATCAAAAACACGGCCAGTAGAGGCCCGAGAAGAGCACCTACGGAATCCAAGGCTTGACGAAGCCCAAAGGCGGCCCCTCGGCGCCCCTGAGGGGTGATTTCAGTAACTAAAGCATCGCGCGGAGCTCCACGTATTCCTTTTCCAATGCGGTCAATAAAACGGGCTGTAAACACCCAATTGGCAGAAGCAGCCAGCGGAAACAGGGGTTTGGTCAGCGCTGCCAGACCATACCCGAAGACCATCAAGAATTTTCGATTTCTGAAATAATCGCTGAGCGCACCCGAAAATACTTTAGTGATAGCGGCAGTCGCTTCTGCAACCCCCTCGATTACGCCAACTGTGATCATCGAAGCCCCAAGAGAGGTTACCAAAAAGACCGGCAACAGACTGTGGACCAATTCTGAGGACATATCCATGAACAAGGACCCCAAGCCCAATACCCAGATTCCTTTGGGCATGGCCTTCCACGCCGGGGACTTGCCACTGATGGGATTTGTCACGTTTATTCGCTCCAGCGCCTTAAAAATGTCCAATGTAAACCAAAGCCCATCATCCTATTTTCAACTCTTTGAAAAACGCTTTCAGCTTTGTTTCATCGAGGTGTTTGTCGGTCCGAACTCCACTACACAAATCGACTCCATAAGGCCCAACTTCCAGGATGGCAGCTCGGATATTATTGGCATTCAATCCACCAGCAAGAAACACAGGTACATTTACGGTTTCGCAAATTGTTCGGCTGATAGACCAATCATGGACGCGTCCAGTCCCACCTAGTTCTTTGATGATAAGGTCCAAATTGCCAGAGTCGAGTAGAATGGCGTCGACATGCTCGGAGGCGTTCCTTGCTTCCTCAACAGATCTCTCATCTCTAACGTGAATGACTTGGACGAGTTGGACTTCCGGCAACGCCCGACGCAGTTTACTGTGTACTTCGGGGAGTATTTGTTCGCACAATTGTATAGCAGTGGTTGGACAGCGGCGGTGTTGAGCAACAATTAAATCCGCCGATTGCTCGCTTGTAAGTAGGAATGTGGCAATATGTGAGGGCACCGTCTGAAGGATTTCCGCGATTAAGGCTTCGTCAATTACCCCAGGTCCACTCGGCATATGCGATACCAATCCTAAAGCCGAGGCGCCGCATGCTATGGCTAGCTGTGCCTCGCGGACAGAACTAATGCAGCATACTTTAACGAAAGGAAGACTATGCATGGGGTTGAACGGGTTCTATGAAATCCCACCAGTTGCCATACAGGTCTTCAAAAACAGCCACGGTTCCATATGGCTCCACTTTGGGCTCCCGCACGAACCGTATTCCCTTGTCCACCATAGAGTTATAGTCTCTCCAAAAATCGTCGGTGTGAAGAAAAAGAAACACCCGACCACCCGTCTGATTGCCGATGCTAGCTCGTTGTACGTCGTTGGAAGCGCGGGCGAGTAGGAGGGTCGCGCCGCCAGTTCCTGGCGGCGCAACCACCACCCACCGTTTATCCTGCTCCGGTTGATAAGTATCTTCAACGAGCCTGAAACTGAGTTTTTCGGTGTAAAATTTTATGGCCTCATCGTAGTCGTGGACGACGACAGCTACCATTGCAAGGAATTGATTCATGGTTTGTCCCTCCGAAACGGGTAGTAATTACCACTCAGTCCCAATTTGCCGAGCCCATTCCGCTTCATCATAATGTCCGATGGCGGATTGAATCAAGCCCGTTTCAGCCATTTCCAAAACCTCGTATCCGCTAATTCGGAGGCTCTTTCCTGATCCTCCAGGGCCCGAATTCGTTCCAGTCATGGTCCAATAATATCGAAGTTGAGCCTTCTCCATAACCAATCGATCCAGGGTTAAAACCATATCTGGAAAGTCGGTCATGAATTCCTGGGCGGCCCCTTCTATGGCCCTACGTCCTATGGAAGGGCGGCCACTATTTACTGCAAACGATCCGTTTTCTTCAAAACAAGCCGCTACAAGCGCAGCTTGTTGGCTGCACCATGCTTCTGTGTAGCGAATAGCAAATTGTTCTAGCTGGGCAGATACCATATCACGAAAGCTCCGTTGCACGAAAGGTGGCAAGTGCTTAAACCGTTAACAAGGTACGTCCTTTCTTACTCAGCTAAAGCTCCAGGGGCCATTTCCCATGCTTTTTGCCCAGGGAAACGGCTCATTTTTACCCAATAGTGTATGGCCACCATAGATAGGATCGTAAACGGGACGATAAGGATACTACCTTCTGCGCCGAATACCCCCCCAGACAACCAATCCGGACCGATTGGTACTTGAGATATTAAACTTGGCGATTCTTGGCCACTAGAGGCAAATCCAAAGACGGATGCCTGGAAGAAATTCCAGCCTAAATGAAGGCCCATAGGCAGCCAAAGCTGACCCGTTTTGAGGTAGGCATAAATAAGTTGGGGTGCAATTACCGCGATTAGCAAAGAGGTCACAATAGTCGCATTCGGATTGCCATAATGGAGGAACCCAAAGATGAGCGAGGACAGGATCAGGGTCCACTTTATGCTGGTCCCTTCAACCAAATTTTGAACGAGGTATCCTCTAAAAACCAGCTCTTCCCACCACGCAACGATGGTCAATTGAAAAAAGACACCACCCGCAATGACCCACGCCGAAGTTTGAACAGCCGATTCCAAGGCCTCGGGATCCTGCCAAAATGTGTAGCCTGTAAATTCAATCAAATTGGTCCAAAGCATTACAAAATAAACACCCGCCATTAGTAGGGCGCTATTCACGATTCCAGACAAAATGTCCAGAACGGCGAACTTATCCCACTTTAATCCCAGGGATACAAACGACTTTTTGTCCAGATATTTTCTTGCAATGAAAACACTCAACGTAGTTCCAATGGCCACAAGGGACCATTGAAGACTGGAGCCTCGCTTCAAACTTCCCAAGATGGTGCGGGTCCCTACCATGAGTATGCTCACGACGGCAGCCAACAAAATAAGGAGGGCAAGAATGCGCCATCCTGCGCGCAGACGCCCTGTTTCTGGATTTATGAAGTAGTTTTTCATCATGCCTCTCGCTTTTTTGGATGAAGGCATTACGGGCTGCCCTAAACGATAGTTACAGCTTTGGAGCCAGCGCGAAAGTGCAGCGTGTGATCTGCGACACGAATGAACTTCAAAAAGAGCAATGTGTGTGTAAATAAATAGCTCGGTTGGAATTGACTACTTTCCATAGGTGGGCGGACGCTTTCCGTTCGTTTGCCTGCAGTACTACCGACCCAGAGGAACCAAGAATGAGTGACCAATTCAAAGTTGCAGCCGTGCAGGCAGCCCCTGTTTTTCTCAATCTAGAAGCCAGCATAGATAAGGCCATTTCCTTGATGGGAGAAGCCGCTCGACAAGGCGCCCAATTGGTTGTCTTCCCAGAGGCCTTCATCCCAGCCTATCCACTTTGGGTTTGGTTTATACCAGCGGGCGAGACTCATCCTCTGAGAGAGTTGTATTCGATACTCCACTCAAACTCAGTTTCCATCCCAGGACCACAAGTATCTCGATTGGCCGAGGCAGCCGGAGATCTAAAAGTTAATGTGGTGATGGGCGTAAACGAGGTGAATACAGAGAGCAGTGGTTCATCTCTCTATAACTCACTTGTTTATCTCGGGTCTAATGGGAGGATTTTGGGAAAGCACCGCAAACTCGTCCCGACTGGAGGCGAACGCCTGGTTTGGGCTCAAGCGGCGTCCAGCGACTTGGAGGTTTACGATCTTGGGTTTGCCAAGGTGGGTGGGCTTATTTGTTGGGAGAACTATATGCCTCTCGCTCGCCATACCCTTACAGCCAAAGGCCAACATATTCATTGTGCACCCACTTGGGATAGGGGAGAGCCGTGGATTTCGTCCATGCGCCATATTGCCAAAGAAGGTCGCTGCGTGGTTGTGAGCTCTTGTCAATACTTCACCATGAGCGATATTCCGGATGAACTTAGTTTCAAATCAAAATATCTGAACCACATAGATGGAGTCATCAATCCAGGAAAAAGCGTGATCGTCGATCCGGACGGTAAAATTGTCGCGGGTCCGGCTGAGCAGGGAGAGGAGATTCTATACGCCGAGTTTAACCTGGCGCAATTAATTGGACCACGCTGGCAATTAGACACGGCAGGCCACTATTCCCGCCCGGACGTCTTCGACCTGAAGGTCGTGCGAGCGCCGAGACCTCAGTTGGATGAGTCCAACTAAAGGCTTAGCCGAAGAAGGCTGAGTAATAAACCCGGGGCGAGTGTCAATGTCATAAAGCCAATTGCCTGACCTGTGCAGCCAGTTCGACTTGGGTGTCCGCGAGCCCGCGGCGCCAAAGGAACGCTATTCAGGGCGCGATGTATGAAAAGGGCGGTCATTCACGTGGTGCGTTCTGAAGCGAGAGCTTAGTACATGAACAGAGCGCCGAAGTAGTCAGGAACCATTCACCTTTTTAAGTATCCTTATGAACTACCGCCGCCCAATAGCCATTTCGGCCATCACTATTTGTTTTTTAGTCTTGTTTGCAGGCTTCACGGCGCCTTCTGCCCGAGCCCAGAGCCTGGAATCCTCAACGCACAAACAGGCCATTTCCGCCAATCCGTTTGGCCTGCTTCTTAACCTATTCAATGCTGAATACGAACGCGTTATCTCGGAGTCCTCGACAGCCGGTTTGGGTGGCTCGACGTACTTTGGTAGTTCAGACAATTACGTCAATGCGGATGTCTTCTGGCGCTTCTATCCCTCTGGGAATCCGTTGAGTGGATGGGCATTTGGCGTTAAGGCCGGCCTGACGCGTGTAGGTGACGAAGGCACGTTCTTTGGGGCGGGATTCGATGTGAATCGGAGTTGGGTACTAGGAAAAAACGATGACTTCTACGTCGGGGTCGGCCTGGGTCTAAAGCGGATGTACGTATCCAATGATGCTTCGTTTGACCTCAAGTATATCCCGACTTTTCGCCTGATAAACGTTGGATATGTTTTCTAGCTAGTTCGTGATGGTCGGGTAATGGTCAGGATAGGCTGCATAGATCAGCCGATCGATGCTCTCTTTCTTGGTACTGCGTCCTATTGAGCCTACTCGGCCCAAATTTGAACCAGATGAACCAGCGTTTCCGTGGTTTTTTCCAAACCCATGCGCGAGTTAAACTCCAGCTTTCCGTGGAAATTATGCCCACCAGTGAACAGATTCGGGGTTGGTAAGCCCATTGCGGTTAGCCGTGACCCGTCGGTACCACCCCGGATAGGCTGAAGCGCTGAAGGAACGCCGGCACGCCGCGCAGCTTCGATCGCAAAATCGGTCAATTGAGGATAATTCCTAAGTACCTCATTCATGTTGAGATAGCCTAACTCCGATTCGTAATTGACCTTGACGTCAGCATACCGCGTTTGGATATTCGACGCGACTTTTCGAACGGTGTCTTCTTGCTCTTTCAGTCCGTCGATGTCAAAATTGCGAAGTAATATCTTGATGGTCGAAGTTTCTTCCGTAAACGATGCCGTATATGGGTGAATAAAGCCTTCACGCCCTTCGGTGGTCTCCGGACGGTTGGGGACTAACTTCTTAAACTCCTCCAGAAAAGCACCGGCGGCATACATGGAATTGATCATAATGCCCTTTGCGGTCCCAGGGTGGGTGCTCTTACCTTGAAATGTGACGGTTGCGGTTCTTGCAGACCACGTTTCGTTGGAAATATCCCCTAGCGGCCCTCCATCGACGGTATAAGCGAACTGTGCTCCCCAATTTTCGATCTCGAATTTTTCGATGCCGCCGCCCACTTCTTCATCCGGAGTAAAGGCAATAGCAATGTTGCCGTGCTTAATGGACGGGTTGTTACGGAGAATATCGATAAGCGTCATGATAGCAGCGCAACCAGATTTGTCGTCCGAGCCAAGCAGGGTAGTGCCGTCTGCTGTTATGATATCGTCACCGATCAGATCAAGGAGGTCAGGATTCAAAGCTACTGTGATGACTTGTGAAGGGTCATTCGGTAGGACGATGTCCCCGCCTTGGTAATTTTTATGGATGATAGGGTTTACGTTTGCCCCGGAAACGGCCGGCGATGTGTCCATATGAGCCATAAAGCCTATGGTTGGCACGGCCGAATTGTCCTCTAGGTTGCCGGGCACCATTCCGTACACAATACCCCACTCACTCATTCGAACGCCTTGAACGCCCAAATCCTTCAACTCTTTTTCGAGTAATCGCGCCAAATCGAGCTGTTTTTTGGTGCTTGGCGGAGCTGGCTGATCTTCGGCCGACTGGGTGTCGATTCGAACGTATCGCAGGAATCGGTCCATAACCGACTCTGTGGCCGCTTTTTGTTGGGCATTGGCCGAAAGGGTAAGGGCAAAGGTTGCGAGGAGGGGTAACCAGAATCTCATAAAAAGGTACTTGAATGGAATTTGATGATTCTTTGTGCACTGTATTCTGCTACTTCGAGCACCCGCAGATGTTTTTGGTGAAGGCTCTGTCGTGATTCAAATTGAACAGCTCACGACCCTTCTCGGCTGTTTAATTGAGGTAGAGCTCCGCACCATTCAAGAACATTTGAATGGATATGGCGACCAAAATCATTCCCATTAAGCGTTCGATCGCAATGAGTCCTCGAGCACCCAACCGACTGGCCACCTGACTTCCAAAAAAAACAATGATGGACGTTGCGGCCCAAGCCGCCACAACCGCCAGTAACCAAGTAGCCCATCTATCTGGAGCCTGGCTCATTAGCAGTAATTCTGAAGCTAAAAGGGACGGCCCAGCCACGTACGGGATGGCAAGAGGCACGATGAACGGTTCACCCTCAACTTCCTCCTTGTTTGACTGGCTATGGTTTGGGAAAACCATTTTTATAGCTATTAAAAAAAGAATAACCCCTCCAGCAATGGTCAATGCCGGTATCGAAATGCCAAGGACCCCAAGAAAGACTTTTCCCAAAAACAGAAATGACACCATTACCACAAGGGCTATCAGGAGCTCTCGAACAATTACCTTTCTTCGACGATCAGGATGGACACCGTTAAGTGCAGCCACAAAAAAGGGGACGTTTCCAAAGGGGTCAATCACCAGAAAAAGCAATACAAATGCGGAGCCTATAGTCACAAGTTAAATCCGAGGTTTGGGAGGTCGATGGGGTTGGGGAGGTTATAGAAGTCGTTGTGGAGTTATGAAATTGTGGAATTGTGGAATCTAAGGCGCGTTTTAGTTCTCGGACAGCGCCCCTTCAATTTCTTTAACTAAATCTAAAACCACCGTGTGAACCGTACGCAAATCATCGGCCCATGCAAGCCTGACTACGACCCAATTCCGAAATTTACGGGTTCCTAGGACCTCTAGGATCGCCCCGGCGTGCGTAGGAGCCGGAGTTTGGACTTTTTCACTTGAGTACGAGGCGATCGCGAGGTAATCCAGATTTTCAAGAATGTACGGCTCGTAAATCGAGACATATTGGCGTTCTTGAGTCTGCTCAACCGTCCCGACCAAGCGAAGTTGACTTTCGAAGTCCGCAAGGCTCATTCGCAGATCTGCATTCGATAGTACCCGCAACTCACCGGCCCCCAAAATATTGTCGTACGTCCGAGTCACCGCATCGAAAGTTGGCAAATAGGACAACGTTCCGACCAGTTCATTCAGCGAATCGACACCCAATGTTTTTCCTTGCTCAGCCGTTTCGAAACTCAGTAAGATTTGAGCAGCGTCAACCACATCGTCAGCTGTTTTTATGGCCTCCTGAAGACGATATCTATTTTCTTCAAAATCGAGGGCAAGGTCCTGCAGGTATTCTTTTTCGCGACGACTCGTTTCAACGTCTTGCCACCAAGTGTTTATTGAAAAGGCGACCAGAATCCCTGCGACCACGACAATGAATTCTGACGCAAACCATTTTAGTCGGTCTACCCATTTCTTGGTTCGAGTCTCAGTCATATGGCCATTGTAAAAGGATTCTCATTATAAAAGATTGGGTTAGGACCTTTCATGAGTCCTTTCCTACAAATAGAGGATATGTACTGCACGACTTAGTACAAAATCTACAAGCACTTAAAAAGCCGCCCTTGTCGCCCACTAAATAGAATAAACGGTCCCAGTACGTCCCCGGTCTCAGTCAACAAAACGCTTAATTTCATCTGATTCCCAATAATTTGGCCTTGGTATTGGGCTGGAACGGGGTCTGGGGGGTCGGAAGGGACGGGCCCTCCTTCCCTAGTATGCGAGCCGGTTAGATCAAATCTTCCGTTGATATCAAAAACAAAGGGACCGTCGATCTGGCCGTGGCCACAATCATACTCGATCCGGATCCCAGTGCTATCAGAAATCAATTCCACATGTTCAGCTCCCCACATCCCCTCAGCGCCGAGGATGGGGTCGTTTTCAACTGTTTGGCATCCGACATAAAACAGCCCAACCAACGAGGCCCAAAGGATGGAGGTTTTTAACGGTGTCATTCAGGATCCTTTATTGGTATTCATCTTCATTTGCTCACTCTTTTTTAGAAAATCCGCCTCCTACCATGAAGAGAAAGTCTAACCGGTAGAATATGTAACAGGTTCAAATAATCCACCACGCTGCAGAGGGCAAAAGCTACTGATTTTGGGAAAAATAGGTTTGTCGGGTATGGTCCGATGCTGTTGATTGCCGAATAAGAATCGACTACTTTTTTTCGCACGTCTAACGAAGCCCGGCCTCAACCGCTCGCAGGCGCGACCACCCACAAACCGAACATCCACTTGCGCACCCGCTATCGCAGTGCACATCTCAAACAGGGCACTTGATATGAAACGACTTTCAACACTCCTATTGTCCGTTTTTTTGCTGAGTATGTCATGGACTGCTTCGGCGCAGACCACCGTAATAAAAGCGGGACATCTGGTTGATGTGGCAGCGGGCACCGCCGCCGCTAATCAAATGGTACTCATTGTGGACGGGGTGATAACTGAAATTGGGAAAAATCTGAAAATCCCTGCGGGAGCTCAGGTAGTCGATCTGTCGGATTCCTATGTCATGCCGGGGCTCATCGATTCGCACACGCACGTGACTATGACCGAGATGCCGGGAGCCGACATTAACGACTTTGGGGCCTATTACTACACGGGTCTTATTGAAACGACTGCGTTCCGCGCCATCCAAGGTGTTGCACAGGCCCGCTCCCTATTGGAGTCTGGTTTCACGTACATCAGAGATGTGGGCAATAATGCCCTCTACGCAGATGTCGAAGTCCGCCGCGCTATTGAGGGGGGCTGGATCCCTGGTCCCAACATGATTGCTTCCGGACGTCTTATTTCGCCATTTGGGGGGCAATTTCAAATGCAACCTGAAAAGCCGGGTCTGGGAAATCCAGAATACTTTTACGCCGATACGGAAGACGAAATCCGAAAAGCGATTCGGGAAAACATCCACTACGGCGCTACGGTAATCAAGATCATCGTGGACAATCAACCCTACATTTATTCGGTAGAAGACATTGCTGCGGCCGTTGACGAAGCTGGAGACGTTGGCATTAAAGTAGCTGCCCATGCCTACAGTCCAGAAGCCATTCACAATGCGGTTGTCGCAGGCGTTGCTTCAATCGAGCATGGAAATAATCCATCCGACGAAACACTTGCACTCATGAAAAAAATGGGTACTTATTTGGTAGGAACTGATTTTCCTGCCTCGCAAACCGGTCAGGCACGCTTTGAATTGATTTTAGAGCGCAATCGACGTGCTTATGCCGCTGGTACTCCAATGGCCTTTGGGTCGGACGTCGTTTATTCTCGCCCAGATTGGACCAGAGGCGAGCTGACACTAGAATTTCTGGAAAGCTTTACCGGGGCGGGCATCCCCAATGACTACATCCTTCGCATATTCACCATGAATGCAGCTGATCTTCTGGGTGTCAATACCGGGCAGATCAAGGTTGGGCTCGCGGCCGACCTCATTGCCTTTGACAGCGATCCCTTGGCAGACGTTACCGCCTTACGCGGGGTTCACTTTGTCATGAAAGACGGCACGGTGTACAAGCAAGACGGCGAGTTTAAATGGGAAACGCCTCGCAATATGAATAACCCTCGCCGCAAACCTCGGCGTTCGGTTCTAGCGCCACGTACCGGCAACTGAGGTATTGACTGACCCGCGGTTTATGCGACGGAACGGAGGCTCGATCTCTGTTTTGCGCCTGACGCGTTCGAAGCACGTCCTTCGAAAAAAAGCACATTCATTCCGATAAGCAAAAAGGCATAGAAGGCATCCTCCACAGGGATGGAAAACATGCGTATGCCCATATTATGTTCATTCGAATACCATACCACCTGGTCGGCGATGTCCTGTGCTGTATTGTGAATAAGCGGGAATTGCCAAAAGTTGAGTCCCGTAAGAATTCCGTTGGTCAAGACAAAAGGGAATATCAAGATGCTGAAAGCCAGCAGAAAATCGGCCAACCACACTGGATTTTTGTACCATAAGATCAAACAGAAAATCGCGCACAATCCAGTAGCTGACGCCGTATACCACTGGCTCAGATGAAAAAGACATAGACTGGCGCTAAGTAGCGCTATTAGCAGAACGATGGTCCTTGCGGTGTTTCCTGAAACCGTTTTCCTATGCGACCGAAGCACGAAGTAGGTAAAAACACAGGCGTACGGAATGGCAATGAAAAACAACCACTCTTCTAGTGGTAGGCCAAAAAGCGAAAGCCCGACTAAATAGGCTTCGTTGAAGCCCCAAACGCCTTCTGCTGTAAAAAACACGTCCCAGACTATAAAAAACGCCATCGTAAGAAGGCATGCAGGCCAAAAACGGGGCCATTCGTCAACAAAACGAATTTTTGAATGCCATGAGAATGCCAGTGGAACCGCCAGGGCACATACAACCACTATGAGATATAGGCTGCCCGTCACTTTTTGTCTCGACCTGACGATTTTGAGGACATGGGATCCGACTTAATCTGAGCACCTGGGCGAGGCAGTGGCGCTCCCTGGTCCACCGCTTTCGCCCCCACCATGTGCAGAGGAAGTTCGCTTCTGACGGTTCCGTCAGAAGCTACAAAACCGGGCCGGGGCATCTCAAATGGTAAGCTCCCAGCGCTTGATTTCGTCTTTATAGACTCTTTGAACAACCGCCAGGGAGCCCACAACATGCCAAAGCACTCTCCGTCCTCAGGGCCTAAATGTTTGTGGTGGAGTAAATGGGCTTTTCGAATAGCTTTGAAATAGGCATTATCCGTGCGTCGGAGCCATTTGAAGCGCTGATGGATAAAAATATCATGGACTATGAGATAACATATCCCATATAAAAGGATACCTAACCCAATCCACACTCTAAAATCGCCATTCAGCGTTCCTGTGATAAAGCAATAGGCGCTTGGGATGGCAAAAATCAGAAAAAAGGAGTCATTTCTTTCAAAAAAGCCGGGTTCGTGGACGTGATGATCTTTGTGAAACCACCACATGAAACCATGCATGACGTATTTGTGTGCAAACCACGCAATAGCCTCCATAGTCAAGAAGGTCGCTAGTACGATAGCTGAATTAATTAGGAAGGACATCTCGTCTATTTATCTATCGAAAATGGTGTGTACAGTGAGTCGACCCGATCAAAACAGATTTTAAACCATTCGGTGAAATGGTGTTCGTTGGCACCCATTTCTTCCCGAATCTTCTCCACAGAAACGTATCGCCAACTCGCGACTTCAGACGGATTCGGAACCGGATGATCATCCGAATAACCAACGAGGACGTGGTCAAGTTCGTGCTCAATCAAATCTTGGTCCAGATGGGCTTTGTAAAGGAAAGAAAATTGCGAACTAAAAGTACTTTTCATCCCCATTTCCTCCATTAATCGACGCTCCGCAGCGTTTTCAACAGATTCTCCAAGCCGGGGGTGGCTACAACAGGTATTGGTCCACAACCCGCCACTATGATATTTGGAATGGGCTCGTTGTTGAAGAAGCATTTCGCCTTTCGAGTTAAAGACAAATGCGGAAAATGCACGATGAAGGACTCCCAAGCGATGGGCCTTCATTTTTTCCATCGTGCCGAGCTCAGCATCTGATTCGTCAACTAAGATGACGTGATCTTCTGACTTCGTGGAGGAGTGGATATGCATCATGGGGAATGGTAAATCTGGAGAGATGTCAAACATGGAGATTAAACCCAATTCAGCTGGTGCCGGGTGTAAACAGATAGCCAAAGCCACGCTTTTTGCCCGTCGGGAACGCGGATGCGGCTCTGAAGAATTTCGGAGCTAGGTACCCGTTGAATTCGGCATAATAGTTTGGTGTAAAAGCTATGCGCCAGAAAAACGCCAAATCGGGCATCTTTTGGAAGTTCTACAATGCCCTCATACGCAGCCTTCAAATCGGCTTCTATATCGGCCTCGATGGCTTGCTTTCCTTCTTGGTCGAGCCTAGAAATGTCTACGTTTGGAAAGTAGGAGCGTCCCAGTTTTTCGTAGTCCTCTTGCACATCTCGTAAGAAGTTGACCTTCTGGAAGGCGGCTCCGAGCCGAATGGCCGGAGCTTTAAGCTGGTTGTACTTCGTTTCGTCGCCGCGCACGAAAACTTTTAAACACATTAGCCCAACGACTTCCGCAGATCCCGTGATATAGGTCTCATAGGACTGTTGGTCGTAGTGCTGCTCCGTTAAGTCTCGTTCCATACTGTCCAAAAATTGATCAATATGGCTGCGTTCGATCCGGTACTCATGTACGACGGATTGAAAAGCGTGCAAGATCGGATTGGTGCTTATTCCTTCCTCAAGAGCCTGATAGGTTTGCTCTTTCAACCGTCTGAATAACGTTTCCTGATCGTAGCCCTGAAAGGAATCGACCACTTCATCCACCAACCGGACGAATCCATAGATTGAAAAGATGGCGGGTTGAATTTCTTTTCCGAGGGCTCCAATACTTTTGCTAAAGGAAGTCGAGTAGTGCTTCGTTAAAGAAATACTACATGCTTCACTCATGTTTTCGAATATTGAAAGTCGGTCGCTTCTACGTTTCATACGGCCTCCAAAGTGGTTTTCAATTTCTTAGAAAGCCATAAATGAGCCTGTTCTGCAGCTACTTGCCCACTTATTAGGCTTGGAGGTACTCCAGGGCCTGGCGTGGTAAGCTGCCCGGCGTAAAACAAGCCGGGTAGTTTGCTCCTCATTTTAGGCTTCATGAACGCTGTTTGGCTCATGGTATTGGCTAGGCCGTACGCATTGCCACGGAACGCGTGGTAGTCTTCTTGGAAGTCCTTGTGCGCATAACTTCGTTTGAACACAACCGAAGATCGGATGTCTGCTCCTACCGCTTGCTCGAGGCGCAACATTACTTTTTCAAATAATACCTCATGTTCATTGTCCTTGGCTTCTAGACCCGCGGCCAAAGGAATGAGAATGAACAAGTTTTCGCTTCCCTCGGGGGCTACAGACGCATCCGTCTTAGAGGGTACGGCCACATAAAACAACGGATCGGCCGGCCACCGCGGATGATCGTAAATGGCATCTGCGTGAGGCTCAAATGGCACATCAAAAAACAGATTGTGATGGTCCAAATGGGCCAAGCGCTTGTTCACTCCTAAGAAATAGATCAAAGCACCAGGCGACATTTTACGGCTTTTCCAGTAGGCATCGTCATAAAGACGCCACTGGGCTGGAAGCAATCGTTGCTCCACGTGGTGATAGTCTGCAGCGGCAACCACCACCTGGCAGCGGATGGAACCATCCTTGAACGTCACTTCGGAAACCCGACCTTCGCCTTCGACGATGCCGGTTACTTCCGTGTCAAAGCAAAATCGAACGCCTTTTTTTCTGGCCACTGATTCCATAGCCCGAACGATCTGAATCATGCCCCCCATCGGATACCACGTACCGAGAGCGGTATCCGCGTAGTTCATCAGACTATACAGCGCCGGCGAATGCTCCGGACGAGACCCCAAGAAGAGGACCGGAAATTCCAGTATTTCAATGATCTTCGGGTGGGAGAAGTGACTTCGAATATGCTTGCTCAAGGAGCTAAACATAGCCATGTTCATGGAGGACAGGATGGCTTCGAAATTGGCGAACTCCCAAATGGAGTTTCCGGGTTTCCACACGAATTCAGCCATTCCAAGCCGATATTTTTCTCCCGCTTCATTCATAAAACGGTCAAAAGCGTCTCCACATCCCGGTTCTAGGGACTCGAAAAGTGCCTTCACTTTTCCTAAGGTTGCCGGAATATCGAGAGGACCGTCTTCAAACCACACCCGGTAGCTTGGATCTAATCGGACCAAATCGAAATAGGTGCTGACCGATTCTCCCGCTTTCTCGAAAAACTGCTCAAAAACGTCCGGCATCCAATACCAGCTCGGGCCCATATCGAATTTGAAACCGTCGCTCTCGAATAAGCGCGCTCTCCCGCCGGCTGTGGCATGTTTTTCTAAGACCGTGACCGAAAAACCCAAATCCGCTAAGCGAGTAGCCGCAGCGAGACCAGCAAACCCGGCCCCTATCACAACAGCATCACGTTGTTGAATACTCATTTTCATTTGACGGTTGAGAGGGTTGATGCCACGGCACTGAAATCATGGATGCGAAATCCAAACGGGATGTTTTCTGGCCATGCGCCACTTCCGCCCACCAGCAGACGCGTTTCGGTCTTTTGGCACGACGCCGATATTGTCTGTATTTGTCGCGCCAAATCTTCAGCGTTGGTAGACGCTTTTGAGGCGGAAAGGGCTACCATTTGGACAGATTGTGTTTCCAACATACGACATACTTCTGCAACCGGCGTATTAGCACCTAACCACAGGCAGCGCCAACCCAGTTCCCGAAGAACAACCTGCAACATCGACAAACCCAACGTATGCAGATCCCCCTCTGCGCTTGAAAGGAGGCACTTTGGTGCATTGGAAGCCACCGGCATGGACTCATAGATAGAATCTAAAACGCGTGAAAGACGCTCAGTAGCCGCATGTTCTTCTCCGATGGTAATCGACTTATTTACCCATCGTTTTCCCGTTTCCCGGACTCCAGCCGACAGTTCGTCCATGGTCTTATACCACGAACCGTTTCGACCCCTAGCCTCCAACAGTCTGGACTGCAACCCATGAAACTCCAGATTCAGAATGGCATCGCCCCATTCATATCCGAGATTTTCATCCAGAGGCTGCAAGGAATGCCCTTCCGGGTCTTGAATAAAGGCCATAATATCCGACAAGACCAAACGCCGATGGCCTCCGGGGGTCTTGACGGTACGAAGTTTACCTTCGTCTGCCCAGCGCTTGATACTGGACACGCCAACGCCAGCAAGTTTTGCTGCAGAAGTAGTGGTTAGGGTTTCTTTCATGAACGTATTTTACGACAAATGAACGAATTTGTCAATATATTCGTCCAAATCGTTCATTAAGGTTCACGTTTGGTCGTTTTTCTGCTTAAACAGACCCTTAACCAGTGGTTGTTGATCCTTTGAAATAGAACGTGACTTCGTGAAAGGCGGCCATCACTCGCAAATGGTCAGCATATTCAAGCAGTCTTTGATCGAATTAAGCGTGGTGCGCTTGATTTCAGAATCGGCAATGTGCAGTTGCAACTTGCCATCGGTTGAAAAGACAAACACGTTGACCAACGACGGCTTGACGCCATACAAACGATTAAACTGCCCTTTCCAATCCAATAAAACGGGGGCCAACCTATCGCGTTTAATCATCTTGCGGACGAACGATCTAAAAATTGGTGGCACGTTTTCCACATGAGCGACGGCTAAAATGGCGACACCATGTGAGTTTGGCAGCTCCTCGGCAATCGTCTGAATGGCGCGTCCCCAATTTTCTGAATGTGTACTCCCCTCTCGATCCGATACAATGATGACCGTACTTTGCCCCGAAATGGCTTTACTGGAATGAAGGACATCAAATTGATCTCGCAGATCAAAAGGGACCAAAACCTTGGCTTGTCCAAAGGACACGCATGGCTCGAGGGCGATCCATAAAAAAATGCACGCAAACAATAGAATTGTTCGCCTTGCTACGTGGAGATCCAAATTGTTGAAGGCCTTGAATTGGTAGGGTTAAAGGTGCCGCTGATACCGAGTAGTTTGATTTCTGTTACCAACGAACGCGGATTTTTAAGCGAGTATTGTGTGTATTCCACGGTCTGTATTCTACAGTTGGTGGCGCCTAACCCAAAGCAACTTCGGCGAGCGATGCCGGACCGGTCGATTGAACAGATCCCGATAAAATGCGCCTCAAATACCCGGCCTGGCCCAGATGTAACGCGAAGTGCGAGCACAAATGCAGTAAAAACTGCTGCGTATTGAGCTCAAACCCCCCTACGCGTTCCGGATAAATCGTGCCTAATAGAGTGGAATCGATGGAGGAGAAAGCCCGCTTTAAAACCTCGATCGTACTTTCGATTTCGCGGCTTATTTCCGCTTTAGACAAGGAACGGTTCGCGAATTCGTTTTCACGATCTCGCGTATAGGGAATACCGCCCATCACGAATCCGACGTAATGCTTCAGATTGCCGCAGAGGTGAATGGCGAGCGTTCCGGCGGGATTCACAACGCCTGGAAGTACTTCCCAAATTTGTTGATCGTTCGGAAATGCTTCGATTTCCTTCTTCATGCCGCCTAAGTCGCGGATGAGTAGGGTTTGAATGTGGGCTAGAATGGGTGTCATATGGATGATTGGATTCGGAATAATGACCTGGCGCGCTTTAATCCTAAAAGCACCCCCAACGCAAGGGTAACTAAAACAAGTTCTTGAGCAGCCATTTCCACGGTCGGATTGGTGACATTGGCCTCTGCAATTCCATAGGCAGCCCAGGCAATGACCAGCAAATAGGCAGCGTTAGCTTGCCGCCAGCCAACAACAAAAGCCGCAGCACCCGCCAAGCCAAGCTTTAGAAAAGTCCACACTTCTTGACTCAAAAGAACCTCATTGAATCCATACGCCGATTGTAATACGCTAACATTGGCAATTGTAGCCACGCTTATCCATCCAAAATAAATACTGAACGGTAGGACCAGTAAAGCAAAATCGAGCGCTCCGACTATGCTCTTATCTGAACGAAGGATCGCGTTTATTTTTACCAACGTCACCAAAATTACGATCATCAGCGCCATCGATACGGCCAACTGGCCGTATTGCCATGCGAGTATCCATCCAACGTTGGCGAGGCAGTTTACCTTAAACAGGGGGGCGATCTGCTCGAGGGACCGCTTCCCTCCTTCACGCTGCAGGAGCTGACGAACGACAAATCCAGCCAATGCTAAATAAATGACTCCCCAAATGGCGAAAGTAAATCCAGCTGGAGTAAACATCGAGGAGTAGCTGTCTGAAATCTCTCCAGTGGTACGTCCTCCCAGCGGCAGCGCCGTGGCGAGGTAATTGAACAAAATTACCAGCGCAAACGCGCCGACATTTCCATACCGATCGAGTTGGCTTTTAGTCATTTAACTTTTGATTATTCCGCGTGTAAACGCCGCGTGCAAACGCCGCGTGTAAAAAGTAGACCCAGTCAGAACAAACGCCTACGCCACAATATCAACTTTTCGATCGTAGGTTCAAATGCCGATCCCACAATGGGTATATTGGACGAAAATCCGTTCAGAAGCGAATGAAACAAGAAAAAAAGCCTGAAGACAACTTACCTGAAAACAATGTGGCCGTCTGGATCGGCGTAGGCATTGCCATCGGATCCGGCGTAGGGGTGGCTCTTGGCAACATAGCCGTTGGGATCTCTCTTGGGATAGCCATAGGGGCCGCCATGGCATACAGCCGTAAGGCTGCTCAGTAGTCTGGTTCTAGAAACAGGGCCGGATACGCGTCACTCACGCACCGACCAAATCGACCCGTTGGCTTTCGCGAGCACATACAGTTCGCCTGCTGCATCCATCCCAAATCGAAGTTCTGTTCGAGGCCTGCCAGCAAAATGTTCAAACGTTTGCTCCACATTTTTAGCATCCATCAGGATGGCGCGCTGAATCTTGGCGTCCGCTTGTCCCAACTGAAGGTCCTCGGCATCTACGTAATAGATTCGGCCCGAAATCAGGTCCCCAAACACATATTTCCCGTAGAGCGCGGGGATACGTTTCCCTCGATATACGAAGCCTCCAACCAAAGCAGCCAGCTCATCATGGTCTATACGGGCAACGGGATCCGTAAAGTCATCGTCTGAGCTGCGGCCTTTTGGATACACACTAGACGGGTCCCCTTTTTCGTATCGAAATCCACCTTCGCGATGATTCCAGCCGTAATTCGCTCCGCTTTCGCCCAAGAAAATACTTTCGACCTTAGCTTCACCAATGTGACCAATAACCATGGTTCGCGTGAGCGTGTCCCAGCTAAATCGATGGGGATTTCGTAGCCCCAACGCCCATATTTCGCCCAAAGCATTCGTTTTGCCCACAAAAGGGTTGATCGACGGAATTCCGTACTGCCCATTGAGGCTGTTTTTGCCCAAAGGATCGATTCGAAGAATTTTCCCGGTGTGGGCGCCAAGCGATTGGGGGTTTTCTGTCTGAAAACCAGGTCTTTCTCCGTCGCCAACAGACAGGTAAAGAAGACCGTATTCGGAAGTCCCTTTCTTGGCCGTCGGATCAAATGCAATTTGTTGAATGCCGTGTAAGGTGGAATTGAATCCCAACCGGAGCACCTCTCTTACGGGTCCTTTGAATGTGGATGCCCCCGGATCTGCCGCCGTCCATTCCAACAGAACTCCTTGAACAGCATCTCCTTCGCCATTGGAATAGTCCGGAATACGATCTTCTAGTGCTTTTCCAGCCTCCGTATGCACCGTGTACAGTTTTCCGTTCTGCGCAAACTCCGGATGAAATGCGAAGAAGGTGAAACCACTCGCCAACCCAGGATCGTCAATAAAGCTTGGGTTCTGACTACGCAGGTTGAGGTATTCGCTCACCTTTCCATCAACAATCGCGTACAATTTTCCTCGCAAATCATTGACAAATACTCGATTGGAGTCACCGTTTGCATACCCGAGATAGCCAATCCGCGCGAGGGGCCCGCCCGTGGCATCGCTCGCGGGAATAACGGCGAAGGGCTCCAGTCGCAGGCTCAGGCTACCCACTTCGATGGCTTCGGGAATGGGGTCTATAAGGGGAGCAGCGCCACTTACCAGCCGAATGTCCCGAAAAGCCCCTGTATCGTCGAAAGATCCAAATCCTATGGCTCCTTTTTTGAATGTCTTATCGGTCATGGTCATGAGTGGCGTGCGCAGATCGTCCACATAAACCTGTGTCTCCCCGGTCGCGACGTTCCGATCTACCCGAATTTGATGCCATTCGGTGTCAGAAAGCCGGGTTTCTGGAGGATTTTCGAGCCCTTGATCGTCAATTCGGCGGCGGTCGGCATGATCTACGATGAAAATGCCGTTATGGGGCATCACCGTGTTATCGTTCGACAGGTGGGCATAGTAAAACTTTTCTGGAGACTGGTAACCAAAAACGATGATCACGTCCCGGCCCACGATGTCTGGACTCGTAGAAGATTTTACAAGAGCCGTTAAATGAAAGTTGGTCAACGATCGCGTGCCCCTAGCCGTAGCTAAGGCGCCCGGGCGCCGAATAGCCTCGGGAATCGAACCAGGCGCAATCAATTCAAGCACACCATCCTCAAACGTCCAAAGTGCCGGCTCTTCAAAGTCCCATGCTTCTGGAGTTGTCATTTGGCCATCGGATAGCGATTCCGCAAATTCATTCGACGGGGAATCATCTTTCTGCGTACAACCTGAGATGCACGGAAAAATGATACCGGAAACGAGAATCAGAGACAAAAGAGAACGATTCATCGAAGCAACGAATGGGATTTCGGTCGAAAAACTTTCTGAATATCGGTTACCGATCTTGAATAATCGCTACGACCTGGGTATCAAAGTTTTCATAGGTCGTGTAGGAGCCTCGAAGCCACAGTACAACCCGTCGCTCGCTTTTCCACGACGGGATGATGGGTCGAATATTATCCATGGTCGAATGTTGGGTGATGGCCTTCCAATCAAACGATTTTCCACCGTCAATCGAAGTGCCTTCAAAGAGTTCATAATGACGTTTTTGATCGGCCCGGCTCACCAGGGCTTCGCCGGTAACCGGGTCGGCATTGGTCGAGATCACCAAGTGATTGACATTTTCGGGGTCTATGGCCACTAAACCCGTGTAATCGTCCTCAAACGGATATAGTCTTTCACCAGCAAATGCAATCTCGTGCTGCTGCCAGCCATCTCCGGAAAAACGGGCCAAATGAAAACGGTGGTCTAAACCAGCCAATTTGGGTGGATGGTCTCTCCCATCCTTTTGCACCGAAAACGCGATTACCGGTTGGTCCTGCTCATCCACGGCGACATCGGCCATCCACGCCACATTGTCGGGATTACCGGCAAAAACCAATGTAAGCGCCGACGGCGGGACGGCATCTTGATCGCGTAATTCCGCGTCTAGGACACTACCGAACGAGTCGTAGAGCGAGTGACCGTCCGTGGAGCCATGATAGATTGAATTGTCAAAGTTACGGGGATGCTGATCCGTTGCGACAACGTGAATCCTAGACCCGTCGCGGTTGTCCACATACTTTAGGTACGGACGACCTTCGCTACTCAACAAACGACCACCATACTGCCACTGACCCCCCAAGGAGTCAAGGACTAAAAAATTTGGATTCCATCCTCGCGAGCGGGAAAAGTCGTATAGCTTGCGATCCTTGCCGACTCCGGCTGTCAGCAGGTTGTTGTACGTGACATTGGCCTCGTCTTGATAGATCTCCAGGTCGTTCCATTTTTGGGGATTATGGGCTTCAGAATGGGCCACGTAAACGTTTTTATCGCTACCGTGTCTTGAAAAAAGGGCGAGAACCTGTCCGTTTTCCTGTTGAAACAGCGCCGCCGCGTTGTGATCGTCTTGGCCAAGGCGGTCATACAGTTCTACGGCTCCGCCCTGTCCACTGTTCAATCCGAACCAGTGAAAGTCCAGATCTCCTTGCTCGGTCGAATCCCGATCCGAGGCAGAAATCGACGTGAACATGAGCATGGGTTCGTCCGGATGGTTTGCATCGACAATGGCGCGCTCATCTTGAAACCAACACCACGCTCCGTTGGGACTGCCAGCCGTTCCGGTGAAGATAATCAGGTCGCCCCGAACAAAATCGATCGCATGTTCTTGGGGTTCGTCCGGTCCACAGCCAGCGAATACCACGATCAATAAAACCACTACACTCCTTTGGATCATCATTCAATGCCTTTTTTTTGAAAAAGCCTCCTAGTTAATAGACCAGCTTGTTTTCGTCCAAAATACGGTCTCCGGACCAAGCCGGATCAAGTGGCGCGTAAACACTTGGTGAGGCTACCAAAACGTCAAGAACTGAGGCATTTGCGCGCATATCGGGTGTCGATGTGCGCACCAAGTTGAGTTAAAATGGACATCAGACCGCCCAAGAGTCGATTTACAAATACAAAGTGGTGGGATCCAATGGGGCGTCTATACTTGTAGGCTTCTCGTCCCATGAATTTAGGCATGACTTCTTTGAAGCGTTCTAATAACACGCCTGAGCCAAAATCGTACACATCGGCTTCGTACAAAGAAGCGATAATATCTCCCATGGCACCGATTATTTCCAACAGGTAGGCCCTTTCGTCTGGCTTTAAATCCGCAGGAAGTAGCTCCAGCGCCGTGTATACACGCTCCTGCCTCGCCTGGTCTCCAGACATTCGGGCCTTAAAAAGCTCCAATAGATTGTCCCTGAAATCCCGCGGGAATCGCTTCACACATCCAAAGTCCAATATGGCTAGACGCCCATCCGGTCGAAACATGAAATTCCCTGGATGAGCATCCGCGTGGACCGTCAAATGGTCAGCGACAATTTGGGTGTGAATGGTATCCCACAATAATTGGCCGTATCGATCGCGATCCTCCTGAGTGGGATTCGAGGCCAGATATTCTTTGAGGTGAACGCCCTCAACATAGGTCATAGTCAGAACCCGCTCGGTACTGGTTTCTTTGACCCATTGGGGAATTATTATTTGAGAGCTATCGAACCGCCCAGCGAAAACCTCCAAATTTTGGCCTTCCAACAAGTAATTCGTCTCTTCCATCATCCGGTCTCGGACTTCTTTGAGATAGGGATCAATGGCCTGGGCGTCAATAAATCTTCCAGCGATCCCTCGCACCAACCTCAGATCCGAGTCAATGCTTTCCCGAACGTTAGGGTATTGCACCTTAACAGCGACTTGGCGCCCATCGTGCAAGGTGGCTCGGTGAACCTGTCCCAAAGAAGCAGCTGCCATGGCTGGAAACGAAAAATCGGCAAATGCCTTTTCAGGAGGCGCCCCCAAAGCCTGGGTTACGAGGCGTCTCACTAGGGCTGGACCCATGGCCGGGACTTCGTATTGGGCCTTAGATAATATCTGGTGGAATTGCTCTGGCAGTACGCCCGGTTCCATGCTCAGCCCTTGCGCCATTTTCAGAGCGGTCCCTCGCAATTTGGACAACTCAGCAAACAGATCTTCCGCATTACGCGTGTGTAGCTCGCCCCTAGCCTCTTCCTTATTGGTGCCTGTAATCCTTCTGGATAAATACCGCGCGTAGTTGGAGCCAATTTTCAAACCCGTTTTGGCCGCGATTAGGCCTCGGTCGGTGGCGCCGCCTGGCGGCGCCCCATATTCATCCCCTTTGTCTTGACCCCCTTTGTCTTGATCTTCCATAATCAGCTATTTTCCTCGCCGTCCTGAGCACTTTCTTCCGCATGTTTGGAAGGGTTAAACCATTCTGAAATGAAAGGAATCCGGTTTAGCGGCAAATAGCCAGCTTCTACGCTGTAGCGAGCGAGATCAACTGCTTTTTGAGGAATGGGATTCGCCCAGACGGATGCCACAAAAGCCAACGTCTTGTCTGCCAAGGCTGCCGATCGGTGCCGGTCCGGCGACGTGTCTTTTAAAGTGGCTAGAAGCAGTTGCACCAACACCTCAGCGGCCACAAAACGCGCGGGAGCCGTATCGGTAATCCATTGATTGATGCTCGAAACATCGGGCGCACGGGCTACCGAAGTCAGCGCATTTCGAAGCGCGCTATGAAAGGGCGAGTTAAACCCGGCGGCCTCCGACTCAAATATTTCAGCGAACTCGGGACTCTCCGCTGTGGGATCAGCTTTTGAGGCATGATGCGCTTGGCTCCATTCATCCAACGCATCCAACAGCATAAAAAAGAAGGCCGTCATGCGTTCGGAAACGGGCCATGAATGGACATCCGGGACTTGATTTAACTGATCAAGGGCATCGGAAACGGACTGCTTAAACTGGATCAACTGAATGCCTTTTGTAGGACGAGCTTGGGAAAGGGTTCGGGCTGCTTTTGCGAATTAGTGCATGCTAAGCGTACGGCGATGGAGGATCAAAGCTCCCCAAAAAACACGTTGGGACGATTCGGCCAGGGCCGCAGAGCCGCTGCTAAATTCAAAGCTTCCCAGATCTTCCATACCGGAAAGCAGGGGTAGGGACACCAACCAGGCCACTTACCCATTTTAAAATTCTTTAATCTCCAGTGACCTCTGTAAAAAAGCCGTGTTGCAAAAAATAGAGGGCGTGTGAGATAACCTTTTGGTTCTCCATGATAAAGGGATGTGATACGGGTACTACCAAAAAATCCGTCATCCCTTCCAGTTTCGCGTTCTCAACAGATACCTTGCCGTCGTCTCGGCCGTTAATCAGGAAAGAAAGTATCGGATTGACGGTTCGGCTTCCGGTTATTATACCGACGTCAAATGTTGCCGCTCCCAATTGAAGTGGTAAACTGGACGTACTCGTTCCTAATTCTCCACCTGCAGGTCCATTCATTTTCTTGAAGAGCCACCAATGGCCTAGTTTGTCGACAACCTCACTTCCGCCGTTGGGCGGGCTTAACATGACGACGCGTCCGATGCGAGGAAGCTGGTCGTGAAGCGCCAAATACCTAACCAGGATCCCACCCATAGAATGGGTAACAAAGTCTATCTCGGAGTCCAAGCTGCCAAAACAAGCTTTGATCTCAGGCAGGACAAAATGTAAAGCTAGTGTTTCTATCGGATGCTCCGTTGACGGGTAATCAATATTACACGTACTGAAGCCGGCCTTATCCAGGGCAGTCTGCATTTTTTGCATAGAATAACTTGATCTAGCCAGCCCGTGAAGGAGCACGACCTTTCGCCCTTCCACAACTTTTTCCGGCGCCACCTCCACCGTTTGGGTCGCTGCTTGCCCCGCCGGGTTCTCTCCCACAGGGCCGTGCTTCGCCGCCCGGCCACCCAAGAAATAAGCAAAAGCTACAATCAAGACATATTTCATTCGGTTAACACCATCGGTGAAACTCGATTCTAAGGACTCAAAAGCACGCCCGAGCAACTGGACCGGTTTCAGGGCTGTCTTTATCGGGCCTGCCCCTCCCATATAAACCAGCCCCTCTCCTATAGACTTTGTGCGCCCTCCAAAAGAGCCATAATCTGTTTTAGAGCCTTCAATCGCTCGACGTAATATTCCTTCACTTCTGGGGAATCTGACTCCGCGACCTTCTTTTCGCCCGATTGACTCGATTCGTAGACTAAATCGAATGCCGTTTGGCCTTGATCTGTTTCTAACTGCTGATTAACGCCGCGCTTTAGTAAAAGCCGAACTTGATCGACATAGGCAAAAGAAGCGGCAATGTGGAGCGCATTCTGACCATTTCTGTCCCCAAATTCTGGATCTAGCCCGCGGTCCAAAAACTCTGCCAACAAAGATAGATCGTTAGCAAACACCACGGATGTGGCTACATGATAGCGCTCGCTACGGGCGAGTGACGGATCTGCCCCCAAGTCCAATAACGTGCGTAAGCAGCCTCCGTTTTCAAGTCGGTGCGCGCGCGTTAGCGCTACAAACAAAGGGGAGGCACCATCGGGGTCAGGTCTATTGGCGACCTCCGGGTCTTTTTCGATGGCCTCCTTAAGCTCGTCACATTTCCCTAAACCCACAAGATTGTACGAGGTGAGCGTCGCATGATTAGCAAGACTGAGTGCGACCAATTCATTTTGCCGGACGCTCGGATGGTCCAAAATTAGTGAAAGAGGAGTTTGTCCATTTTCAAACGGTTCACTTAATAAATCGGGGCGTTGCGGCAACATCGCTTCAATTTCTGCTACTGCTTTGGTGTCCAAGTAATGGCGTCTAAACGAATCAAATTCCAATAACTCCAGCGTCGCGTCCAGCGCGCTTTCTCCTCCAATCATCGTTTCCAGGTATTTTACATAGGTTTCCTTGCTTTGAGGACTCGAAATGCGGTCCTCTTCACGGCCATTGTTAAAAAACACGATCGTTGGGACCCCATTGACCCGCAAGTCGGCGTAAATACCTGGCGACTGGTCAATGTCCACTTTGACAATCTTTGCGCGATCCCCCATTTCTGATACGAGGCTCTCCACAACGGGGTCAACTTCCTTACAAGGGCCACACCAAACTGCCGTAAAGTCTACTAAAACCGGAACAGAAGCTTGCATAACCTCAACTTCAAAACTTTGGTCGGTCACATAAGCAACGGTGTGGGCCATCCCCTCTGTATCGCTACTTGGAGCCGCGCAGCCGGCCAGTATGCAAAAAACAAAGATCCCTACAAATGGCTTCATTTTGATTTTTTAGATTGATTTAAGGCTATTCCCTCTCGAATGAGCCTACATGCTTGATGATGTCATCATTTTATTACGGTAGAAGATAGTCCGGTTTGGTAAATTGGCAACGGTGATTGATGCCGGCACGATGGCCGTTTTTCAATAACACTCATTTCGGCTCCCTGAATGGTTCCATAACCTACACCTTCTGAACGGCCAAACGGCATACATCATGCGCTATCCCATCTGCCTTTTACTCTTGGGGCTCTTCGTCCTTCCCTTTACGGCTACTGCTAGCGCTCAAAGTAGTCCTCCGGAAGGTTTTTCAGCCCTGTTTAACGGCGAAAACCTGGATGGTTGGTTCGGACACGGTACAGAGGACCCGCGCATGCTATGGAACATGTCCGCTGAAGAGCTGGAGATGCACAAAGAAAAGACCCGGGAGGACGTTCGGCAGCACTGGAGCGTAGAGAATGGCGAACTAGTCAACGACGGCGAGGGACTTTACCTTACCACCGACAAAGATTATGGCGACTTCGAGCTACTCCTCGAGTACAAGACGGTACCGCTAGCGGACAGCGGTATTTACCTACGCGGCGTCCCTCAGGTGCAGATCTGGGATACGACTAAAGAAGGTGGGAAGTGGGACTTAGGTGCGGATAGAGGGTCAGGCGGATTATGGAATAACAGCGCCGGAGCCCCCGGAAAGGACCCTTCGAAACATATGGACAAATCGTTCGGCGAGTGGAATAGCTTCCGCATCCTCATGATCGGAAATCAGGTCACTGTTTATTTCAACGGTGTGAAAGTCGTCGACCAAGCTGTGATGGAAAACTACTTCGATCGCAGTATCCCAATCTTCGAGAACGGACCGATCCAGCTACAAACCCACGGGGGTGAAATCCGTTGGCGCAATGTGTTTATCCGCGAGATCGCAAAGAAGTAATTTCTTAGGAATTACCGCCCGACCACGCGCATAATGCCTCTCATGGTGAAGGAGTGGCCAGGGAAACTGCATACGTACATGTAGTCCCCGGGTTTATCCGGCACCGTGAAATAAATGGCTTCTGTAGCTCCGGGCTCCAGGAGCACCGTATGGAAAAGGACCTCGTCAAGGTCTGGGATATAATTCTTTCCCGGCCCATCGAGTCCTAAAGCGATGGCTTTCTCGCCCACTTTGTCGGCGCTGCCAGGCGCTACAACGAGCAGATTGTGCATCATGCCGTCGTCATTGTCGAACACGATTTTCAACCGACTTCCCGCCTTGACATCAAATGTCGCGAGATTGAACTGTAGGCCCGGTTTCGTTCCAATGGTGATGGTCGCGTCTGGACCGCCTTTCCACTCGGCAGGCTGCGTTGTTACGCGCTTGCTCTTGGGTTTGGGCGCCTGATTCGTTCGATTTTCCGTCTTTGCAGGGCCTTTCTGATCCGTTTTCAACTCCATTCGAGGCCCACTAGGGATCTCGTTCAACGTATAGTAGGCTACGTCGTGCAAGAGCGGCTCAGCATCACCGGAAGATCGTATGCTCGTTAATTTAAGCTCATGGATGTACCCTTTACGCAGGCCATCGACGGCAATCCGAGCGCGAAGGCCATCATCCGAAACCTGAACGCCGCGAACAACTCCCGTTTCTTGATTGACGATATCACTGCCGTATGTGCTATGATACTGATACGTAAATCCGGTCACGTGGTAAGTGGACGGATCCGCAGCAATATTGCGGTCAACTGGTTTCGTAAAGGTTACTTCAAATCCATCGGACCGTGCTTCAACCTTAAGGATTTCGAAAGGCGTTAGGCCAGTCCATTCGAGGCGTTGAAGGGCGTACGGCGCAGGGCCGGTCGAACCCCATCCGCGGCTGGTCATGCCGACGAACATCGAACCATCTTTGCCCCAAACCATCCGCAAAACGCCTGAAGAGAACCCGTCACGAAAGGGGAAAGCCGCCCCTTGATACACGCCGTTTACTTTCTCTAGAAAAATGCGCATCACTTTGCTCTGGCCCTGATCCCCTACGAAAAGCTGCCCGGCAAAAGGCCCAAAAGCTCCTTTCGTGGTGTCTGCCAAGATACCGGACGTGGAAATTCCCATAATTGAGTGAGGTAGCCACACGGCAGGCATTTTCAAGTCTGGAACATTGGGGGCAACTTCGACCATGGGAAGACCTGAATCGGGCACATCTTCTGGTTTGAGCTTGAGCGGAGATCCCGGTAAGCCCGTCCAGCGCAAGCCCGCCGGGTTACCCACAAAATCGCCTCGTTCTACATGCGTTATATACCCAGAGCCAATCCAATCCCCCTGATTCTCACCATAAAACACTTCGCCATCCGTATTTAATCCGAAACCAGCCGGGGAACGCATCCCTGTGGCATACGGGGTCATTTCGCCATCCGGAGTGATTTCCAGCATCCAGCCCCGCCATTTTGAGAGGCTAGCCCCGTAGCCGACCCACGCTAGGTTGAGGGTTACGACCATCGTACTGTCATTTCTGAACAACGGCCCGAACGAATATTCGTGATAGTTGCCGGCCAGCGGCCAAGTGTAGACCGTCTCATATCGATCGGCTCGGCCATCGCCATCGAGATCCCGGAGCCGGGTCAATTCGCTACGTTGGGCCGCGTAGATGGCACCATTGTGATAGGCTAGACCTAGCGCCTCATGCAAACCATGCGCAAATCGTTTGAATTGAGGCCGCATCGAACCCGTCATATAAGGATTCTTGATTAGCCAGACATCTCCCCGTCGGGTCGAAACGGCCAATTGACCATCGGGCAGGATGTCCAAGCCACCCACTTCAAGAACAATGTCTTCCGGAATGGGAAGCGTGACCATTTTGTAGTAGTCGTTCTCCCCTTTCGTGACCTGGGCAAAAAGAGGTGTGGAGCAGAAGCAAACATAAAATAATAGGATGCCTAGTGCTCGGGAAGTGCGAGCCATACGGGCTTCGAAGGTCGTGCGGGCCATACGGGCTTCGAGGGTCGTGCGGGCCGCTGAGGCTTCCTGGGCTGAAAATGTAGATGTCGGTTTCATGGGATTACCAAATCAAAGCGTAACGCACGGCAACAGGGCCCGTACTAAGTGAGATAGGGATGAGGAGTTCTTGGCCTTCGTCCGACGCGCGGACAACAGCCTTCCCGCCACCCGTATCGAGTACGCTTACGTAGTACATCCTTCCATCGATGCTGTAATTCCCATCAGCTAGTTGGCTGATCTCTTTTCCGGAGGCCACGCGAACCCAATAATGGCCCGCCACCTCCTCGGTGTTTGAAGCTCCGGGGCGAAGAGTCACCTCCCGGACAAGCTGCCGGCCACCTTCCTCCGGAAATAGATGATCGGAAACGGAGATATTTCTCATTTTGTAGAGAAAAGAAGGGTGACCATCCGAATCCAATTCATACCCTTTGAGGGTGTAGTCCATCCCCATGCTATCCGGCCAAACAGCGCTCGGAGAATCGAGCAGAGCTACGGCCGGTTTGCCCGAAAAATCGAGCACACTGCCCAGTGGAACAGCCAGTTGTTCGGTTCCTCGGCTATTCCACATATCGGTTGTCTCAATAAAACCACCCTTCCACGCTTGGATCAAAGCTCCCTGGTCCAAATCCATCGCGTAGTGGACGCCACTGGGGTGCCCTACTGCAATCGTGCGAATCTTCTTTTTGCCGTCGTGGCGAATAAATCCCCTGATTAACTCGGGTTCTGAGGCCGCATCGACCGTGATGGCTGGTATCATGCGCGGCGTAGCTACCGATCCAGGCGCATTCAGGGACTGAAGCGGAGTGCCACCTCCTTCGACATAGAGGGCAATACTGGGCGCCGGTCCCGGTTGGTTTTTGAAAAATGACAGTGAAAACGGATGCGTTCCTGCTTGGAGTTCAACATCGCCTGTAACGGTTCGCTGCTTTCCTGGATGCTGGAACACTAAGCGATCTCCAATAACAAGCTCACCAGCCCCAATAGTCGCTCCCTGGTAATGTGGATCCCCGGTAACCCAATCGAGCATGAGTTGGAACCGATACAACCCGTCATAAGGAACTTGCATGCTGCCCGAGAAACGCATGGCAAATTGATCCCTAACTCCACTGGCGCGCCAATCTATTCCTTGCACTTCGCCTTCTTTTTGAGGGGTGATGGTGGTCCAGTCGGGTAGGGCATTGAAGGCCCCTTCCACGGATTGGAATCGCGTATCAGACAGCGTTACTGGATTCGGTTGATAGTGTTTGTAGCGAATGTTGCGAATGGCTACCGGGCCATGGTCTCCTTGGATCATGAGCGGACCTAAGGCCTTTTCGTCTTGGAATGCGGCGGCCCTAGTTGGACCCGTTAATTCTACGTTTTCGTGAATCACCACGCCGTTGTGCACCACTTTCACCATTTTGGCGTTGGCAATTTTTCGCCCTTTATCGTCGAATCGAGGCGCTTGAAACTCGATTTGGAACGTCTGCCATAAACCAGGAGCCCGGCTAACATTCATGCTCGGCGGATGCCCTTGATATCCTTGTTGCCCGGCGGAACGAGACGGATCCCAGCGTTCGTAAATACCGCCGGCATCCGCATACGTGGGATTAGTGACGCCCCAGCTATCGAACATCTGGATTTCGTAACGACCCTGCAAGTAAACGCCCGCGTTCGACCCTTTCGGCATCATAAACTCCAACTCGAGCTCCATGTCGCCATGCTCCCATTGGGTAAACAGATTGTCCCGCGCGCCATCGGACGGGAGGTTGACCAGTACACCGCTGCCCGCCATCGAATGAAGGTCCTGCTCCTTACTGCGATCTGCCGATACTCCCCCAACGATTCGCCAATTAGCGGCTGCGGGCCGAAAACCGTCCATAGTAGACAAGGACTGACCGGACATAGGGAGGGATTGGGGCTGTGCGCCTGCGATAGGTGGCACCAACAACAAAATGCCTAACATCAGGCATGAAAAGAGAAGCTTCATCGATTCGGTGGTAATTACTCGTTACAAATACCGGCGCCTCAACACGGAGAATCACATGTCGATTCCCATGCCTTGGTTAACGATCTGTTAACCCAAACCTCGAATGTAGACAAGAGAATTTGAAAAGTCGAAGGTAGACCTCAAAATCTCGGACGTCCTTCCTCCGCTGGAAGCTTTCTGGGTTGAACACTCCCGACCGATTCAGCCATCGGGGAGGTACACCGAAACCCGATGAATATTGCGTTATGAATCGGCCTTTAGGTTGCCCCCGACGTATATCATTACCATTATGTTTTCAATAAACATTTTTGGGCTTTAAAACCGATCAGAGGACGATTTATGAGTAATGACGCCAAGTGCCCGTTTACGGGTGGAATGACAAAAAACAGCGGCGGCGGAACGGCAAACCGAGATTGGTGGCCCAATCAGCTGAACCTGAAAATGCTCCATCAGCATTCGGCCCTGTCCAACCCCATGGGTGGCGGATTCGACTATGCTGAGGAGTTCAAAAAATTGGACGTACCGTCCATCAAAAACGATCTCTACAAGCTTATGACCGACTCCCAGGATTGGTGGCCTGCGGACTACGGACATTATGGAGGGCTTTTCATCCGAATGGCTTGGCACAGCGCAGGGACCTACCGCATTGGAGACGGACGAGGCGGTTCAAGGACGGGAACGCAGCGGTTTGCGCCCCTCAACAGCTGGCCCGATAACGGCAACCTGGACAAAGCCCGCCGATTGCTTTGGCCCATCAAGCAGAAATACGGCAACACGATATCTTGGGCGGATCTGATGATTCTTGCAGGCAACTGCGCGTTGGAATCAATGGGATTCAAGACGTTCGGTTTTGGTTTTGGCCGGGCTGATGTATGGGAGCCAGAAGATGACGTCTATTGGGGCGAAGAGTCTGAATGGCTCGGCGACAAACGCTATACCGGGAATCGTGAGCTCGAAAATCCTTTGGCCGCGGTTCAGATGGGGTTGATCTACGTCAACCCTGAAGGTCCTAACGGCGAGCCCGATCCGCTTGGTTCCGGGATTGACATTCGCGAGACGTTCAAGCGAATGGCTATGAACGACTATGAAACCGTTGCCCTGACCGCGGGCGGTCACACATTTGGGAAAATGCACGGCGCAGGACCTGCAGAGCATGTGGGACGCGAACCAGAAGGAGCCGCAATTGAGGCCCAGGGGTTCGGTTGGCTGAGCACCTTTGGCAGCGGTAAGGGTCGTGACGCGATTACGAGCGGTCTAGAAGGAGCGTGGACTCCCAATCCGACTAAATGGAATATGGAGTACTTTGAAGTGCTCTTCAAGTATGATTGGGAGCTGACCAAAACCCCTTATGGCGCATGGATATGGACCCCGAAAGACCTTAAGGAAGAGGACATGGCGCCGGACGCAGAAGATGCATCCAAAAAAGCGCGCATCTTTATGACCACCGCGGATATGGCTATGCGCATGGATCCCGCTTACGAAAAGATTTCTAGGCATTTCATGGCAAATCCGGACGAATTCGCCGACGCGTTTGCCCGTGCCTGGTTCAAACTGACCCATCGTGACATGGGCCCGGTAGCGCGCTACCTCGGTCCGGAAGTGCCAAACGAAGAGTTGATCTGGCAGGACCCTGTTCCGGCTCTAGATCACGGGGTTATCGATGCGGACGATGTTCTGAAGCTGAAGGGTGCCCTTCTTGGCACTGACTGTACGGTTTCGGAACTGGTTTATACGGCATGGTCGGCGGCAGCAACCTTCCGAGGATCGGATATGCGTGGAGGTGCCAATGGCGCACGCATTCGTCTGGCTCCGCAAAAGGACTGGGAAGCCAACAATCCAAAGCAGCTTTCCAAGGTATTGAACGCACTCGAAGGCGTTCAGGCCACCTTCAACAAGGCCCAATCGGGCGGTAAAAAGGTCTCAATGGCCGATCTAATCGTGCTTGCAGGATGCGATTCAGTCGAAAAAGCAGCTCGGGATGCCGGTTTTAATGTGGTGGTTCCTTTCACGCCGGGACGCACGGATGCTACAGTGGCCCAAACCGATGTCGAGTCTTTCGAAGTGCTCGAGCCCTTTGCCGACGGTTTCCGGAACTATCAGAAAGCCGAATATGCGGTTACGGCAGAGGAAATGTTATTGGATCGGGCACAGCTTATGACGCTAACCGCTCCTGAAATGACCGTGCTGGTAGGCGGTATGCGTGCGCTGAACGCCAATTTTGGTGGATCGAAGCATGGGGTGTTTACCAAAAAACCGGGTACGCTCTCCAATGACTTCTTCGTCCAATTGCTGGATATGAACACCGTTTGGAAGCCGACCTCCTCCATGGTGTTTGAAGGCCGCGACCGCGCGACAGGTGCCGTTAAGTGGACGGGAACGCGTGCGGATCTGGTCTTTGGATCCAATTCGCAGCTACGTGCCATTGCGGAAGTCTACGCGCAGAATGACTCAAAAGAGAAGTTTGTTAAGGACTTCGTGCACGCCTGGACTAAGGTAATGAACCTGGATCGTGCCGATCTGGCTTGATTGCCGCGGGCTTGTATCGGGTGTTAAGTGCCTAGAGTGGCGCGCCGAAGCGGCGCGCCACTCTAGGCGGCCGGAACCCTAAAGAAGGTCGGCTCCTTCGGTAGGCCGGACCCCATTTTTTCTCTTCAGCCAAAAATAAATCGGATATCCAGCGGCAAGAAGAATCAGCCCTAGGGATGCGTCCCTAAACCCCGCGCCCGCTATCACAAAAAGAGAAAAACCCAAGGCGCCGACGGAAATCAGAACGGATTTCCAGCGCAAACCACCTGACGCAACATCTCTTTTTTGAAGCACTAAATCGGCTATGGACGATGTGGCGTAGGGAAGTACGGACGTGAGTGTGGAGAGAACGATGAGGGTTTTATAGGCTGAAACGAGCCCTTCAGAGTAGTTCATCACTACCAATACCGACGCGAATGCTCCAGCGAAAGTCAGGGCGAAGGCGGGTGAGCCTGCTTTGCTGAGAGAGGCAAAACGGGACGGAAACAACTTGTCCAGGGCCACGGCTCGAATGGTCATTCCGCTGAGAAGAATATTTCCATTCGTTCCTCCGACAATGGAAATTAGGGCGCCAATGGTCACCAGTGTCGCGCCCCACGGTCCAAATACAATCAAAGCTGCATCGGCAAAAGGAGAGGTCGAGACGGCAAGTTCAGGTCCTGGAATTAAAGCCATCACACCGTAGGTCGCCAAAATGTACACACTGGTCACAGTAAGGGTGCCAAAAATAAGCGCCCGTGGAATCGTTTTTTCCGGTTGAATAATATCGTCGGCGGGGATGGTTGCCGCTTCAACTCCTACGAACGCCCACATCGTGATGGTTATCATACCCGCAATCAGCGCAAATAAGGACTCATCGTTGGGATTCGTTGCTGGAACCGAGGTGACGTCTCCAAGCAAAATGCCGGTACCCGCAATTAGAAAAAGCGGCAGCAACTTCAAAAGTGTGGTAACGAGCTGGACGATCCCTGCAGATTTTACCCCCGCCACATTGATTCCAGTAAAAAGCCAAATAACGATCAACGCCGCAATGGCGCCAGGAACCGCCTCAGAACTGACAGAGGGTACAAAAACGCCGAAATATCCCGCAAAAGCGACACCTCCCGCTGCCGTTGCGAGGCACAAAGACACCCAATAGCCCCAACCGATCAGGAATCCGGGCAAATCCCCGAGAGCCTCGCGTGTGTAGGCGTATGGACCGCCCAATTTGGGGATACGCCGTGCGAGAGACCCAAACATGAGCGCAATGAAAAGGGTACCACCCCCCGTAAAAACCCAGCCCAGCAAGCTCCAGCTGCCATAAGGCGCCAAAAGGGCCGGTAGCAACAAAATGCCATTACCGATCATGACACCAACTAAGAGGGCCCAGGTGCGCCAAAACCCAAATGATCTCTGCATGGTAGATTTGTTTACTGATTGATGCCGCCGTCGACTCAAAAACGTTTCTACTCGCTATCCGCGGGCGTTCAGTCGACAGGTCTGGCACTCCTGCGCATGGTACCCAATTATTCCAACAGAAACTCGCTAATGGCGAGGAGAATGACTATTAAACACCCTATTTTTTAATGGATCAATCTAAATCACTCATGACCCCTAACAAGAACTCAAAAAGGACCAAAAACGTGATTCGAACGGCCGGAGTTATTGGAGGCGGTATTATTGGCGCTTGGACGGCGCTGCATCTAGCGGAAGCCGGCGTAAAAACAACCCTTTTCGAGCAATTTCCGCTTCCTCATACGCGAGGAAGCTCACACGGACAGTCCAGAGCTTTCCGCTTTTTGGGCGACAATGAATTGGATCGACTGGATTATTCTTTGGATCGCTGGAAGGACTTGGAAAAGGCGTCGGACGAACTACTTTTCGTCAAAACAGGTCTGCTCAATTTTGGAACGGCTGGGGATCCTTACCTCAAAAAACACATGGACATTCTCCGGGCGGGAGGACGTCCTTGCGAGTGGTTAGAAAGTCACGAAATTGCACGTCGCTTTCCGATGATGCGATATCCAGAAGCGTGGGGCGCCGCTTGGGACCCAAATGGAGGGATCCTCCTAGCTCATCGATGCCTCACTGCGGTGCAAAGAAAATTTCAAAGCTTGGGAGGAAGCATCGTTGCGGCAGACGTCCGCTCGGTCCGATCTATCCCTGGTTCAGGCGTACGCATCGAGTCGAGATCCAGCGTCAACGGGGTAGTGGGTAAAATTGATCTTGACACGGCCGTCGTTTGTGCAGGTCCTTGGACGGGCAAACTGCTCCCGGTCTTGAGAGAACACCTTCAACCACTTCTGACCCCGGTGACCTACTGGAGAGATCCCGAAGAAACATGCAGTGTTGCCAATGGATTTCCTATTCTCTTTAATGCCCGTCTGACAGATATGTACGGACTGCCTTCCTGCGAATATCCGGGCCTAGTCAAGGTGTTATATCACGGAGGGCCGCCAACCGACCCTGACCATCGAGACCACGCTTCGCTGGCGCCTTATATCGAATTGATCAGGCGCTATGTGGCGGAATATTTGCCGAGCCTGGATGCGAGCCAACCAGCCATCCTTGAAACGTGCATGTACACCATGACTCCGGACAGCGAACCGATCATTGACCGGATGGAGCCAAATTTGATCGTAGGCTGCGGTTTTTCGGGCAGTGGGTTCAAACACAGTCCTGCCACTGGGCAGATGCTAGCAGCTTTTGCACTGGAGCGTGAAGACTTCCTGCCCTTGGGATACGCCACCAAGCGTTACCAAATCAGTCGCTTCTCGTGAATTTGGACATGTTTGGGTGATTGGACCGCATCCAAACGGCCTGTTCCGACTCGGGATCTATCAGTTCGAAGTCCTCGAATTCGAATCCGGGAGCCACGGAACAACCTACCAATACGGTATCTGCCACGGGTTCAGCAGCCTGCCACATCCCGGCTGGAACAACATGGCAAAACGTGTTTGATTCTGCGGATAGCGTAACCGTTTGGGGTGGGGCTTGGGAGCCATCCCACGTGTGAATCTTGACTCCTATACCCTGATACAAATTCCAAATTTCGTCGCTTGAAACGCGGTGGAATAGACTAAATTCGCCAGGATTCAAGGAAAAATAAATATGAGTGAGAGCACTCCGGACATTCCCCGTTGGTGAAGTGACTGTCGTGGGTGACCTGAAGACTTCTAGGTACCGCCCACCTTCCGGATGCTCGATTAAATGGATGGGTTGCATTACGATGGTAGGGTTGGTTGACTCATAAATTCGGCGAACGATTCCTCAGCGGCACCCGCGAAGCTTGGATACGCAGGAAACCAGCCAATTGATAAAGATCTCCTATTTGAGGTTAAAACCGAAGCTTGGAGCAAACTTTGGACATAGGGTCGCGATTCTGGGCTCGAGATCCCGTGGGCCTCATAAATGGATCGCGCTGTTTCAATGACTTCTGGGGCAAGATCTATCATCCCGTCATAGGCGTGAAATACTCCGACGGACGCGGTTTCTAAGACGGAAGCGTATAAAGACGCGACATCTCTTACATGAACCATAGGCCAGTTCACCTTCGGAATTGAAGCTCTTTCTAGGTGCGCCACGGTTCCGGGGGATAAAATCTCCCAGAAATATCCACCCGTACTGCCGTAGACGAAACCTAGGCGGATAACAGACCTGAGGTGGGGCGATTCCAAAACGGTAGTTTCGGATTGAAATCTCCAATTCGTGCTGTTAAGCTGAAGAGCTTCCTCCATTTGAAGATCCGCGCCCTGTCGTTCTGAAAAGAGATTGCCGGTGTAAATGAAGTGGCCTCGAAAAGTGCGCATACTCGAAACGAATGCGGCGTCAAGATCTGAGTTTTCCGAGCCCGACGAGGAATAGTCCATGGCGCAGTGGACAACGGCATCTGAGGACTCTAGCATGGTCCAATACTGGTCGAAATCCTTTAGGTCTGAATAGCACCATACAACCTCTTTCGAATACTCCGTTCTAATCGAAGCTTGTCTTGCCAAGCCAATGACTTCATGCCCTCGAGACAACAGTTCTAGAGCAACGTGTCTGCCGATATAGCCCGAGGCTCCTGTTAGAAATACTTTCATGTAAAAGCTCGAAACTAGGGGAAAGGGTGTAATTGGGATCCAACTCTTGTACTCCTAAAAGTAGCTGTTTTGGGTTGAACCTTCTAACGCCAGATAGCGAGTTGGTTAAGATGATGAAGTAGATCTAGTCAGAATATGGTTAGATTAGGGGCGTTGCGCATCCGCTGATTTTTCCACTCTACGTTTGATAGGAATCGTGCTGTGAACAGAGTTTTACTACTTCTAGCTGTCTTGGCATGCTCCGGCTTCCTCGAGCCCGCATTCGATAATGGTCAACCCAGCAGGCCCAATCTCCTGTTTATCATCACCGACGATCAGCGGTTCGACATGCTAGGCGTGGTCAATCCCATGCTCGAAACCCCGAACATGGATCAAATGGCCGCCAACGGAATCCGGTTTGAATACGCGTTCGTGACGACTCCCATCTGCGCCGCCAGTCGGGCCAGTATCTTGACGGGCCTCGTCGAGCGGACCCATCAATACACATTTGGGACGCCGCCCCTAGCGACCACCCTGACGGAGCAAAGCTATCCTGCGTTGTTGAGGACGGCGGGATATCGAACTGGATTCATTGGAAAATTTGGCGTCAACACGGAGCCCGGCGTGGCGAAGGCCCTTTTTGACGTTTTTGAGCCCCTTTCCCCGGCGCCCTACCTCAAAAAACAGGCCGATGGCTCCTTTCGCCACCTTACGGACATCACGACCGACCGCGCGATTGAATACCTGAACGCGATGGACAAATCGATGCCCTTCGCCCTTACGCTTAGTTTCAACGCTCCTCATGCCGACGATGGCGACGAGCGGCAGTTCATTTGGCCAGCCGCCATGGACAACAAGTATGTCGACGTAACCATACCAGATCCACCCTTATCCGACCCAGCGTTTTTCGAAGCACTCCCCGAATTCCTCAAAGACGCCTCGTTGAACCGCGAACGGTGGCATTGGCGGTTTGACACCCCCGAAAAGGCGCAAGGAATGACGAAAGGCTATTTTCGGATGATAAGCGGCGTAGATGCAGGAATCGGACGCGTAATGGAACGATTACAAGAATTGGATCTCGCTGATAACACGATCGTGATTCTCATGGGGGATAACGGTTATTTCATCGGGGAACGCGGATACGCCGGCAAATGGCTCCCCTACGAGTTGTCAATTCGGGTTCCACTCATCGTATTTGATCCACGGAGCGAACAGCGACTTCGCGGCAAAACGCCCGCCGAACCGGTTCTAAACATCGATATTGCGCCAACCTTGCTCGAAATGGCTGGTGTTGCAGTACCTCCAGAAATGCAAGGAAGAAGCTTGGTGCCTCTTCTTCGCGGAGAAGTGCCCCCGGATTGGAGGACCGATTTTTTTGTCGAACACCTCTACGATCACCCCCAGATTCCAAAGCATGAAGGTGTTCGCGGAGAACGCTACAAATATGCTCGATATTTTGAGCAGACGCCCATCTACGAAGAACTGTACGATCTCTTCGAGGACCCCATGGAGACCATAAATCTAGCGGGAGATCCGGCCTATCTCGACATCCTCAACCAACTCAGACATCGAACGGACAAACTCGTGGCGGGTTACGGCGGCCCGTATAAACCGGCGTCACGTTAAATGCTAGCCATAAATTGAAACCGACCTGAGCCGAGTTCGAATTCCACCATTCCCGGCCACCGACTGGGCAGCACCCGGACGAATGGCAACTCGGTAATCGGCTGTCCCCCCTCCTGCACCAATGATGCCTTCGCAGCCGGTATTTGCACGACCGCTTTCGTGTTTACGGGGATATTAACGTTCATCTGAATGGTGTCCCCCGTTCGGCGCCAACTGCACGATATGGGGCCGCGCACCGAAGCATAACTGACATCGAGCCATTCCAGGTCTTGAGACATAAACGGTGCGATACGAAACCTATTGAAGCCAATGGCCTCTCGCACGGGCTCAATTCCGCCCAATGATTTGAAAAACCACTCGCTCACTGCGCCAAACATAGGGTGATTTTGGGAATAGACATTATCGCTCTGAGCCCATGTCTCCCATAGCGTTGTAGCTCCATTTTCGAGCATATGCCCCCATCCTGGGTACGTATCCTTATCGACCATACGGTAAGCGACTTCCGAATGGCCCGTGCTCGACAGCATATTCAACAGATACTTCGTTCCAAAAATACCGGTGGCAATGTGGCCTTCGTGATCCACCAGCACCGCATCGACCATGCGTTTTACCGCGTTTTGAGCCTCGGAATCGGGGACGAGTCCCATATACAACGCAGCGGATTGCGCTGCTTGAGTTGCAATCCCAACGCGCCCTGTTCCCTGTTCCACGAAGCGCTCCACAAACGCCTGTTTGATTTGCCCCGAAAGTCCTCGGTAGCGTTCGATATCGGCCTTTTTCCCGAGAATCACCGCAAATTCAGCCACCATCGCAGCCGCCTGGTAAAACTGCGCCGTGGCGATCAATTCGATGGGTTTGGGGTCCAGGCTTTCATGATCTCCGATGCATCGGTCTATGATGTAGTTCTCGGATGATGCTTCAAGCAAGTCCACCCAGGTCTTAGCGGCGTCATAATGGTCTTCTACAAGGCGAAGATCGCCATAATATTGAGCCAATTGGGAGACCAACAGCGGATGAGCCAGCCCCCAGCCAATTGGCCCGGCTCCCTTCGCATAGTTTTCGGCGGAAATACCTACGTAAGGCGCCGTTTCGGTAAACCAGCCATCAAGGGAAGCATCTCTAAAATCAGACACGGATTTGGCATAAAACGTAGCCATGTCGTAGTTGTAGATGGCCATCTCGCTAGAGGCCACGATATCCCCACCATACTGGAATTTCTCGCGGGCGGGGCAGTCGGACTGTACGCTGAACAAATTGCTCAAAAAGGTCCATCTCACCATGTTGTGGATGCGATTGAATCGTTCATTGGAGCAACTGAATGTGCCGACCGATTCGACGTCGGTGTTGAGCCGGAGGCCTTCAACGGAAGAAAGGTCTGGCTTTCCTGGAAATCCGGTCACCTCTACGTAGCGAAATCCGTGAAAGGTGAAACGTGGCGTGTATTCTTCCATTTCGCCACCTCGAAGGGTATACGAGTTGGCCTGCCAGGCTATTTCGGGAGCTCCCGGGCCGCCTTGCGGCGTTCCGTCTTTCTTCAGGCCCTTTATTTGACCAGCTACAGCGGTCATCGGATTAAGGGTTCCGTCGGCGTGGAGCAGTTCGCCCATACGCATCCGAACGGTGGTGCCTCTCGGTCCCGTGACCCGAAGCCGTGCCCATCCAGCAAAATTCTGCCCAAGATCAAAAATGTACACGCCAGCCTCGACTTCGTGTAGGCTAATGGCAGATGCCCTTCTCGTTACCCGAATCGGTGGGATTGGAGAGGCCTGGCATCGTTCACCGGCTGCCGAACCGAAAGCGTCAGACGCTGAAGCCGTCGCCCGCCCCCATGCGGAGTCATCAAATCCCGGACGGTCCCAACCGGATTGTTCGAGTCTGGCATCGTACGATTCGCCGAGATAGACGCTATTTCGCAGCAGCGGTCCGGAGGTCATCCGCCAGGTGTCATCGCTTGCAATGCGCTGCATCGAGCCATCTTGGTATTCAACGACCATTTCAGACAAAAACTTTGGCCGGCCAACAGGAAGATGCTCGCGGGGGTTGATTCGGCCCCACATGCGCAGCGGCAGCGGATTATGCCACCCATTTCCCAGCATAACTCCGATAACATTTTCGCCCTCCTTCAAACGCTCGGTCACATCGTGTGTGGCGTAATACACCCGCTTTTCGGTGCTCGTCCACGCAGGATCGAGGACGTGATCGCTCGCTGCCGCGCCATTGAGTCGTAATTCGTGATATCCAAGCGCCGTGGCATATAGTCGCGCCCGCCTAACTGGCTTATTTACCCAAAAACTCCGGCGAATAAGCGGTGCCGGGTCATCCTCATAGTAACCTGCATCATCCTCTGGTAGTTCTTTTGCGTCCCCAATCCAGTCCCCAATCCAGGCCCCAATCCAGGCCCCGGTCCAATCTGAAGCAGAAAGGAGCCCCATTTCCCACCAAGAAACCTCACTTTGGGTAGATTGTAGCCCCTCTTGGTCCCAAACTTCTACTCTCCAATAGCAACGGGTGCCACTTTTAAGGGACTGCCCTTGGTATTCCACGTGCAATTGACGGTCGGACACGACGCACCCGCTATCCCACAAATCGGGAGTATCCGACGAAAGCAACATCCGGGTCGTGGCAACCTGAATCCTGTAGGCCGATTGGACTTGATTGCGGGCATTTCCAACCGCTTTTAGCTTCCAACTAAGACGGGGCACAGCCGCGTCAATCCCGAGAGGTTCAGATAAAGATTCACATCGAAGGTCGACAGGCGCAATCGATGCTTCGCCTCGAGAGTCACGGCCCGAAAACGTTTCTGCTACAGACGTCGCTGAAAGGCTTACAACACCTACCCCCGACACCAACGATCCTTTCAGGAAATCTCTTCTGCGCATACTGTATTAACTCTTTTTGTTTGAAAGCACACCCCACGCTAATCATTGCCCAGTTGGGACCTGACGCGTTCTACGTAGTCACCACCACCGGCTAACCCATCCGCCAGCTTAGCATGATTCATGGCGCACTCCAGATCGGCCAGAGCCACGCACATGTCGACCATGGAGGCGTGTGCAGATTCGCTTTCTGGATAATACTCCGACGAAATTTCGAAAACAGCTCGAGCTTTTTCCGTCTGATTACTATCCATTGACATGTGCCCCAGCATGTCTAACAACTCCTCTACCATGGGTGAAGCATACCCCATACCGGCTGTTTGCGCTTCGCTCTGGGCCCGAATCAGCGATACGATCTTCGCCGTAGACGTATTCGGGTCGTTGTATAGAGAGGGCGTTTTCAGCCGCCAAAAATCATACAAAAACACGAGCCCGTCCCGCATCCCAACTAGCGGAATGGAACCGTGGATGTCCTCCTCGTAAAACTTCCAACCAAAATGCAGTCCCTGGGGAGGATCTTGCTCCAATTGATTCACAAATTGTAATGTCGAACGAACTCCTAAGCTGAATTCAGTCGTATCCGAGGACACATTATCAATGGTAAGCTGATCCGAAAAGCGAACTATTTCGTTTGCCATAGAGACATGCAGTCCCTTACCCGCAAAATTCTGGGTCGCTGCTGTAGTCAAAGCTCCCTCCATCCAGCGCTGATCGTCCCAATCCAAACTCGGATCTATGGCCACGTAATTGGTAAACAATTCCGGATGATAGACGAGCGTATTGACCGCGAACAAGCCTCCATATGAGTGCCCAATGAGTGTTCGATGGATAGTTGTGGGATATTTAGAGTCGATGAACGGAATGAGTTCATCAGCAATAAATGATGTAAACGCTTCAGAGCCTCCCGACTCGTCCGCCATCATCCCATTCCGGGATTCGATGACCGTCGGCGTCAGGTCTCTTGTTCGGTGAATTCTGTTCGAGATTCCGACTACGATCATTTCGGGAAGTCGAAAAAAGTTGTAATACTCTTGAACCATGGCAAGTCCGCCCAAATGCACGCCGCCATCTAGGAGATAAATTACAGGATATTGTTGCCCTTTGATCAGATTTCCCTGATTGGGAAGATGAATCCAAAATTGGCGCTGTTCCTTCAGAACGGTGGAATAAACACTGTCAACTTTTCCAACTTCAAAAAGAAAGCCCTCTTCGCTGCCAGATTGAGCCTTCACCTCCATGGAAACGCTCGTAAAAAGGACTAGGACGGTGACAAAACCTAAGAATCTGATCATCAAAAAGTTGGTCTAAAATGAGATGTGAAGGATGCGATTGCGGCGTAAGAAATACAACGAGCTTGCGCCCACCATTTTAAAGATAGCCATTCTCCACAAACAACTGCTCAAACCTTGCGGGTGTCGTATCCCCATTGAAGAAGAGCTTGCCGCTGCCGTTTTCGGCAATCCATCGCCTTTTCTGGGCAGTTTTTCTTGATTTGCGCCAGATGGCGTGTCATGGCCTTCCAGCGACGAATTTGACGGGCATCGTCGGGGCCGCGTCTACCCATATAGTAGCGGCAATACCACTGAAACCAGCCCCGAGGGTCATCCGCAAATATCCATCCTTTTTCTCGCCAAACCGCCAAGGACTGAGATGCCAACACTCCAAAATAGTTATAACTCGGATCACACTTTGAGGGTGAAAGACGAGCTTTTTCAAACCATTCATCCGGAAATTCGTCGACACAGTCCGTCATGTATTTGCCTCCAAACACCCCAAGCTCCAACATTTCAGGTGGGCTCAGATCTGGGCAAAAATCGGGCTCAAAGCCGATTCCTACCGGCTCCGTTAAAACGTACTGATAGCCTGACTGCATCTGGTCATGTACGGTGATAATTGTTCGATCCACAATCAACTTGAATGGGCCAGGAAATGCCTGACGGATGAAAATTGCCGCACATCTTACTTGATCTGCGCGCCCTGAGATGGTCTACCGTTTAACGCCCTTCCGAACGCAATCGTTTCTGGCCTTCTCTGGTAGAAGGGAGCGTGCCCATTTCAGGATCGAACCTTGAAATAACTCAGGAGCTTCCCGGCAGAAGACCTCGGATTAACCCTCTGATCAACCATTGGACCTTCTAAGTAGCCATTGTAATTGTAGAATATTTTATGTCTATTGCTAGTCCGCTTTGCCTGTCAACTCTAAGGAAGGAACCCTCCATGCGCCCCTCGATCCTCCGATTCGCTCTTTTGATAACCGCCCTTCTTTGGGTACCAGCGGACTTTTCCGTCGCCCAATCCCAAGATCTCTACGGCGACATGCATTGGCGCTCCATTGGGCCGCCTCGCGCGGGGCGCACACGAGCACTGGACGGAGTCCCGAGCCAGCCAAACGTGTTTTACATCGGGTTTGACAACGGCGGTGTGTTTCGTTCTACCGATTACGGCTCCAACTGGGAGCCCTTGTTCGACGAACAACCTACCAGTTCGATTGGTGCCATTGCCGTGGCCCCATCCGATCCAAACGTCATCTACTTGGGAAGCGGCGGCGGCATTATTCGCCCTGACCTCTCCACGGGGGACGGGATGTACAAATCTATTGATGCCGGCGCCACCTGGACGCATTTGGGACTACGCGACAGCCAAATGATTGCCGACGTGGTTGTTGATCCTAAAAACCCCAATCGACTGTTCGTTGCCGTTCTCGGACACCCCTATGGCCCCAATGAAGAGCGAGGTGTCTATCGGTCATTAGATGGAGGAAAGACCTTTGAAAAAGTGCTTTATCGAGATGAGTATACCAGTGCCAATGACCTGTTAATGGACCCCAAGGATCCGAACACCCTCTACGCCACCCTTTGGCCCCAACAGCAGAGCTTCCGGGAGGGCCTCGCCTTTGGCGGCGCCGACACGGGCATTTTCAAATCGACAGACGGAGGAACGACTTGGAAGCCTCTTTCCGAAGGGCTCCCGAACGTTATCCAGGCCAATTTGGCCGTTGCGCCGACCAATCCGAAGCTCCTGTACGCCATGGTAGCTGGTACGCCCAAGGGGGAAGAGCCCACGAGCACGACCGGCGTTGTGGGATTGTATACATCCACGGACGCCGGTGAGCACTGGACTCCGGTAAACGTTCCCGAGGGTCCAATGGGGGCCGCCACGGCTCACGTGGACACGCGGCCGCTGGCGCGTATTGGCGGCGGTGACCTGCCCACCATAACCGTCGATCCAAAGAACGAAAACGTGATTTATAGTGCCACGGTAGTCATGTGGCGGAGTGACGACGGCGGAGTTCATTGGACGGCCATTCGAGGGGCCTACGGAGGAGACGATTATCAAAAGATCTGGATCAATCCGAACAACCCCGACCTCATTCTGGCCGTTTCCGATCAAGGCGCCGTCATTTCGGGAAACCGAGGTAAATCGTGGAGCAACTGGTACAACCAGCCCACAGCCGCCATGTATCACGTGACGGCCGATAACGACTTCCCCTACCGTTTGTGTGGGGGACAGCAAGACTCTGGTTCCGCATGCGTCGCTTCCCGTTCGGATGATGGTATGATTACGTTTGCCGATTGGCACCCCGTCAATATTCAGGAATATGGTATGGCCGCGCCCGACCCAAGGGATCCAGACGTTGTTTATGGCAGCAGCCGCAGCGACGTCACTCGCTACGACAGACGAACAGCACAGACTTCAAGCGTAGGCCCCGACATGGGTCCTCGCGGGGGTCCATTCAACCGAAACGTCCGTACGATGCCTCTCCAGTGGTCCCCGTTGGATCCTGATCTGCTTTTCTATACTTCAAACGCGGTTTGGAAGACCCTGGATCGTGGCACGAGCTGGTCCCGAATTAGCCCCGACTTGTCGCGCGCCACGTGGACAGCGCCAAAGAGTGCGGGCAAATATGCTGCATCCGTAGAAGTGAGCGCTCAAGGCACCATTACGGCCTTATCCCCTTCGCCCATGGATGTGAATGTCATTTGGGCGGGCACAGACGATGGTAATATTCAGGTAACCATGGATGGAGGTGCCAACTGGTCAAACGTAACGCCGCCTACCATTCAGCCATGGACTCGCATTTTCAATATCGAAGCTGGCCATTTTGACAAAGTTACCGCGTATGCGGCCGCCAACACCATGCGCATTGACGACATGAACCCGCATTTCTGGCGCACGCACGACGGCGGAATGACGTGGACGGAAATCAACACGGGGCTCGCACCGGGTGCCGTTGCCAACTCTATTCGCGAAGATCCCCGCAAGCCGGGCTTGCTCTATGCAGCTACCGAAACACAGATCTGGTTTTCTATTGACGATGGTGGGCACTGGCAATCCTTGAGACTCAACATGCCGTCGACGTCCGTTCGCGATATCCAGGTAAAAGACGACGAGACCTGCCTCTGCTCCGACTTAGTGGCGGGCACCCACGGCCGGGGTTTCTGGATCTTAGATAACGTGACGCCGCTCCGGCAACTGGCGGAAGCGCAAAAAACGAAAGACGCGTTCCTATTCAAACCAGCCACGGCGGTCAGAGTCCGTTTCGGCACCAATAGTGCCACCGAATGGACACCCGAACTGCCTCATGGAGAGAACCCTCCGCCTGGGGGCCTCATTGATTACTACTTGGCCTCCAACGCGGCCGGGCCAGTGACCTTGGATATCCTAGATTCACACGGAATCGTTGTGCGTTCGCTGTCGAGCGCTGACCCTGTACTTTCTCCAGATCCCGCTCTCGATCCCGCGGGCTATGATAAGATTTGCCAGGTAAATCCTTCCGCGCCGAACTGCCGCGTTCCGCTGTACTGGCCGGCTCCTCAGATGGTGCTTTCTACCCAAAAAGGGATGCACCGTTTCTCGTGGGACCTCCGCTACGAACCCATTGGCGAAGAACCCCGTGAAGGCGGTGGCGCCACGGGTGCCGTTCCAGGACATACCTACCCGTCGGTGAACGCTCCATGGGCGCCTCCCGGGGAGTACACCGTCCGGCTCACAGTTGGTGGCCGTCCGATCGAACAACCCTTGGTTCTACGCCTCGACCCTCGCGTAAAGACATCTTCGGCTGAACTGGAGCACATCGCGTCGCTTTCGCGCGAGATGTATGACGGTTCGATTGCTGCCAATACGGCCTATGAGGAAGCTCGGGCTTTGGTGGCGCGCGTTAAAGACGCCAGTCTGAAGACGGAGCTTGAAGCCCTTGCGCCGGAGCCCCGCCCGTCCGGCGGCCAACGCTTTGGCGGTGCGGCTCCTTCAGGTCCGCCGAGTCTAAATGGAGTCAGTGCGAGTCTGATGAGCGCAGCCATGGCTTTGCAAGCCGCAGAAGTGGGACCAACCGAGCGCCAAGTTGCAGAGTGCGACGCGGCTAGAATGCAACTTCAAGAGGTTATGCAGCGCTGGGAAGCGTTACGGGCCCGCGCAGCAGGTCGCAACTAGAAACGGAGGTCGCAACAAGGAACAGCAGGGGGAGGCGCCCAGAAAAATCGACTCCCATCCGATTTTTGAATCAACTTACTGTCGGTTTAAAAACCGCAAACCCGTATTCCTGGTATCGTCCAGTAATTGCTTGAGCTGTTCGACCTTATCTGGATGGACGGCGGCAAGGTTTGTGGCCTCGTAGGGATCCTGATCCATGTCATAGAGCTCATATGTGACCTGTTCCAAACCATTCCGAGGCGATGGGTTCAAAGTGACCAGTTTCCAATTTCCGCTGCGAACTGAGAAATCGCCAAAGCTGGTGTCTGCGATCAAGGCCGGACGAGGCGTTGCTGCGTCTTCCTTGCCGAAAAAGGCGGGCAGAACAGGGTAGCTATCCTCGGCGGCATCTGCTGGCAGGTCATAATTGGCTAGTTCGGCAAACGTTGCAATCATATCCGTCAGACTTATGGGTACGTCGGAGCGTGCCCCAGCCTCTATGTGCCCCGGCCACCGAACGATGAAAGGAACCCGGTGACCACCTTCGTACGCGGTATTCTTAGATCCTCGAAACGGGCCAGCCGAGTTATGCCCATTCGCGCCTCTGCGAGCGCCATTGTCGCTGGTAAAAATCAAGATCGTATTGTCCAGCACCCCCTTACTCTCGAGCTCAGCCCTAATTTGTCCAACCACCCAATCCACCAAGGCATTCATGTCCCCGCGTGGACCCTCTTTGCTGGCACCCTTAATAAAATCGGGGGGAGTAAAGGGGATATGCGGGGCAGACAGGCTGTAATAAAGGAAAAACGGCTTCGTGGGATTATTATTTACGCTGTTGTCAATAAAAGCTACGGCCTCCTGTGTCAATCGAATATCGGCTTCTTCCTGTTTCCAACTTGGCGCCATGAA